>JAHBTD010000002.1:600000-900000 GCA_019638775.1 Fimbriimonadaceae bacterium | reverse complement strand
CTCAATGACGAGCATTTCGTTCTTCTTTACAAGAATGGAAAGAGAGTCGCTGGATATGGGATGCCCGAAGAGGGAGTGGAGTTCAAAAAAGGGCAGTATGTATATGGTCGCTTTTTCAAAGTCTTTGAACCAGTTGTGAAAGCACCCTTTAAGGTTGCTGCTGTGCGTGGACACTCAGGCGCTGGACACGGACAGGATACGCTTTTCCTTGGATTTCGGAATGGCAAAGTGTTCCAGATGGGGAGGGCAGTCCAGAACGGCGGAGAATATGGAGGTCTAGTGAACTGGAAAGGCCAGCCCGATCATTGGGTGTTCGACGATTACGACTACTACTTGCATTACGATCTTAAGGAGTCGACGGCACCCTTCCACCACCTCCTTTATCGAATCAATAAACGGGGCAAGCTGGAGTTTGTCCGAAAATGGAAAGTCAATCATTCGGACAGGTTGAAGGATTTGGTTGCGCCGGCCGCTCGTGGTGTGCCAGAGATCTTTTGACTGAAAATGGTTGCCCCGGGATTCGTACTCTGGAGGCAGTTTTGTACCCTCTACAACAGCAGCTGTGGAGGGATCAGACTTGATGTTTACGAAATGGATAAGCTAATTACGTGAGTGATGCAGAGTCTGTTGACGTGCCCGAAAGTGATGTCCGGACATCACGAAAGAGTAGGCCCGTTAGGGCGCACTCCATTTGGCTTGCTCTCATTCTCCTTGACTGCCTCCTCTATGCCTTCAAGCCGGACATCCTTTGGGCTCTGGCGATCTTGCCTGTGTGGGTTTGGAGCTTTGTTGCTTGGCTGTGCCTGTTGGTGAGCCTGCGCAAGAGGAACTGGAGAAGGAAGGCTGCATGGGCGGGATTGTGGCTGATCCCAGTGTTGCTATTCTCCCAAGAATGGATTTCGCTGGGTCGAGGGCTTTTCGCCGATGACAAGCGCGGCGATCTGCGAGTGATCAGCCTGAACTGCGAAGGGGGATCGTTTGATGCGGCGAAAGAGGTTTTGGCCTACAAGCCGGATGTCGTCCTCTTTCAAGAGACGCCGAGCCAGCCGGAGCTTGACCTTCTTGCCAAAGAGATATTCGGTGAAGAGGGTGTAGCCTTTGCCGGACCCGATTGCTCCATCGTGGCAAGAGGGAAGAAGGAGGCTGTTTTCATTCCGTTTGTTGGCTCTAACCGTACAGTTGCCAACGCAACTGCGGCGCTCTTCAACCTCGGAAGTGGGAAGAAGCTGCTAGTTGTCAGCCTTCGGCTCCAACCGCCGGTCTTTAATCTCAACTTTATAAGCCCCGACTGCTGGACTGGGCTTGCCGAGAATCGACGAAGCAGAAGGCAAGAACTGATCGAGCTACGCTCAACTTTGGACGATCTAGCCGTTTCCAAGGACACTTTGGTGATCGTAGGCGGGGATTTCAATACACCACCCGATGCGTCGGTGCAGAACGCTTTACGACCGTGGCTTGAGGACTCCTTCAACAAGGCGGGAGTTGGGTGGGGCAACACCGGAGTGAACGCTTATCCGCTAGTTCGAATCGATCAAATCTGGCATTCCAAGGAGTTAACGCCGAAGCGGGTTTGGGCGGCTGAGACATTAAACTCGGACCATCGGATGGTGATTGCTGACTTCACATTTAACAAACAGAATTAAATAGTCAATTTTTTACAAGGATCATCAGGATTGATAAGTCCGTCTATTAGGTAAGCTCAGGTTCAACATGCAGACAGAGACCGCTCACCAACGATGCTATCGGTCTCTCCAAGGCGGAGAGGATGCCGAGTTCATATTCTTCAACGAAGGGGCTCATCTTGGCCAAGTAAATATGGCTCGCGACGCCCAACTCCTCATCGACGCTGAGAGGGGTTTTGTCGGCTGTCGAGTTTATGGATGGAGCGGCCCTTGGGTGAGCTTGGGAATGAACCAAGACCCGGATAAGGCTCTGCGTGTGAGCTGCGATATTCCTTGGGTTGTGCGTCCGACGGGCGGGAAGGCCGTTCTGCATGGGCACGACGTGACGGTGGCGATCGGTGTGCCGCTGTCAGCGATCTCTCGCGTATTGGGAGAAGAGCTGGATGCGAAGTCGGTTGCAAAGGTCTATCGATTCTTGGCCCGACCGCTGATCTCAGCCCTACGCTCTGGGGGAGTGGACGCTTTCTTGGGAGAGGAGACAGAGCAATTGCGCGCCGAAGGCCGGTCGAGCGATTGCTTTATGCACGTCTCCCCGAACGACATTGTGGATGCGGGGAGCGGCAAGAAGGTTTGCGGCTGTGCCTTGCGGCTAACGGATACGGCGGTTTTGCTGCAGGCAAGTATTCCTTGTCGGCGGCCTTTGGTAGATCCAGAAATGGTCTTTGAAGAGGCGCATGAGGGCTTCTTTATCAAGCTCGATGCGAACGCGTTTCAGAATGCGCTTGAAAGCACAATGCGGGAAACGTTTGGGTTTGCCGGGTGAAAAATCGGATATCTGATATCGGAGATCAGATTTCTCTTATCAAACCTGAATGACTTTTCGAACGCCAGGGACTAGTTCCCGCAGCCGCTCTTCGATCCCTAGTTTCAGCGTCACTGCCGACATTGGGCAGCCTACGCATGTTCCTCGGAATTTGATCTTGACGTCGCCTTCTTCATTCACGCTCAGGAGTTGAATGTCGCCGCCGTGGGATCGGGCGTAAGCCTGGACATCCTGCATGACCTCTTTGACGGTGGCATACAGCGGGCCCATTGATGCTGGGTCCTGCGGTTCACCGTTTCTGAATAAGCGCTGAAGAAGAGTCATTCGGTACCCCTAAACTATACTTACTTATACGGAAACTTTGGTGGGAAACGTTAGGGGGAAGCGTTGGCAAGTGGTTGGTAGGTTGTTGGCAAGTGGTTGGCGGGTTGCGGTTGGGTAGATGCATCTGCGGATTCTGAACAGGCGACGACGAAGCGTTGCCCTCTCTTACCTCTCCCTCACCCAAACCGCCATCGTGTTCGGCCCAGGATTGCACCAGGCGTAGTAGGGGATGAACTCGAATTCGGCGCTCTCCGATTCCGGCTCAGAGTCGAGATACAGCTCTTCATCCTCCCAGTCGGCATCCCGGAAGCCTGGCGCAGACAGCATTACCGAACCGTTGAAGCTCTGGCTCGGACGCTCGGCAATCTCGGTGTCGGTGTTGACCTTTGCCAGGAGTGGGGTGCGATCCTCGGCCCCGGACTGCAGGCAATAGACGACAGGCCCGCGCATGAGGGCGACCCGACCGAGGTTTGCCGCAACCTTCGGGTTGCACCGAACCCACTTCGGCTGAACGTCGAAGTTCACACGAAAGGTGTCGCCCGGCTTCCACCGACGGCGGATCAGGATGTAGTTTCCGTCATAGTCGGCCTCTTCGTCCAAACCCTCGACCTCGACATTCCCACACCACAGAGGAATGCGCACCTTCACCACAAACTCCATCCCTTCGGTGGGATCGACCTTGACCTCAACCTCTCCGGACCGCGGATAATCGCCGACGATCTCGATCTTGAGCCCCGGCGCGACCTCAGCCTGCATCGCGATGGGGAGGTGAATCCAGACGGTCTTGTCAGAAGTGGAATGGGCGTCTCGCCCATGCGTCCCATGACCGTCCCGGTCATGGATATCAGAATCCACGGGCGAGACGCCCGTGTGACGCTTGGGCGGGACGCCCAAGCCACGCTCCTCGAAGCCGTAAGCCCCGAGCGCATAGCTCCCCAAGTTCGCCAGCACGCGGGCGATGTTCGGCGGGCAACAGGCGCAGGTGAACCACGGCACGCGCTGATGCGTTCCGTGGCTTTCGTGGGGGTTAGCGTAGAAGAAGCGGTCGCCGCTGAGCGAGATGCCGCTGAGGAGCCCGTTGTAGAGCGCAAGCTCCATCACGTCGGCGTAGTCGCCCTCTCCCGTCTGCTCCAGCATGGCATGGCCCCAAAGAAACAGCCCGATCGCGGCGCAGGTCTCAGCGTAGGAACTGAGGTTGGGCAGGTCATAGTCCGTGGTGAATCCTTCATTGCTCCCCGACGGCCCAATGCCCCCCGTCACATACATGCGACGCTTGGTGAGGTTGGTCCAGGCGCGGGTAAGCGCGTCTTCGAGAGCCTGGTCGTTTTGTCCATCGGCGAGGTCTGCGGCGGCGATGTAGAGGTACATCGCTCGCACGGCGTGTCCAACGACCTTGTCATGCTCGCGCACGGGGGCGTGGTCCTGCGCATACTCGCCGCTGTACTTGCCGTCGGCATTCATGAATCCGGCAAGCCACGGCGCTAATGCATTGGTGGCTCCTGTGTCCAGCTCAGTCTCGAACGGTGAGGGTCGCTGACCACGCATGTCCACCATCCAGCGGGCTCGTTCGCGGTACTTCGGGTCGCCGGTGATGTTCGAGAGTTTGATGAATGCGAGTTCGATCTCCTCATGCCCGCAGAATCCCAGCCTGCCTTCGGGTCCGAAGATCGAAAGCACATGGTCGGCGGCTTTGATGCCGACGTTCAGGAGGGCCTCGTCGCTGTGGTATTGGGCCATCGCTACGCAGGCCTCGATGAGGTGCCCGATGCAGTACATCTCGTGCATTGCGGAGAGGTTGGCCCACTTGTATTGCGGGTAGTTGAGCTGGAAAAAGGTGTTGATATAGCCGTCGGCCTCTTGGGCTTGGGCGATGAGATCTATCGCTTCGCGGGCCGCTTTTCCGACTTCGTGGTTCGGGCGGATGGCGAGGCTGTACGCACAGGCTTCGAGCCATTTGTAAACGTCGCTGTCGTCGAATTTGAGCCCCTTGTGCGTGCCGCTCTCGCCCCGGACGACCTTGCGGAAGTTTTCCAGCCTCCCAGTCTCCTCAAGCTGCTTGTGGATGTGCAGCAGGGTGGTGCCCGATACGGTGTCTTGCCACTTTGACCAAAAGGGGTCGGTGATGCGGACGGAGGACAGGGGCAGCGAGCGCATGCGGCGACGAAAGGGCATGGGGAGGAGGATACCAATTTTGGATTTTGGATTTTAGATTTTGGACTTAGAACATGATAACTGCGATGCCCTGACCTGCAAGTGCAGGCGTGATGTGAGCGCTCTATCCACTGCTTCAACGCGGTCTAAGACTTAGCGACCGAACACGCATCCCAGCCGATGTGAATCGGTAGCTTTTTCGGGCACGAAGATCATGAGATGTCGATGTTCCCGACACAGGTTTATGACGGATTGAGCCATCGGTGTCGAGCGAAGAAGCGGCTATCTCGTTTTCGACATCGGCGTCTAGTTCGCGCCCGAATGCAGCCAGTTCAAACTCGCCGGTTAGCCAGTTCATTTGGTGCAAGCTCTCGACAGGATCGCCCTTTAACCAACTGATCGAGTAGATCCACGACGAAGTTGCCCCCTTCTTGTTCCAGGCCGAGATGGGAATGCCCTCGAAATTGGGGCAGGAATACTGCTTGCCATCTCGCTCAAGGATGAGGCCAGAACGCGCTTTGCCTATCGACGAGACGACTCCAACCGACGGGCCGTATCCGCCAGCGGTGATCCAGCGAACAGAGTCGTCTTGGGTTTCTCGGTTGTCTCTTACTCGCTGATGCTTCCACATGAAGACTGGGAGGTATTCGATACGTCTCCCTTGTAGGTCGCCATCAACGTCAATGACGTATCCGACCGGAGAGAAAAAGTTCTCTGAAAGTGTTGGCCGGATATTGAAGATCGGTTCACGGTAGCTGCTGCCGAAGTTACGCGGGTCGATTGCGGAGATTGTCTCGCCTTCAGCAAGCTTCCTGGGGTTATTGAATGGGGCTTTCGCGTACCAAAGCGAGAATTTGCCACCGTTCGAGCGCGTCGTCCATGCTATGGCATCCCGGCCCTCCCAGCGCACTTGGACACAGGCCGCCTTCGAGCTTGTAATTTGTCGCGTGTTGCTTCCGTCTTTATCACAGATGTAAACCTGTGCAATATCTCTGCCGAGTTTGCTGTCTGAGTTCAGATTTCGTGCGACGTACGCGACGTCGGCGGTATTGAGGAGACAGGTGCAGAGCAAGTAGGAAAGACCGAGCATCGAGGAGTTGACGCTCTATCTTTATGCGCGTTTCGCTGGGGTTAACTGGCTACTCCCCGAGCACTCCGTACAGCTCCGGTCTGCGGCAGGCGATCACATCCAACTCATACTCCCCCGGAATGTTCACAACATGCTTTTGCCGAGCTTGGGCGAGATCGCAGTCCGCGATAACGATCGCTTCATCCCGATGGTCCGCCGCCGCAAGAATCTGGCCGCTGGGGGCGATGATCCGGCTATGTCCGATGAAAGTTGTGCCCTTTTCCTGGCCCACACGATCCGCTGTAGCCATGAAGACCCGGTTCTCTGCCGCACGCGAGATCGAGCCACTTTGTGCGGAGACTTCGGCTCCGATCGGCCAGTTCGTCGGCAGGCAAATGATCTCTGCACCTTTCAGAGTTAGGACGCGAGCAGCTTCGGGAGGACGCAGGTCGTAGCAGATGAGGATGCCGATTCTGCCGACCTTGGTATCGAAGACTTCCAGTTCGTCTCCCGCTTCGTCAAAGCGGTCATAACCCAGGCAAAGCAGGTGAGCCTTTCTATAGCGCCGCATCGGCATGCCCGGCTCATAGAGGCCGGCTGTGTTGCGAAGCTTGTCCT
The DNA here is from genome assembly GCA_019638775.1 of Fimbriimonadaceae bacterium. NCBI lineage: Bacteria > Bacillati > Armatimonadota > Fimbriimonadia > Fimbriimonadales > Fimbriimonadaceae > Fimbriimonadaceae bacterium. The sequence goes on along the minus strand of JAHBTD010000002.1, from coordinate 893,393 downwards.
CAGAGTCGATTCCAGCAAAACCGACAATGGCCACGATCCCCGTCTCCTCAACGACCGCTTGAATCTGGGTGTGGACGGGGTGGTCCGTTTCGGAGATGGCAATGCTGCGGGCTTCTTCGGCGGATGCGGCGGCGTAGCCGGTGAGGAAGCACTCGGGGAAGACGGCCAGTTCGACGCCTTTTTTGGAAAGCTCGCGGACGGTCGCGCAAACCCGGTCGGCGTTGGTTTGGGGATCGTTGAAGGCAACTGTGAGCTGGCAGCAGGCGACGCGCATTTCTCTATGTTGACAGAAGAGAATTGGGTAGCGAGACTGGACTACCATCCGAAAAGGATATCTGACTCAGTTACCCCACCCCCTGCACCCCCTCCCCATCTTCGCTCCGCTCAGACAAGGAGGGGGAATGCTGCTTACTCCTCAACCCGGATCGCGGAGCAGACATCCAGCACCACCGGAAGATCGCGAATAACGCTTAGGGCTCGCTGGAAGTCTGACTCTTGGCAGGTGTGGGTGAGGAAAACGATCTCGCCGATGTTTTGCTCTGGATCAACAACGCGCATCTCCATCGCGGCGAGGGAGACGTCGGCGTCGCCGAGTGTGTTGGCGATTGCGCCGAGGACTTTGGGTTGGTCTTTGACTCGGACTCGGAAATAGTAAGCGGTCCGCAGCGCTCCGATAGTGGCAAGGCGGAAATCTGCCGCCCAAGGAATGGCGCTGCCAGGACCCTCCACCATGTGGTTTCGAGCCACGTCAATCACATCTCCCACAACGGCTGAGGCGGTGGGTTTTGAGCCCGCTCCCTTGCCGCTGAGCATCACGCTGCCGACGTAATCGCCTTGGAACCAGAGAGCATTGTAAACATCGCTGACCGTGGCGAGAGGGTGGGCTTTGGGGATCATGGCGGGGTGGACCCGGCAGATGGCTTTGCCATCGTCCCAGGGCTCACAGATGGCAAGGAGCTTGATTCGATAGCCAAGCACATCGGCATAGTGCATGTCCACGCTGGAGACCTTTGTGATGCCCTCGCGATAGATATCTTCGACGTCGACCTGGCTGCCAAAGGCGATTGAGGCGAGGATGGCGAGTTTGTAAGCGGCGTCGAAACCTTCGACATCGGCGGTGGGGTCAGCCTCGGCGTATCCCTTTTCTTGCGCCTCACGGAGGACTTCGCCAAAGTCGGCGCCTTCCTCTGCCATTTTGCTGAGGATGTAGTTTGTGGTGCCGTTGACGATTCCCATCATCTTGACGAGATCGTTGCCGGAGAGCTGATGTTTGAGCGGTTGGATAAGTGGGATGCCCCCGCCGACAGCGGCTTCGTAATGGAGGTCGAGACCCTTGGATTTGGCGAGGTTGACCAGGCGTCCGCCCTGCTTGGCCATCAGTTCTTTGTTTGCGGTGACGACGCTTTTGCCGAGCGAAAGAGCTTTTTCGATGAGGCGTTCTGCGGGATCACAGCCACCTATGAGCTCAACCACAACGTCGACGTTGGCGGACTCGACAATGGAATCAAGGTCGGTCGTAAAGAATGAAGAGGGAAGGGACCTTGTTTTTGCTTGGTCGCGAATGCCTGCGGTCACGATCTCAAGACCCATGCCCGCGCGAGCCTCGATGGTCTCTCGGTTCTCTTCGAGCATACGGTACACACCTTCGCCAACCGTGCCAAAACCAAGCAATCCAATGCGAAGGGTACGCGGTTGAACACCCGTGGACAAAAATGAGGAAGCCTCGCCAGCGTTCATGAGGCTCAATTATGAAGCCCGCACCATGGCTTCGTCGAGTTAGACCCAATTGCGTTTGCCGTCAAACGTGCTGACTCTACTTTGCCTAAGAAGCACAGTCCGCACAGCCAAAATGGCTAAGAATGTTCGGCGAGCAGGTTGAAATCTTGGATTGGATGGGGCCGAGCAAAAGGATTTCAGCTCACGTATAGGAGGGGGTCGCCTTGGTTGACGATATCACCGCTCTTAGCCGCTATCTTTTGGACTGTTCCGGCCATCGGCGCGACGATCTCGTTAAAGACCTTCATCGCTTCGATGAGTGCGACGACCTGGCCAGCCTCGACAACGTCTCCCTCGTTCACGAAGGGGGCCGCAGTTGGGCTTGGCGCGGCGTAAAAGATTCCGTTCATCGGGCTGTTGATGGGCATTCCGACAGGCTTTTCTGCTGCTGGCGCAGGTTCGGGAGTGACAGTTTCGCTTGCCATCCCGTCCATATCGGCGTGCCCATCGTGCAATACCGCCGGTGCTGCTGTGGGAGCAGGTCGGTTCTTTCTTAGAGCCACCCTCCAGTCGTTGCCCTTTAGTTCAGCCTCAGACAGGTTGAACTCGGACATGATCTCGGCAAGCTCATCGACGCGCGTATTGATGTCGGACACGGGGATATTATGGACGATATGGCGGTCGGCGATCAGCTATCGGCGATCACATTCCAAGATAGCCGATAGCAGACCGCTGATAGCTTGCTTCAGTCACATGCCCAATACCAAGTTCCGGCGGTTGGGTGCGCTTCGCCCGATTTTTTGCCTTCTGGGTTCACACGGGCGTTGTCGAATTGGCCAGGGGCGACGATGTGCCGAGCGCTGCCGTCGGCAAAGATGAAGATGCCTCCACGTGGGCTCCATTGTTTGTAATAGTCCCACGGAGACGGGCAATCATAGCCGTACTTTTCGCAGTTGATGTCGATGCGCTTGTCGAAGAACGGAAACATCTCCGAGCGCATAACCCGGGAGTCGGAAGGGAACTCGATCTGGGTTTCTTGAACGACCCAGTTGTCGGTTGTTGGGTTGTTATTGGTGGAGGACTCTCCGGCGACGACCGTGTAAAGGCACTTTGTGAAGCGGTAGGAACTGCCGTAAGCCTTCCAATAAGAGTCGGAGCCGGGAACATCGACTGACGTGTATGGTCCTCCGATATCGAACGGACTCTTAAAGATGTTCTGGTTCTTGCAGTAGGGTTGGAGGAGGACCTCGACGCCTTTGTGTCCTGGCTGCCAGCCGGGAGGGGCGCTATTGTAAGCATAAAAGATCGGCATGGTGTCGTCGTAGTCGGTGAGATACATTTTCACCGCCATGCCGATTTGGCGTCCGTTGCTGATGTCGGCAGTTGTTTTAGCCGAGACCTTCGCTTGAGCGAAAACGGGGAAGAGAATGGCCGCCAAGATGGCGATGATGGCGATGACGACAAGAAGCTCAATGAGCGTAAATGCGTTGCGTTTCAATTTTGTTCACCTCAAATAAGTTGAGCCACCTTTGACGATTGCAAAGGCAGCTCAACCACCGCGGTGAACGCCTTCCACAATCCCTACGCCGGCATTACCCGGATCAGGTTATTTGGGTCATCGCCCGGTTCCCCGGTACGAAATCTCAGCCTTGCGGCCCCCCATGCGGATAGCTCTGTTTCTATTCTACGGCATTTTGAAAGCAGCGTCGCAACAATGGTCAGTCACGGACAGCCATCCCGGTCCAACCCGAATCGCTTTGCGAAACTGACCGGACGATTTCAACCATGGTAGCGTCGTCATCCTCGGGGCATAACTGATCGAGGGGTTTGCGAGGACTATTGAGGATGACTATCTTCCCGTTCGCGACCCTTTCGATACCCGTATGCTGGTGGAAGCGGGCTGGCAGATTGTGCCATTTCACCTCGCCGCGCTGTACGTTTACCAGCCTTTCGAGATCATGCCTCAAATCGCGAAAAGTGAAGCTGTCTTCAAGCATGGCGAAGGCCTTCAGAACTCTTAGGCTAATCCTTGTAACTTCAGGGTGCATGCTTGTTATCATGTGTGTACCGATGTAGATCCTCTCCAGAGCCTGCCCTTCGCGGGCCATCCGGCTGAGAATCATAAGTCTCGCATACTGAGCAGGTTCGTTTCCAAGCTGGCGACCTCTCAGTTCAAGCAACTCTTCGTAAGCAAAGTCGTTGCCTATCGCTACCTGATCTCTTAGCTTTTTCAGCTCTGCGCAAAGAACAGGCATCTGGTTGCGGATCTCGTCTCCTACAGTCAACGCCTCATTTAGCAAGAAGGGTGGCGATGTAAGTCTTGACAGGAAGTCGCTCTTTTTGAGTGTGCGGTCAGAGGCCTCGTAGGACTCTCTTTCTGTCTTTGTATGGAATTCGGTTAGGGGGGAACTGTGCTTTAGGCCTATAGTGACTGCGGTTCCATCCTCGCACTGAGAGTTTTCCGATTTCCCCGCGATTGCGACCTGCGCGGGTTCGTGGTCGCCTTCGACGAGAGCATAGCTGGGGAAACCTCTGTCGCTGCCAGATGCATGAGTCGCAAGAAAGTTGTCAATTTCTGCCACTAGCTGGTCTCTTGTCTCCTCCAAATGCCTGACTGTCCTTGGCTGGTGTCGCGTCTGCTTGAGGTCTTCCGTACCTACGAAAACCCAGACACAAGGGTGTATCGTGAAGGATTTTCCTTCGCGGTTGTAGTGCCCATCCTCAAGAGGTGCTAGAAAGGCGCTGTAAACGTTCTGGTTGTCAAGGAGTGCGTTTATCTCATCGACGAACACGAGTATGGGGGAGGTAGGGTCTTGCGCCTGAGAGGTGACGATCGTGTCGAAGAAGGAAAGCAGATCCTCCTTGCGAGACAGCTCAGTGATGTTAACCTGCAGCACCCTCAGTCCTTTAAACCTTGCTAACTGCTTCACAAGCGTTGACTTGCCTCCGCCAGGATCGTCAACGATCATAAAGCTTTTGTGATGCTGTCGGTTTGAGCGCACAAATCTGTCAAGTTCAAGGGACAGTTGATTCAGCGTGTGCCTCTTTGTGCGCACAACACTAATCACGCCGGGAATGTCGCTCATTGCGCGCCACACTTCGAGGTACATCCTGCCGTTCCGCCTGATCGCTCCTAAGCCTGGCCAGGCTGTAAAAGAATCCTTGTATTCTTTCAGAAGATGGTTCCATGCAAAGCTGACATGCTTGTCAGTCTCCAGTGCCTGTATCCTTTTGTGTAGCTTATCTGCCGGGTTCCCTTTTATAGTCGTTATCCCACAGGCGTCCCCAGTTTTCGTATCGGCAAGCCTAGCCGAGTTTTCCTTCCAATCATTCTTGGAGATTCGACCTGCTTCTTCCTGAACCCATATGCCTGTAAATTCTAAGGCACGAGCAATTGCGGAACACCAATGATCCTCATCATTGCAGACGACGTCTGAATGAAAAAGGGCGGCAAACAGCGCAGAAGCACGAGGCATAAAGGATTCAGGCTGTTTTTCTTCCATCATTTGATGAAAGCACCCGAAAGCGGGGTCCTCAGGGATTCGTGCAATGAGCGAATTGCGACCGGGAAGGGCGATAACTACAGGGCCATTTTTGCTCGTCTCATATTCCATGTCAGGACACAGATCACGGAACTTAAGATCAATGGCCTGCAATGCTGCGCGAGTAGGCGCTTTTCCGTCGATAAACCAGTGTCGGACCTCTTTGGCGAGTACATCGTTCGTTGTGGCCTTCGCTGTGGCTTCATATTGATACAAAACAAGCCTGAGTTTTTGACTTTTAAGCTCTGAAATCCAGTCCGCATTCCATTGCTTTGTTGAGACATACCAGGTGGCATCTGGATAGCATTTGATCAGCTCTTTGATAAGATCCTTAGTGACAATTCCATGCCCATGATCTTTCACAAGGATGTATTTGATATCCGGGATTGCTTTCTGAATATCGTGAAATGAACGTCGATGCTCGCCCGACGGCGCTGGAGTCTCAAAGTCAATTCGATGGACTATTTTGTATTCGTTGGAGGATGTTTGGCGATAGACTCTAATGACGCGGCTAGTGCCGCTTTTAGCAGATGTTGAAAGGTTGTAGACCCTTTGCGGATTCTTCGTGCCTATCGGTTGGTATTCGATCCTTGATTTCAGGTGCAGCGGATTGTCCCCGATGTTCTTGCCGCGCATCATTGCCTGAATGAGTGGATCATCCCCTATCGCCCAGCTGCCCACGCCATAGATTTCTCCATACAGTCCTCTATGACTTCCAGCTTCGAGAATGCTAGCGACTTGGCCAGCTCCGCATAGGGCTCGGACAGTGGCCTCTACTTCATGTATAGATAGGCTTTGAACGTCGCCGGGCCGACTAGCAGTATCCGATTCGTGCGGTGCTACAACCCAGTGTGCATCAACATACCAGTCTCCTATGACTAGTACGTTTGAACTATTGCCTCCATCCATGCGCGCATCATACCCAACGTTCTGCTTCAGTAAGAGATGAAGGTTCTGTACTCTTTGAGACAAGAGAAGCGATCCTGGCAAAATTCCCTGGTCAATGTGGACCTCTAACAAACTGTAAAGCCCCGACGGGTGATCGGGGCTTACGATGAGAGGAGGTCACGTTAAGTGATCCGAGCTTCGCCGCACTTTGCTTTCGCTCCGAACGGTTCCGCTCCGGGGCGCCTGGGCGTCTCGGAACGTGCCGTCTTGGAGTTTGGAGCGCCTCCCCAAAGACGCTGCTCTGCTCGTCTTAACCTAGCCGCCTCTTAAAAGGCTCAAGATTCCTTGCGGAATTTGGTTGGCCTGCGCCAGAACCGACATACCGCTCTGGTTGAGAATCTGCAATCGAGTCATCTGCGTGATCTCGCTTGCCATATCTGCGTCACGAATCGAGCTCTCGGTCGCGGCGAGGTTCTCTTGCGAGATACCCAGCGACCGAACCGTCGATTCAAGGAAGTTCTTCTGGAACGATCCGAGTTCGCCGCGCATTCGGGCGACCTGCTGGATCGCGTCGTCGATAATGCGCATGGCGTTCGTTGCGCCCGTTTGGGTGGTTACATCGATGTCGGCAAGGCTCATTCCGCTGACAACGCCGGTACCAAGTCGATTTGCAAAGACTGGCGGCATGCTGAACTGAACGGCCTGACCTTGGTTCGCGCCAATCTGGAACTGAACATTGCCGGCGGTGATTTCGCCAACGACTGCTCCGGCTCCTGTGATGGACTGGTTGCCCTGTTCGGTCAATGTGATTGCGTTGCCGTAGTTATCGGTGAGTCTCAGACCCGATTCCTGCGGGCCGCGTCCGCCTGTGAACAGCGTTGTCGTGACGCCCGATTGAGTGGTGATCGTGACGTTGAACACAGCGTCGATACCGCTGGCGCTGCCACTGGCCGATGTGTGTAGGATATTCGTCGGGTCGAAGAAGCTGATATTGTGCTGCGAACCGTACTGATTCTGCACGAGGTTGATGGAGATCGGACCACTGCCGGAAACCTGCGCGGTGACGCCGGTTGTGCCGGACATCGCGTTGATCTTGCTGAGCAGCGCGTTGACCGATTCGTTGCCGTCGGTGGTGAAGGAGTAGCCGTTGATAACGAAAGCGCCTGCGGTTGGGACGATGCTGCTTGTGTTTGCAAACGTCTGGCCGAGCGAGATCGATGCGACGGTTCCCTGAGTGACTCGTGAAATTGTGATCGGGCCGGTTGCGGTGCCCATTCCAGCGAACGTTCCACCGATGTAGAGGCTGGATACGTCGTTGACGCTGGTGACGTTCGCCATTACGCCAGCAGTACCGTCGAGCAGTTTCTTGGTTCCAAACTGGGTTTGCTGGGCGATTCGGTTTACCGACTGGATGGTAGAGCGAATTTGTGTTTGGTCGGCTTGAAGGCCGGACGAATCGACAACAGCGGTGTTGGCGGCGTGTACAGCCAGACCTCTGATGTTCGTGAGAAGCCGCTGCACTTCGTCGAGGGCGGATTCTGCCGTCTTGGACATGTTGACAGCATCCTGCGAGTTGCGGATCGCTTGCTCAAGGCCCTTCATTTGGGCGCGCATGCCTTCGCTGATGATGAGACCAGCGGGGTCGTCGGCTGCGCTGTTAATGCGCAAACCTGTGCTCAGACGGCCAATTGTGCCCGTAAGCTCCATTTGCGTGTTGCCTAGATTGCGCAAGGCATTCATCGCCGCAACATTCGTGTTAATTCTCAGACTCACTTCAATGTCTCCCTTCTCGTGTCGTATCGTCCGTGATTGAGGTTTTTTTGAAAAAACCCGTAGATTTCATGTGAAATGGTTGGCGATATGTGGAACAACTTTAGATTGCGGCTAAAGAAACCTCACAAATTGGGCAAGATTTTGAAATTTTGCGGTCCAAGACGCAAAAAAGACCCCAGTCCTGTTGGACTGGGGTCTTTTTCATAGCCGTAAGTGGCTTTTACCAGGCTGAACGGTTTGTTGTACCGAACTTGGTAATCACGTAGCCGTCGCGCTCCCACTTCAGTCGATACCAGTGGAACACGCTTTCTGAGCGTCCCCAAGGATCGACGTATTGGTGGCGAGCCTGAACTTCGACTTCGTCGCGATTTCTCTCGACACGCACGACTTCGTAGCGGCGAGTTCGGGTGGTCATGATGCCGTCGAGCATCAGATCGTAGAACTCATCTGAATCCAGAGAGTACGAATACCTCTGATCGAAGTAGATGTCGATGTTGCCACGTCGGGGAAGCAATCGGCTAAGCGCTCGGCGATCTTGTCGCTCGAACATGCTCACGATATCGTCGACGGCGTAGTCGAGATCGCTCCGGTTGTCGTTAAACCAACTTCCGCTGTTGTTGTAATACGGGCGATAGTTGTAGTACGACCCTCTCCAGTTATAGTTCTGATTGCCGCTCAGAACGATAATGTTGTTGACCTGGAGATATCCGGGCAGATGGTTGTAGTAGTACCACGGCGAGACGTAGCAGTTCACGGTGGGCGTGAACACATAGTGCGAGTACCAAAAGTCGTCATCGCACCAGCCGTTGTGATAGCTGTAATATCCGCGCCGATAGTCGGGCGAAGGGTGGCGTGCACGGGGATTGTCCTCGCGCAGCACCTGATTCTTTAATGAACCTGCGATCACGTCGATCGGGGCGTTCCCGATTCGGCCCGGGGATGAGTTGCGCTCGCCACGGTTGCTGTTGTTGACGGTGTTGTACACGCGGTCTCGGCGGTTGCTCTTGCCAAGGTCGCTGTCGTTACCTTGACCAGGGCGGCCTTGATTGCTGTTGTCAATTCGTCCTAGCTTGTCATCGCCACGGTTTCCGCCGCTATTGCCGCCGTTACCCTGGTTTCCGCCACCGATAATGATGGGAGGTCGGTTATTGCCGTTTCCGTTTCCGTTACCGGACCCGCCATTCCCGTTGCCTGATCCTCCACTGCCGGAGCCGCCGCCGTTGCCAGAACCACTGCCTTGACCAGGTCGTGGTTTCTTGCCTAGACCGCCATCGTCACCGCCACCCGAAGTCGGGGGCTTATTCTCTGGAGGCCGATTCTGTGGGGGCTTGCTCTCCGGTGGCTTGTTCTGGGGTGGTTTGTTTTCGGGGGGCTTCGTCTGAGGAGGCTTGCTCTCAGGCGGTTTGCTCTCTGGGGGCTTTGATTGGGGTGGCTTGCTTTCGGGAGGCTTAGTCTGTGGCGGAGGCTTGGTCTCCGGTCCACCGCCGCCACCCTGGGTTGGTGGCTTTGGCTTAGGCTTTTTCCCGAGTTCGTCGTCGGCATGTGACATGCCTACTACGAGCGCCATTGCTGCAGCGATACTTAGAATTCGGAATGTGTTCATAGCAAAGTCCTGTGTCTATTCTATCAAACGATTGGGCCAATGCCGCGTTTTGGACGAATTTTAGTCAATGGGACCAGGGGGAGGATTGTAGATTTTGGATTTTGGATTGTTGGGTGTTGGGGCGTTCGGGCGTTCGGGCTTTCGGGCATTTGGGCGTTCGGGCTTTTGGGCGTTGGGTGGTGGGTGGTGGGTGGTGGGTGGTGGGGTAGATAGCTGACGGCGATCACCCATAGCTGATCGCTGATCGCTGATAACTGATAGCTGATAGCTGATAGCTGATAGCTTATCTCTGATCGCCGATTGCTCATTCCTACCTACCGAACACCCAGCAGAATTGCCACAATACTAATATGAGTAAGCAGCGCATTGGCGTGATACCCGGCGATGGTATCGGCCCTGAGATCATGGAGGCCACCATCGGGATCCTCGAAGCGACTGGTTTTGAGGCTGATTGGGTCTATCTTGACGCGGGCCTTGGCACCATCGAGAAGTGTGGGTCGGCGATGCCGCCGGCGACCATTGAAGCGATTCGGGAGATCGGTGTTGCGATTAAGGGGCCGACCACAACCCCAAGCGGTGGTGGGCACACCAGCGCGAATGTCGCTTTGCGCAAGGCTCTCGATCTTTTTGCGAACGTCCGCCCGATCAAGACACTTCCCGGAGTGAAGGGACCGTTTGCCGATAAAGATATCGACATCATCATCGTGCGCGAGAACACCGAAGACCTTTATGCGGGCATCGAGTATCAGCCCCATCCGGATGTGGCGCAGTCGATCAAGGTCATCACCCGGCAGGGAAGCGCTCGGCTTTTCAAATACACGTTCGACATGGCGCGAAAGCAGGGTCGCAAGCGTGTGACGGTGGTCCACAAGGCCAACATCATGAAGCTCAGCGACGGCCTTTTCCTCGAAGAGTTTTACAAGGCCGCCGACCTGAATAAAGATATCCAGGCCGACGATATCATCGTCGACAACTGCTGTATGCAGCTCGTTACTCGACCCGAGACGTTTGATGTGCTTGTCACTGAGAACCTGTACGGCGACATTATCAGCGATCTTTGTGCGGGCTTGGTGGGTGGACTCGGACTTGCCCCTGGGGCCAACATCGGAGCAGATTGCGCAGTGTTTGAAGCGGTGCACGGCTCGGCGCCGGATATCGCAGGCAAGGGAGTTGCCAACCCGACGGCGCTGCTGTTTAGCTCGCTGATGATGCTTCGCTATCTGGGGCATCACGAGCAGGCAGATCGGATTCAGAATTCGGTTCTGCGGGTTTGTCAGGAAGGGCAGTGTTTGACGATTGACCTTGGTGGAAAGGCTTGCACGAAGGAGTACAGCACCGAAGTGATCAATCTGGCGAAGACGGCTGTAGCTTCCTAGTTTTTTGGGAGTGCGCGGATTTATCCGCGCTTTCTGATCCCCTCATATCGAAAGATATGGGGGGATCATTTTGTCTCCAGACGCTTCGTCTGGAGACAACGTTTACCCCACGCCTTTTATCCCCTCCCCATCAATCCTTCGGCTTGACAAGGAGGGGAAAAGTGAATCACAGCCCGGCTGGCTTTACGAACAGCTTCTCATCCAGCGGATCGTTGATCCGCACGGAAGAGTAGGATCGCGGCGCGGGGTCCGTCTGCATCCCCTTATAGCTGACCGTAATCGTCATCGGCACCTCGACGCCGCTGATTTTCTGATAGTTCGACCATGCGCGAGTCACCGCCGTGTAAGGCCCTGATGCCCGATCCCGGCTGATCGTCGCGATGATCCGATGCGTCTTGGGATCGAGGATCATCGTCACCGTCTTGCCCAGCATCTGCACCTGCACCGCATCGCCGGTCCCGTTATAGCCGGTGCTGGAGATCGAAACCGGCTTGGCGCGGAACGTCGTGTCACGGCTGGAGCGCAGGAGCATGATCGGCTGCTTGATCAGATCGCGTTGGAGGTAGCCAAGTTCCTGCCCTCCAAGGTTGAAGGTATCGCGCCCATCGTGCGCCCTGCCTTCGCTGGTCGTTCCCCAGTTCCAGGCGCCGCCGCCCTCCCAGACCGAGCCGGAGTAAAAATGTCCGGGGTGTTTCATTCCGTAGGTCCGAATGTGCGCCGCATCCTTGCCGTCTGAGGTCTTGTACGGCGAGGAGGTTTCCCAGACGAAGCTCTTGATTCCAGAGATCGCCTGCCAGCCACCATGCGCTTCGACTGCTTTGTCAAGTATGGCCTTGGCGGCCTTTGCTTCTTCAGCTGTGGGTTTTAGGTCAACGTCTGGCTTGTCGACATGGTTTGCCGGGTCGCGCTCGAACGAAGCTTTGCAGCCCAGTGAGGCAAAGAGCCAGATCCTGCCGTCGTAGACCGTAAATCGGGTTCCGTCTCCCCGTCCGCTCAGTGGCCCCATGCTTCCGCACGCGCCACCGATCTGCACTCCCCAACGCTCGGGGTCGGCTTTGAAGAGATCAAGGTTCTTCTGATTTGAGAATGTGTAGGTGTAGAGGCCATGCTTGTATGTCAGGTCAGCCTTTCCGGCTACGCTGTGGCCTTTGCAGAGTTCGACAGGGTCATTGCCATTGAGCGCAGCGGCGTCGGCGGCGATGATGAATGCTGTTGCGAGCAGTGTTGAGATCATGATCCTTTCTCCAAAATGTCTTTGAGTGTCGTGAGAGACGTTGACCAAGCTTCGCGGATGCCATCGGCTTCAGCCCGTGTTTGAATTCGGTCGTGGTTGACGAGGAGGCCGGTTTTTCCGCCCTTGTCGGTGAGAACGACATCGACGAGGCTTTCGTCTCCTCCGGCTGTATGCCAAGAGAAACGAAGGTCTTTGTTCTCGCGGACGCGTTTAAAGGTTCCTTTGTTGCCGTCCCCGTCGTCAAGCGACCCGCCTTCTTTGGGGTCGACCTTTGCGCCTGAGCCAATCCATTTGCCGAGTAGGGAAGAGTCGGTCCAGGCTTTGTAAACGGCATCGACCGGTGCGTTGATGGTCTTGGTGGAGCAGATGAAGTATCCCTTCAGCCTGCCGTCCTTCTCCTTCTTGCCCTTATGCTCTTCGTAGCTTACGCTGAGCGTGCCCGCCCACCAAGCTTCGACTTTGCAGTCGGCATAGAGGTAGTTGTTGATCTCGCGTCGGCCTTGGGATTCCAGTCCTTTGGCTTCGATCTCGGCGTACCACTCTTGCATTGTTTTGCCGGTAGCGGCCTTGCAAGCTTCGTCCGTAATCGGATTTTGTGATTTGATTTCGACTTTCATGCTGCACCCCCCGCTTTTGCTTCGCAATATTTCTTCAATGCATCCTCCATCAGCTGCCGAGAACCTTCTTCCAGCATCTTCTCAAGCTCTTCTGGCACCTCTCCCCACATGCTGAGCTGTTTCTTGTATACGGTGAATTCTCCGTCTTGGCTGAGCGTTTCTGAGTTTTTGGCTGAGAAGTTCCCCATGAAGCCAATCCCGACGACGATCACTTGCTCATCCGGTTTGAGCATCATGATTGTGCCAAAGGCGACGGAACCTCCCCGGGCAAACCGTTCTCCCAGTGTCCCGCCAACCACATTGTCAAAATAGAGTGTTGAATCGGCGTGGAACTTGTGCGGCCACCACTCCGGATACCCAGCGGTTAGCGCATGATACACCACGCTCTTTGGAGCGCGGATGCGCGTTTCCATTTCAATTTTCACCATCCGATACGATGATTCATTCATTTGTATTGCCTCGTGTTGAGTTTGTGCGTATCGCTTCAAGTGTTGGGCCGCTTCGGCCGCGCTCGACGCAATCGGGTTTACCCATTGCTCGTATAAGTCCCTTAGCAACGCCGGGTTGGAGTAGTTGTACCGGTTTCGGCCCTCTTTTCGGGCTAAAACCAGTCCGGACTCTTCCAGAACTCCCAAATGCTGCATGACCGCAAACCGGGTTAGACCCGGCATGGCACGGGTGAGATCACCCGTGGTTTTTGGGCCACTGCGCAGCAGGTCGAGAATCTTCCTGCGGTGCTGGCTGGACAGCGCTCGCCAAACGGTTTCCTGTTCCACGACGTCAATACGTGATAAAAGTATAACATATTGTTGGGAGTCGTGAGTCGTGAGTCGTGAGGGATTTCTCGCAAAGTCCGCAAAGGGGCAAAGGACGCAAAGAGGGGCCGGTCTTTCTTGATCGACGTGAATGGTTATTCGCAAAGGACCAAGAATAGATCTCCTGTTGGACGCGGAGGTGACCTCCCCACCCAACCCTCCCCTCCATTTCCGGAAAAATGAAGGGGAGGGCTTTTATGCTTTGAACCGGTAAAATCTCTCTGTGATCCGCTATCAGGGCCAACCCTTACCCAAAAACCCCCGCATTGCCCTGATCTCCAACGACGCCATTGGGAATTACGCGATCGCGACGTCGATTTTGGCGATGATCAAGGCAGAGCTCAAGCCTTCGCAGTTGATCTATTTTGGGGGAATGCGGGTAGCCGAGTTCCAAACTGAATCTAAGCTGGAGGACATTTCCTATCCCTACTGGGGGCTGCCAGATAGCAAGCAGGGTGAGATCCGAGCAAGGCATTCTGGTCAGATCGATCTGGTCGTGAACCTTGAAATTTCCGAGACTGCTCAGGAGCTTGCAGCGAGTTTGGCGGGGGGAGACTGCTTGGTCAGTGGGCCTTGTGCCGGATTGCCCTATCCTAACGACCTCGAAGGCAAACTCTGGCAAGACCAAGAATGGATCGCCGAAGATATCGTTGGTAAGTATCCGTTCCTCAAATCCGGCTTCATCGTTGAGATCTTCGCCCGGCTTTGTTATCTCAAAGGCGACATCCTCCCTTATCAACTTCCCTCATCAAAGCCAAACAGGGAAGTGCCAGACGTTCTGATCGCGATGTCCGCCAGCCTCCCAGAAAAACTCTGGCCCCTTGAGAATTGGAAGGAAATTATGGGTTGGCTGAATGGAAGAGGTTTGAGCGTTGGACTCCTCGGAGCAAAGCCTACCGATCAATCGAAGTTCTGGATGGGCGCTGCCGACGAGCAGGCATTGGTCGATGCGGGGCTTGTAGCGGACCTTAGAGGCGTTTTTACGCTGCCGGGCGTCGTAGGAGCCATCGACGCCGCCAAAGCCGTGTTTACGCTCGACAACGGCATCATGCACCTCGCCGCATCGACGAGCACTCCAACTGTCGCCTTATTCCGGCATGGCATCCATCGCCTTTGGTGTCCGCCGTTTGGTCAGATCACGGCGTTGACCGCTGGGGAAAGCAGTCCGGTTTCGGAGATCAGTGTAGAGACCGTAAAGGGGGCGCTGAGCGGCATTGTCTGAGAAGGTCTTTGTCTGGCTAAAGCCGCAGTTTTTGGGCGATGCGGTCATGGCTTGCCCGATGATCGACAGCATGATCGACGCCAATATTCAGGTCGTTGTGCGAGCGAGCCCGATCGTCCAGCAGGTTCTTGCCGACCGTGCGGCCAAGGTTTGGTTTGTGACGGGTGGCAAGATCAGCGGCTTGGGCGCGATCCTGAAAGCCGCAAAAGAGCTGCGAGCCGAAAATCCGGATGCAATGTTGCTGGTGAATCGCAGTTTCCGTTCGGCCTTGGCGGCTCGCTTTGCCGGCGTGCCGATCAGAATCGGGCATGCGACAGAGGGGCGCGGATTCCTGCTCACCCATCGCATCCCCTACGATGAGGCTCGGTTCGAGGCGGAGTGTTACCTTGATCTGCTTGAACCGCTGGGAATCAAACGGTCGGTGAGTCTGCCATCTTTGACGGTCACGGAAGAGGAAAAGGAATCAGCCTGTGGCTTATTGGGCGGCGCTACGGTCGGCGTTCAGCCGGGGGCGCGCTATCCTGAAAAGCAACTCCCCATCCAAACGCTCGCCGAAGTTGCCAGCGCTCTGCAGCAAAAAGGTTTGCAAATCGCGATGCTTGGCGGGCCGGACGAGGTGGAAGATGCGGTTAAGTTTCAAAGTTTAGTTGGCGCTCCAGTAGTTGATCTCGTTGGGAAGTGCTCTATCCGGCAGACTCTTGCTGTGCTGTCCAATCTCAGGCTGATGATTGGGAGCGATACCGGCCTGATGCACCTTGCCGTGGCAGTTGGTTGCCCGACGGTTACGGTCTTTGGCCCGAACCCGATTTCCAAGTGGGGCCACCATTACGGACCGCACTATCCCACCGCTGCACCGGAAGGAAAGCCGTCATTAGTGAAGGCGGGGGAGATTGTTGAGTTGGCGCTGAAGAGCGTTGGCACGTAGTCGGCAAGTGGTTGACAGGTGGTTGACAATTGGTCGGCAGGTGGTTGGCAAGTAGTCGGCAGGTGGTTGGCTGATTTCGATTTAAGACTTCAGCCATCCTTTTCGTAACTCTATCGCTTTCGGCGTAGCGAAAGGATCGAACTCAATTCGCCATGCGTTTTCGGTGACGGACTGCAGCTTCAGTCGAAGGGGGATGGTTTGTCCGTTTCGCACGATGTGGAGATCGTAGGGTTGATCGGGCGATACATTGGAGAATGAAGTCTCTGTGAACGGCTTTCCGAGGACCTTTACAATCCGGTCGCCGTTTCTCAAACCCAGGGTCACCAGGTTCGCCATGATGTCCTGCACGGTGTCTTGATTAAGTGTGAACCCAAGGAGTTTATATGTCTTTCCAGGTTGGCGAATGCGGAGGCCAATGGCAGAAAGTCGCTCGTAGGGAAGCTCTTGGGTCGTGCGTGCCATCTGGTTGTATAGCTCAGTGAAGTCCTTGCCGGAGACTTCGTTGATCGCCTTAAGAATGCCGTCCTCGGGATATCCGGGTTGGGGAAGCTTATGCCGTGCGTAAAGCAGACTCATCACGTCGTCGAGGCTCTTCTTTCCGTCGGTTGCTGACCGAATCTCAGCGTCGAATATCCAGCCCATGAGAGCGCCTTTGGTGTAATAGCTCAGGTCGCCAATGCCAAATCCGCCGTTCTCCCAAGCTTTCGTCGATGTCTCCTCAATCGTGCTTCTGAGTCGTTGTCTTGACCGTTGAAGCTCTTGGATCATCGCTTGATAGGATTCGAGCAGCCAGCCGGAATCACGAACACCGCTTTGATAGACATGGAGGTGTGCGTAGTAGTCGGTGACTCCCTCGGCGAACCAGAGGTTTGCTGTGCGGGCTTGCTTTGTGTAGTCGAAGGGGCCGAGAACGGAGGGTCGAATCTGTTTTACGTTCCATGAGTGAAAGAATTCGTGAGATGCGAGGGCATCGAGGTAGTCCTCGTCTCGGTTCGGGATGCTCATGACGGTGCTGTTTCGATGCTCAAGGCCACCACTGAAGTCACCAACGGCGAGATGGATGAAGTAGCTGTATCGCTTGAAGGGCGCTCCGCGCATCATTTTGATTGCAGGCGCGCTGATCTGAGCGAGCATCGCCGTCGTTCGATTGAGGTCGATGCCATACTTGCCGTCCATTGACACAAAGACAGCCTCGAACGGTATGCCGGAGACTTCAAATTGGCGTCGTTCGAAGATGCCCATCTCGATGGGGCAGTCAATTAGCTCGTCATAGTCCTTTGCCTTAAAGTAGCCTTCGGGATCCTTCTCGAGTCCGGTTGCGATGTCCCAGTTACCCGGCAGATTGACCCGGAGTGTGGCAGGCTCTTGGAGGCGTCCGGTAGGGAAGACGAAGGCGGCGGGTCCGTTCACGAACGCGGTGTTCTTTCGGACGTTAACCCGGAAAAAGCCAAGCCCCTCATCATCGCCAAGCACCGAGTAACTGAAGGTGACGGGGCCCTTGGTTGGGTTCAGAACCGTCCAGAGTCGTCGCTCTTTAGTCTCTACCTTTAACTCGTTGCCGTGTGGGTCGGTGGCGCGGATGGCGCTCATCTTCTTGTCGTAGTCGAGCAGCGTGTAGAAGCCTGGGCACCAAGCGGGGATGCGAAACTCTTGCCTCTCTTCTGCCTGGTCGAGCGTGAGGCTGACCCGGATCGATTGGGCTGCGGGATCGGGACGCAGAGTGTAGTTCAGGTTGGCGCAAGCGAACGATGGGAGGAAGAGCAGAGCGAGGAGCAAGCGTTTCATGTCTTTGGCGCGGTCCGAAAAGAGAAATCAGACATCGGATATCCGATATCTGATTTCTGAGATCAAAGGATACTTGAATACCCTTGATTCTTTATTACGGAATTGCGCTTTAGATTTACGCCGACTTGTTGGTTCCGAGTGCGAGGATGCAGTCGATCACTTCTCGGCGCTTGGCTCGTGGGTGCGCTCGCATCGCGTTCATCACCCAAGCGACAAACTCAACCTCTCCGGCTTCGTGAACGATGTCGATCATCTCTCCGTTGATCTTGGTGACGTGGCGGTCGTCAAAGTTAAAGTCGAGGGGGACGTGGAGGCTGACGTCGTCCGGATAGGTCTCCAGGGCAGGCCACTCCTCAAGAGTCATGATCTGCCACTTCTCGCCGAATGTTTCGCCGTTGCGCTGGATGTTGGCGTTGTAATCAATTCCTAACTTCTGAAATGTCTTGGAGCCTTTGTGGTGGAGGAATGCACCTTCGGCGACCCAAAGAGTGAAACCAGCAAGTCTTGTTCGGAGATTGTGGTCGTCATCTTCAAAGTTGCCAATTCCAAATCGGGGGTCGAAGCCGCCTACCTCTTTCAGGCAGTCGGGGTGGATCAGGAGCAGAAGTCCGCGAAGCTGAACCTCTTGTCGGCCCGACGAATGCTTCTCTCGACGGAAAGCTTCGGTGTCTTCGTCGAGGGTGTGGACACTGTTGATTGGCAGTTTGATCTGCTGGCAACCGTTGATGTTGTCCGACAGCGGAGCCACAACGCCTGGCTTGTAACCTAGCGAATCGAGTTGTCGCATAGCCAAGACCATCTCGGAGAGACAGCCTTCGGCGGGGACCACGTCGTCGTTCATTACCGCATAGAATTCGCATTCACCAGCCGTGTGCAGGGCGTGCAGACCTCGGTTGCACCCTAATCCGTAGCCCTGGTTTGTCTCGTTGCGGATGAGCGTTGCGCGGGCTCCCCAATCGTTAGCTGCTTGCTGGAGCCTTGCCCACGCAACGTCGTTGGTGCCATTTCCGACGATGGCGAATCGGATTTGACCCGGATACTGATCGATGAATTTGTTGACGGCAAAGACGGCGTCTTCGGTGTTGTCAATGGTGGGTATCGCAATTCCAACTGTTGGCCAGACAACTTCGGGGCAATCTCCAATCGCGGCCATCCAAAGGGTCGCATCAGAGTCGAGGCCGTTTGTGCAGGGGTGGGGCCAGTTCTCGGCCTGGGAGAAGAATTGAGCGGGCTTGTTTGGGAAGGCTCCGGTAACGGCGCTTTTGAAAGCTTCGACATCGCCCGTTGAAGGATTCCACGCGACGATTATGGCTGCGTAGTCCTTGCCGATCGCATTCAGTTCATCTGGCGTGACGGAATTCAGGTTCACATAGATGTCGCATGCCTTTGCAGGCGCGGTGGGCGTGAAGTCGACGCAAGAATACTCAGAGCTGAACGAGATCACTTCTACCGGATCGGCGACCAACGCTTGCACTTGCTGCGCGCAGAGTGTGACGTAGTTGGCTCCCCACGGAAATCCGCTGGCATCGAAGACAGTCTTGTCGTCGACGCACTGCCGGAAAAATCGGTAGCGGGCTTTGAGGGCGGGGTTGTGTTGCGTGGGGGCGGGCTGGGCGTTTTCTAGTTCGTGCTGGAGGGCCATCGTGATCTCCTGGCACTCTTATCGGGGGAAATTCAAAAATCTAAAGTGTTGCTGGAGGTTTTTGGGTGTGAAAGTTCACACAGCCATGAGCTTGGCTGCGCTCTCAAGTAAAAAAACACTCCGGATGAATTCATCCGGAGTGTTTGAGATTGTTGAAGAGGGCTTCTCAGTCCTCTTTCTTTTCTTCAGCAGCAGGCTCTTCAGGAGTTGGCTCTTCTGCAACGGGTTTTTCGGTCTCAGCAGCTGGGGCTTCGACTTCAATCACCGGTGTCTCAACTTCGGCAGCCGGGGCCACGTCCATCGCAGAGGATTCGATTTCGGGAATCGGCGTCTCGCCGATCTCTTCCTCGACTTCCTCGTCGCGGGTTAGGAGACCCTTGAGCATTCCGAGACGCTCGCCGATGGTGACACCGCTGCCACCGAACTGACGCGGTCTGCTGAAGTAATCATCAACATCCTCATCGTCACGGCGTCCGCCCTTGCCCTTCTTGCCACCCTTCTTGCCGCCCATCGGGCCGCCTGCACGGCGTCCGCGGTCGTCTTCATACATCGGGCCAGCATAGCCGCCTCTGTCGATAGCAGCCTGTCCACCGGGCAACAACGCTCGGATGGAAAGAACCATGCGACGGTCGCTCGGGCGAAGGTCGATAATCTGGACTTCGACTTCCTGATTCTCTTCGACAGCTTCTTGAGCTCGCTTGATGCGGCGAACCGACATCTCACTGAGCGGCAGGAAGGCTTCTGCACCTTCGGGAAGCTTAACGAATGCGCCACTCTGGACGATGCGTCCGATGGTGACGGTGAGCTTTTGACCCTGGACGTACTTGTCCTTGATCAAATTCCACGGATCGGGAAGAACTTGACGGTGCCCAAGGCTGATCTTTCCAGAGTTGGCGTCGAGCTTCAGGACCATCACCTGAATCTTCTGGCCTTCCTTGAACATCTCCTTGGGGTGGTTGATGCGCATCCAGCTCATCTCACTGATGTGCAGGAGGCCATCTACGCCGCCAAGGTCGACGAAAGCGCCGTAATCGGTCAATCGTCGGACGGTACCCTCAAGGATGTCGGCGGCCTTGACGCTGCTAAACAGCTCGTCCTTTGCGGCGGCCTTGTTCTCCTCTTCGGCAAGTCGGTTCGATAGGACAACCTTTTTGCGCTCGCGGTCAATCTCGATGATCTTGAACGGGAGTGTTTCGCCTACGAACTTGTCGATGTTGCGTAGCTTTCCGTTGCCGACGTGCGTTGCGGGAACAAATCCTCGCACACCGATATCGACGACGAGCCCACCCTTAACGCGGTCAACGACCGGAGCGTTAATGGTCGTTCCGCTGGTGTGCTTGTCTTCGATGTCGTACCAAGCATTCTCAAAATCGGCTTTCTTTTTGGAGACGATTGCGTTGCCGTCTGCGCCCTCGGGCTTGAGGACGATAACGTCGATCTTGTCTCCGACCTTAATATGCTGAGTGGCGTCGCCGGTGTGGTCATCCAGCAACTCGGCGATTGGAACGATGCCTTCCGATTTCGTGCCGAGGTCGACAAAGACCCGGTCGCGCTCAACCTGGATAACGGTCGCTTCAAGCCTCTCACCCTTGGTGAGGCGCTTGAATGTTCCTTCCACTTCTCCCGAATCCTCACCCGTTTCGAGTGCGTTCATCGCAGCTTCAAACAGGTCGGCGTCGCTCATTCCAGGCACGGCAGGCTTAGCTGGCGCGGCTGGCGCTGGAGCAGGGGCCGGTGCGGCTTCTGCAACGACTTCTGGCGCAGCTTCGACAGGGGCTGGATCGGGATCCGGCTGTGGAGCAGGCGCCTCGGCGACTACGGGTTCGGGCTGAGCTTCTGGCTCAGGCGTGGGATCGGGCGCAGGAGTTGCGGATTCGGGTTTGTCGGCGTCGGGTGTCGGCTCCGTGGGAGCTGAACCGGCGGCTGCGTCGGCAGAAGCTTCGGCCTCCCCGGGTGCGGTGTTCTCGGTGTCCGGGCTCGCGGCGTCTACTTGCTCACTCGTCACGGACGCCTCGATGCCGTCAGGCTGAATCGCCTCTTCCTGGCTCTCGATGGGCGTCGATTGTTGGTCGGTCATCATTAAGATACTCTCGGTGATCGGTCTGGGAACCCTATTATAGCGAATCTATATTAGGGGCACATAAGCATGCAGTATTTGCCCCGGATAAATCAATGAATCCGGGCAACTGCAGGATGCTTCCGACACAAAGTCCTAATGAGCCGAACCGCCCGAGGTTTCGACTCGGGCGGCAGGTTAGGGGCAATGGGGAATTACTTCACTTTAAGAAGCTCTTCGATCTCTTGACGGAACGCCTTAAAGCTTGCCGCAGAATATCCTACGTGGAGCTTGTGGACGGTGCCATCGCGACCGATCACGATCGTGGTTGGGATGCCCGTAATTCCGTAAGCGTCGAAGTTCGAGGCATCTCCGTAGATGATGGGCCAGGGAAGTTTGAATTCGGCGATGAAGTCGCTCATCTTGGCGAACTCTGTATCCTTCGGCATGTCCCTCTCTTTAGCATTTTCTTGAGCGTAGTAACCGTAATATCTTGTTACACCCACGATCTCCAGTCCTTGATCCTTGAGATCGCTGTACATCTGGCGCATATCCGGGAAGGCGGCTTTGCACGGGCCGCACCAGTGGGCGAAGAAGTCGATGATGACGACCTTGCCCTTGAGATTGGCAAGGCTGGAGAATGTGCCGTAGCCGCGTTCGAAATCGAGAGTTGGGGCCGTTGCTCCAATGAGGTTCATGCGTGTCTTTGCGCTCTTCAAATTCCGCTCGCCAGCTGATTTTGGAGTTGCCTTGGCGATAGCCCTGTCGAGAACCGCGTTGGCTTCTTTCTTTTTGTCTGCGCTATACAGCAATTCGGCTCGGCCCGTTGCAGAAGCTGCCTTGTAGCTCTCCAGGCTTTGCTTTTGCTGATCGGTCTCAGGCTCCATATTGTCGAGAAGCTCATCGGCCCTGTCGAACACGCGAAGAGCCTTTTCAAGACCAAGCTTGCCGTTGACGGTGTCGCTGTACAGATTGATTGCGCCAAGCGCGAGAGATTGCTTTTGCGGGTAGCTCTCGGGCTTCATCGCCAAAAGCAGGTTCAGCACATTCTCGGCTTCGCCCAGATTGTTGCAGGAGGACAGCATGAGCTGTTGGGCTGCATATTTCGCCGCACTTGTGGGGCCAGAAGTTAGGAAGCGCTCGGCTGCCATGCAAGCGTTATGATCTTCGCCTGCCATCTGAAAGAGCTGTGCCCAGGCATATCCTTGAGCTGGCTCAACGTGCATCGGGTCGACGTCTTTGACGGCGGCTTGAGCCTTGGCCTTGCGGTCGGCGAAGAGCTCGGCAGTATTGATTGCTTTGCCCGCGTCTCGGGCTTCCTTAACCTTGGCCGCATACTCTTCCTGAATTTGTTTGAGGATTTGTGCGGGGTCTTGCGACTGCGCAAACACGAGGAATGACGCTGCGGCGAGCGACATGACGATTAGAGATTTCTTAAAGAAGTTCATAGCAATCCCTCGACTGGACTTTGCAAGTCTATCACCGAATCATTGAAACTGTGAAGTGCGTCGCGCTTTTGCGCAATGAAAGCCAAGATTACAGGCACCCGATAAGCACGGTTGTCGACAGCACAAAAAAACCCTGCTAAGCGAACGCTTAGCAGGGTTACCGGCTAACTCCCGAGGGAGTTTAGCGTGCGTAGAATTCGACGACCTGCTGCTCTTGGAAGAACTTCGGGAAGTCCTCTCTCTCGGGCAGGGCGATGATTTTGCCGCTGTAGTTCGGTACATCGGCTTCGATGTAGGCTGGAACCGGTGCGCCTTCAAAGTGGCTTGTTCGAGCGATCTTTCGGCTCGACTCGCGGTCACGGACGGAGATCACGTCGCCCACTTTACAGCTAAAGCTGGGGATGTTGACCATCTTGCCGTTGACCATGATGTGGCAGTGGTTGACCATCTGTCGGGCATGGAAGATGGACTTCGCGTATCCCATTCGCCAGACGATGGTGCTCAATCGCAGTTCCAACAATCGAAGGAAGTTCAAGCTGCTGTTGCCGTGCATCCGATGTGCCTTCTGGAAGGTGTTTCGGAACTGCTTTTCCATCATGTTGTAATAGCGGCGGATGACCTGCTTGGCCAAAAGCTGCTCGCCATATTCCGACTGTCGCCGGTCCCTCAAGTTAGGACCGTGCTGGCCGGCAGGGTATTGGCGTTTCGTGCTCGGACACTTCGCCTTGCCCCAAATGTTATAACCCACCTTTCGGCAGATGTCGGTTTTTCTTCCTCGGTAAGTCGCCATAGCTTCTGTATTTCTATCTTAGAAAACGTTATTGGGCGGTGGCGCTTAGGATTCGCCTCCGGCCTCAAACAGCCGCAAGAGGGGATTATACCAGCGTCGGGCAACCGCAAACTACGGGTAGGACTTGGGGCGGCGATTTCTGAGTCTTATGCAGCGTTGCTATGCTCCGATTTTGCCGCCGCCGCTGAGTGCGTTGGGCTTCTTTTCGAGCAGTTGCTTGGCAATCTCGGGGGCGGTGTCCTTTTCTCCGAATCGCGGTGTGCGGGCTTCAGAGTCGGGGACGACTCCATTTCCTTCGAGGCGTACACCACGAGCGGAGATGTAATCCATGAATGGGAATTGAACCTGCCAACCGTTCGGCAGTTCAGCAATCATGGAAACAAGCACCGCGCCTGCCGATTTGGAGCCGATGACCGGCGCCCCGCGGAACTCTCGAAGAGCCATCGCAGTGATTTCGGAGGCGCTGCCCGAACCGCCATCGACGAGAACGGCGAGGCTGCCTTTATAAAGTCCGAGCTTGGATTTGGTTGCGGTCATTCCTCTTGGCTTCACGTGATCGACAACCTTTTTAAGGTCGGTCGAATCGGCCATCGTGTCCTTCTCGTACTTCTTAACCATCGAGCTATTCACGAAGTAGCCGAAGGCATCGTCGGGATCGAGGAAGTAGCCCAGCAGGTTCATCATGTTTAACACGATGCCGCCACCGTTTCCGCGCAGGTCGAGCACGATGCGCTTTGCTTTCTGCGCTTCGGTCATGAGTGTTTCGATGCGCTTGCTGCTGTAGCCGTCCATGAAGGTATGAACTTGAAGTACGGCGGTTTCATTGTCGAGCCAAGTTAGTGTGTCTGGCTCGTCGATGGAGTACTTTTTGCGCTCAATCGTAAATTCAAGAATGTCTTCGCCACGCTTGACCTTGAGTCCGACGTTTGTTCCAACGGGACCCTGGAAGGTCATTCCGCCTTTGAGCTTTCTGCCGTCCGCTTCGAGCACCACATCGCCCGGCTGAATGCCAGCAATCGCTGCGGGCGTGTCGGGGAAAACCTTCACGACACGAAGACCCTCTTCAAGCCCTTCGACACGGATACCAACACCGACGGCGGATCGATCCTTTCTGGCTTCGGCAGCCTTGGGGTTGATGAGCACGAGGTGGCTTGCCTTGAAGAATCGGACCATCTCTTCGTTGATGAGATCAGACAACTGTTCTGGGGACTTCACGTCGTTGATCTCTTGCTCTTTGGACTTGATGAACTCGTCCCACTTCGTGAAATCGACTCCGGGAACGAAAGCTCGCTCCTTGACGACGTTTGTCAAGCCAGCAATAACTTCTTTCTTTGCCTCGGCGGACATGCCTTGCTGCCCCGTCGTTTCCTGTGCGAGCACTGGGAGGGCGGTGGCGATAATGGCGAACGAAACTAAAACTCTTTGGAGCAGTCGCATAAAGATCCTCGAAACCGATTCAACGGCGTGTTCGGTGTTGTCAATGATGATACGTATTATTCTCGGCGCAGATACACCGCGTGCGTATAAAATCTGCACATGAACCCGTTAGAAAGACTGCGCCGAAAGGACAAATGGTTCTTGGGCGGAGGTACGGGTTCCATCTACGCACCGGTTTTTCCGCAGTGGCTGAGCACTGTTGGTTTTTGGGACGAATCGTATTTTGCCGATGTTCGGTTGCAAAGACTATTTATTGGTCTCTTTTTTCAGAACGGCAAGGCTTGTCGGCTCCAATCTCGAACGGTTGATTGGCGGCCCGACCGGCTCCTCTTGGAGCATGCAAGCGATAACCTAAAGCTCCTTGAAACTCGGCTTGTCCTCCCGTGTCACTCCTGGGTGTCAATGATCGAAGTCCTGAAATCTGGGAGTGATCCGGTTGACGTTGCACTATGGTCGTTGCAAGCCTACGATCCGACGGGTGTTGGAACCCCCTGGCAAAGCATTACTTCGGTTGAAGTGATGGGCGACTTCCTCCAGTATCGATTTGATACGGCTTGGCCTCTCGACTTTAAGCCTGATCGAACGGCGGTGGATCAAGAAGCATTGTCCGTCGGTGGGGGGATGGGGAGGGCTTTACCTTTGTATATGACGCTGGGGGCTGACAAACCTGCGCGGAGCCGTTTCGTGCAGCATGCTCAGCGTCACTTTGATGGACCGCTCCACGAGACATGTGCTTTGTTAGGGGGCGAACTCCATACGTTCGTTGGGGGTGGATTACTTGGTGATGATCCTGAACTCGGATTTGTCCACCTGGGTTTGACTTACAGCGTCGGGGAAGGTGAGACAATTGTTTTGGGCTCTGCAGCGGGATTGAGTTCAGAACTGTCGATGAGCAACTTGGAAACGGCTTTGGGCAGTGACCCGGCTCAAGCGAGTGAGAATAGCTGGAAGGCGTTTTTTGGTGGCGTTCCGCAGTTTGAATCCAGCGATCCGTACTTGACGAATGCCTATTGGTACCGATGGTATGGGCTTCGGCTCAATACGGTCTCGATTCCCGACCTTCCGAATGCAGAGTCGTCTCAGTCGTTCTCTCCATTTGTGACGGAAGGGGTGGGCTTCTTCCGGAACTTCG
Source organism: Fimbriimonadaceae bacterium (assembly GCA_019638775.1). NCBI lineage: Bacteria > Bacillati > Armatimonadota > Fimbriimonadia > Fimbriimonadales > Fimbriimonadaceae > Fimbriimonadaceae bacterium. Next base: position 867,392 of record JAHBTD010000002.1, on the reverse strand, counting down.
TTACTTATTCCGCTCAAGCTCATTTGCGTGAGGTTGCTTGGATGCACGATCCGGCGCTTGCGTTAGGCATTGTCGATAACCTTGTCAGGATTCAGCGCAGTAACGGGAGCTACCCTGGACACAACTACTCGTGCAGGCCGAGCCGCGATTTTTATCACGCCGACTTTGCGACGGGGTGCGAGCTGTTGGAGGCTCTGCACGGATCCGTCGTGAGCCCGTCGGTGGCGGAGTCCCTTGCTCGATCCCTCATGTACTTCGTTGAGGCTCGATGGGCAAAGAATCGAGCTGGTTTCATGGTCTTCGATCAGAACGAAACCGGGCAAGAGTATATGAACCGGTACCTCTTCGCCAACCCAAACGCCGACCAATGGGAGTCTTTCCGAATCGTGGGGGTTGAGGCGACGGTCTATGTTCTGCGATTGGCGAGGTTGGTGCAAAAGTTAGGTTTGCAGCATGACCGAAAAGATTGGATTGAGCTTGCCGACAAAGCGCTGTCGCAAACTAGAGCCTCTGCCTATGATTCCGATTCGCGGTACTTGTGCGATTCGACCGAGGATGGATTGATCTCGCCTGCCCGCCCTGCGACGGGATTGTATGGACTTTCGGAGAATGGATTGGGCCACAACGCAGATCAGACCCAAGAGATGATTCGGAAGTGGCTCTCCGAACCCGGACTTTTTCGCAGAGGCTTTGGGTTTTTTGCGGAAGCAGCCACAGAGCCAACCTTCGACAGTTTGGGCTCTTGGAAAGGGAAGCGGTTGAACTGTCCGTGGAACGGCAGGAGCTGGCCCATGGCGAACTCGCATATCGTTGACGAACTCGCGACTGTTGCAAGATCAAACCCAGAGTTTTGTGCACTTGCCGGTGAGGCATTGATGGGTTGTATCCGAATGATGTTTCACGAGGGCGACCCGGATCGTCCGAACAGCTACGAGCACTATGATCCTTTGACGGGGCAAGCCTCCGTCTACCGAGGATATGACGACTACATGCACTCGTGGATCGTCGATTTGATTCTTCGCCATGCTGTTGGCTATCAGCCCGACACAAAGAGTTTCGATCCACTCCCCCTTGCGGGTGTAGAGTGGATCGAATGCTCTGGGATTCCCGATCCTTCTGGTTTACAGAGTGTTAGGATCGAAAACGGCCGCGCTGTTTAGGGAAGTGGGGGGCGCACCGTTCCTCCACCGAACATCGGGAATGGGCTCTTCTTAAACTCCTCGACCTTTTTCTTGATTTGATCTTGAACGTCTTGTGGGAGGTTAGAGATCGAGACTGGCTGCGCATCTTTTGGAATGCGGTCGTCATTTAACGTGCGTGTGAACAGCACGTCGTTTGAAACAAAGAACGAGAAGCTGTACTGGGTGCGAACGCCAGGCTTAAGCTGTTGAATCTGGGGCATTTCTCCCGTCATTTGGGACATGTTCGGGTCGGTCTTCATCCACTCAAACATTGCCAGCTCATCAATACCCAATGGCATGCGGTCCATCATTCCCATCCCCACACCGAGGCCAGTAGCCGTGCCGATGAACATCTCCTTGAAGTTGCCAGTTACGTATCCGTTTGAGGGGAGTCCGTTCGGCATGACTTCGGTGGGTTCTTGCCGGTAATCCTTGTCCTGGGTTGGCAAGAATTGGGTCATCAGGGCGAGGAAACCCCCCACTTCCGGTTTCTGTTCAGAACCGATTTGAAGCTTTGTGCTTGATCCGAAGGCCATCTTTGCGACAAGGTCGCGCTGCTGCGGGGCAAGGTTTCCGTAGGGAAGTCGTCCGTCGTTGGCGAGGGTTTGGCGTTGTGACAGATTCAGCGTGCCGTAGAAGCGCAGCGCATCCCAATCGGTCATGCCAATGAATCCTTGCTGCATAGCACCAGGAGCGAACAGCATCAAGTAGAGCTGGGCGGCTGGTGTTGTCATGGGAGATTCGGCGACTTGTGCGTAAGCGGCAAGGTCGTCGAGAGTTGCCATGCCTTTAGTTTGGATGTTGGCAAGGAGGCCTGCCAACGCAACTCGGTTTGTGCGCGATGCTCGTGCGGCGGTCGGGTCTTTGGGTGTGATCGTCATCCACGTGCCTTCTGTGGTCACCCAAAGCGATTTATCCTCTTTGAGCTTCTTAAGATACGTGTTGACAGTCATGGCCTGACCACGGCTGAGGATCATTCCGAAGAGTGAAATCTCATCGTCCGATAGATTTGCGACGATATTTAGCTTCTTTGCTTTGGCTATCGCTATGAGTGCTTCGGACTGGGCAAAGCTGAGGGGATCATGCTCGTCGGGCCTGAGCAGAAGCTTCTCAAGTGCTTCGTCGAGCTTGGGAGGTCCTCCCTGCATCGAATTGCTGAACATCGTCATCATCGACTGAGTTTCTTTGCTGAATTCAATCTTGGTGTCGTTCTCGTCTGGCTTGGTATCCTGAGCCTTCTTGGGATCAAGCGCACCTGATAGCTCTGTGAGGTTGCCAACATTGAACCCAAGCTGGTGTCCGCCTCGGAGGATGACCTGGCCTTTGCTGTTATAGAGCTTCAGTTCTACGGAGATGCTGTCGTCGCCAAAGGGGCCGATCGCCATCCCCATTCCCATCATGCCTCGGGTGATGACCATGATTACCTTTGCGGGGCGTTCGTCAACGGCCTTGGGCTCAGTGATACCGAAGAGTTTCATGAACTCTTCGAGCTCCTTCATATCGACATTCTCAACTTCGATCTCGTCGCTTTTATTCTTGTTGGCTTCGCGCTCTTTCGCAGTCTTGTTATGGTCTGCAACCCAAGCTGAGATAATGTTGGCGACGTTTCCTGGCAGAGGGCGTTGCATTCGGGTGTTTGGCGAAGCAAAGACGAGTCTTTCGTTGTTGCGCACAGACGCGATGAGCGAAGGATCGACTCCCATAAGGAGATAAGAGATGGCTTTGACGTCTGACCCACCTCCGCCGAACATCCCCATCTGCATCATTTCGGCTTCAAACTCGTCGTCGGGCTTTTTGTTTTTGCCGGTGACTTCATCGTAAAGTTCTTTTATCTCTTTCTTGATCTTCGCTGTCGCAGCCTGCGCTGCTTCGCGGTCTTCACGCTGCATTTGAGAGAAGTTTCGTTGGAGGCGCATGACGTCTCCGTCTTTAACCCACACTCCAACGGATGCGGCGGCAATTTTGTCGAGAAGCTGCTTGCCGGTGACGTTATCAACGGAAACAATAAGAATCTCGTTCTTTACTTGAGGCAGCACTTCGAGCTGCATGTCCAGCTTTTTGGCAACTTCGGCGACGATCTTCTCGACCGTTGTGGCCTTCATCGAAAGGCTAATCGGCTTGGATAGCGGATCTTGCGCTGGCTCCTGCGATCTGGCTTGGACGAGCATTGGAATTGCGATCGCGACGGCGAAAGCAACCCCCCACATTTGAGCTTTTTTCATAACATCACCCGAGAAGATTCAATAATTGCGAACTTCACTACATGATACGTCGCTGGAGACAGTCAGGTTGTATCGCGGGTCCTACGGATTTGTGACTTTTGCGTGATAGCGGGTTCCGAAGAGCCAAATGAAGAAAAGCGCTCCTGCCATGTCGAGGAGAAAATCCAGCGCCGAGCCACTGCGGTTGGAGGAGAAAAGTTGGCGGGTTTCGTCGTAAGCGGCGAGGATGGCGACGTAGGGTAGGGCAAGCATCAGGCCGAGCTTGATCGTGGGAGGGTTCGTCTTCCACTTCTCATTCAGGCTGAAAACAGTTCTTGAGGCGATGACATATCGGAAGGCGAGGTATCCGGCGACGCCGTAGAAGGCGAAGTGGATCGTCTTGCGGATGGCGATCGTGGCGATGTCGGCGGCTTGGGAAGTGAGGCCGAACCAGTCCATGAGGGCTTTGTGCATGGGGTCAGCGCCGCCTTTGGAACTTGAATAGGCCGCTACCAGCAACATAAAGATCGTTAATGAGTTGCGCAACCACGATCTGTCACGTAGAGTTTTCTGAACTTTGAGGTCTTGGAAAAAGGACTGGATGAGCAACAAAGGTAAGAAAATATATAGAATGGCACTCTCTGGGAGGTCGGGCTTGACCTCGCTTGCAAGTGAAAACTGAGCTACCGCACAAAACAAGAAGGGCCAAGCAATGAATTCAAACAGGTCAGTTTTAGTCCAGGGGCGAGGAGTTACAAATTGTGACCAAAGGACGAATAGCGTCGCTGCAACCGATGAAGCCATCCATCCGGCTATGGGCCATGCTATGGTCAAGCAAATCGCTACGGGCAAAGGCACTAAGCTGAGCCACACAACGAGCCGTAGTTTTCTCTGGTGCAGAGCATCATAGTCCTTCGGCAGCAGTCTCGGCATTTGTTGTACCCGTGGGTGGTCTTCCGAGTAACCTACCTCAAACTCCATGCGCATTCTGATTACCAATGACGACGGCATCCGCGCCGAAGGCCTGCGCGTGCTTGCGCGCGTCGCAAAGCAGTTCGGCGAAGTGAAGATCGCGGCTCCCGACCGCGAGCGCAGCGCCTGCTCCCACGCCATGACCCTGCGCGACCCGATCCGCGCCGTCGAAACAGCGGTCGAGGGGTGCCAAGCGTGGGAAGTGGACGGCTTTCCGGTGGACTGTGTGAACGTCGGGCTGGAACTGGGCTGGCCCGAAGGCTGCGACCTAGTGCTGAGCGGGGTCAACTACGGCCCGAATCTGGGGTTCGACACTACCTATTCCGGCACCGTCGCCGGGGCGATGGAAGGGGCGATCAACGGCATCTTCTCCATCGCCGTCAGCATGGCGATCTTCGTCTCTGGCGCGCCGCCGCACTTTGCCACCGGCGAGCAGTGGCTGTGCGAAAACATGGAGCGGCTGCTGAGGCTCCCGCGCAAGCGGCTCACCTTCCTGAACGTGAACATCCCGGCGATCGCCTTTGACGGCATTGCCGGGGCGAAGATGGTGGGGATGGGGGAGAGGGTGTATGAAGAGCGTCTGGTTCAGCGCGAGGACCCCTGGGGGCGGCCCTATTACTGGCAGGGCGGGGTTGTGGTGATGAACGAGGAGCAGGCGGAAAAGGACGTTGCGGCGATCAACGATGGATATGTGACGGTGACGCCGGTGACGCTGGACTGGACGGATCATGCGTATCTGGAGGAGGCGCAGAGAGAGTTTGAGGAGCAATGATAGCTACCCCCACCTCGCTCCTCCCCCTCGACGGGGGAGGATGACTGTTACCATCTGTAAGCTCTCGTGTATTGGGGTAGCAGCCATCACAGTTGAGCCTGAGTTTAGCCAAGGCCGACTATAATCCCTCAAGCCCCTGTTGGTGTCGCCTATGATAACCGTCCTCGCCATCGCCCTGATCGTTTCTGACAATTCATCCTTTGCTCAGATTGAGCCCATACACCCCGTTCGGACCGAGGTCATCACCCCCATCCGCAACAAGACCTTCAATAAGGAGGGGGCGGCGAAGGAGCGGCGGCAGGGTGGGAATCCCCGCACGGTCGATGGCATTCTCATCTTTGACGGCTCATCTGATGGCAACCGGCAAGTCGATCCGCAGATCGCAGTTGGCGGGGGCTATGTATTGCACGGCACCAACAACGGCCTTGTGATTTACGACAAGAAGGGCAATTACGTGCAGGGTGTGCCGCAATCGGAGTTCAACAACGGCATCGACCCGAAGATGTTCTTCGACATTCACAACCGGGTTTTTGGATTCGATCTTTGGAACCCCTGGGACGACGCGAAGCTGAAACCGGTCAACATCTCCATCTCAGAAACTTCAAACCCAACGGGAGCTTGGAACACCTATCCGGTACCGGCTCCGGGCGGGGTTGATGGTGGCGGGATCGGTTACAGCCGGAAGTGGATCGGATACTCGTTCCCCGGTGGGCCAGAGCAGACATTTGTGATGAAGATGGCCGAGGCAAAGGCGGGCAAGCCCGCAACGGTGTATCACTTTTCGGGCAGCCTTGGGCATCCGGTGAATGTTCAAGACCCAAGCGACGACTTGTATTTCGTTCGCCTAACCGATCGTGAGATCGTCCTCACCCGCGTGACCGATGATGGAAAGGGAACACCGGTTGTCGCTTCGGTTGTGAAGCAGGCGCACGGCTTTAAGTATTTTGGTTGGCCTCCGGCATCACCGATGAAGGGCGTGTCCGTTACGACCGCATCGGGAGACCGGAACCCTAAGGTATTGGTTGTCCAAAGTGGACGGTTGTGGTTCTCACATGCGGTCAATGTTGAAGGCCGTGCTGCGGTGCAATGGCACCAGTTTAAGTTGGATGGAACATTGATTCAGTCGGGGTTGATTGCCGATTCGGTGAACAGCTATATCCAGACCACTCTTGCGGTGAACAAGTTTGGAGATGCGCTTATTGGCTTTCAGGAGACCGGGCCAGAGATGTTTATCAGCGGGCGGTGTGCTTTGCGGCTGGTGGATGACCCGATGGGTTCTGTGCGTGACATCCTTAAGTTAGGTGAAGGTGTTGCAGCGACGGAAGGCGGCTCTTGGGGCGACTATAGCGGTACGGTGGTAGACGGCGATAACTTGACCGATATGTGGACGATCCAGAGCGTCGCGAATGAAAAGGGGCGGGGAAGCACGGTGATTGCGCGGATTACGCGCCCAGAGAAGTAGCGTTGAGTATTAATGACAGATCAGCAGCGGTCATTCTGCTCATCTATCGCCCTTCCTTTTATATAGTCCCAAAGCACTCTTTAGGGCACATCTCCACTGAGACCTCTGCCCCTTTCTTTGCGGGTGCACGCAGTCCTTGGACCCGAACGCTAACAGCGCTCTGAGTCTCCTTCGGTATCACTCTTAGCGCCCCGCCTGCGATTTGGCAGGTACGGGCTTTTTGTTAAACGAAGGAAGCAACATGCAAACAACAAAATATGCAACTGCGGCGGCCGCTCTGGCCGTCCTCGCTGTAGGAGCTCAGGCCATCACGATCACGAACGGATTTGAGGCTCCCGACTACTCGAATGGCTCTACGCTAACCGGAGCGAACGGCTGGACTCCAATCTCAGAGGGCACTACGGCTGGGCTGGTTCAAACCGACATCGTTAAATCAGGCTCGCAGGCAGTCCGCTTTGATCGGACAGCGACAAGCCCAGCAACCTTTGGGGCTTACGTCGAGCATTCTGGGTGGATCATGACCCCTGAGCATCCGGTGACCACGATGGAGTGGGACATGTATGCGCTTGATGGTTCCGTCAAGAGCGATCTTTGGGGGATGAGCGCTTTTTGGGGCTTAGAAGAGCGTATGACGGTGGGCATTAACCAGAACAACAAGCTTACGGTTCGCAACGGTTGGATTGGAACTGTCGAGACCAACACAACGGTCGCACGGAACGTTTGGAACCGCTACCGGATAGACATCGACTATATCGCCAAGAATGCTTCGGTCTACTTTAATGACGCGTTTATTGGTCAGTGGGCTATCTTGCCTGGACCAGCAGAGCACTGGGGAACGGCAATCTTCAACCGATCTTTCGGCGGAAATGATGGCGCAGTTTTCGATGGGCTGTCGATTGCTACGAGCGCCCCAGTCCCTGAGCCTGCGAGTCTTGCAGCTCTCGGCATTGGTGCAATAGCCTTGATTCGTCGTCGGCGAAACCGGGGCTAATATCTCTCCCGGATATTCCTCCCTTGTCAACGTTCGGCGTTGATGAGAGAGGTTTGCATTTGTGGGGTTAGCCGAAGGGCATTGTTAGGTGCAAACGTCATTCGTTTTATTAGCGAATCCTGTCCCAAAGAACCCTGCAAAAAATAGCAGTAACACCGACGATTATGGGTATGAGCCTCGGCCTTGCCCTTGTCACCCTTGCGACGTGTTGCGTCGATGCGCCGCAGCAACCCGTAATCGCCTCAACTGGTCCTTCGCGTGAGCTTATTGCGTGGGAGCCCGTAGCCGGGCAGCAGCTCGAATACTGGACCCGCTTTGGCACTTGGAACGGCGATAGATTTACGGAATGGCAGGCGACCACTCGACTCATGGTTCTTTCTGTCAAGCAGGACGAGCTTTTTGTCCAGACTCGATTTCGCACGCTATCCGAAGCGGTCAAGGCTGGCGATTGGCGAACACGATGGGATGTGGACCGAATGCCGGTGACGACCCAAAAGCTCAACAACTACGGCGAACCGATGGACGCAGAGGGAGCGCTTCCACTCAATCGATTTTGGGTGTCGGAAGCAGTTTCTGGGTGCGGAATTCAGTATCCAAGAAACGTTGTTGGACTCAATGAGTCGTGGACTGTGGTCAAGAAGGGAGTCAGCGCTCTGACCTTTACCTACGTTGGCAAAGAACAGGTTCGGAAGCGTGACTGCTTCAAGGTGTCGTTTACTCGAACTGACGCATCGGACAACCCGCAAGTGAAATGCTCAGGGACGTATTGGCTGGATTCTTCCGACGGCAAAGTTGTGCGTGTGCAGATCGGCACTCGCGAAGAAGCCTGCGGAAAGGTGAGTGCGGGGCCTGGACATTCTGCGTTTTATCTGGAGCTTGAGCTTACACAGGCCAAAACGCCGCTTAACTCTCATTGATTCGATTGTACGACCTAAGAGCTCATAATCTCGGATCGATTTTGGTCTGGAACTGATGGGATTATCGCGACAATCGTTTCAAGATCAGTTGCAGTTTTGGTGCCTTTCGAGTGCAATGAATAGCGCTTCATATTGCCGCTCGCCAGAACGATCGCACCTTCGTGGGAATTCAGATCCTCTGCGTTAATCGCTTCGATGCTTCCACCATTGTGCAGGGCTTCTAAGACTTGCCCGTGCTTTAATGCCGGACTTCCAAGGACTCGACCGTGATTGTTGTGGGGGTCGTCGGCCTTTCGATTGGGGTTGAGGCGGAAGACGTTGGCCCGTCCAAAGTGGGGTGTCCAGTGAACCACAGCAAGGTCGTTGACTTCATCGCTAGGTGTCGCGCCGATGAATCTTCCGATTCCACGCAGGTCCAGATCAGAGGTGCTGTGATCGTCGAAGGCGCTGCATTCGGCGGCTTGTAGACCCGCTTTTTCGGCTTGTGCGACCTTAGCAGGATCGATATCTAGGAGGAGCACCCTTTGTCCCAGCTTTTGCAATGCAAGCCCTAATCGTATTCCCACATCATCTGCTCCGGCGATAACAACCCCTTGGGGGTCTTCATCGGCAACTTTGAGATATCGAGCGAGTGGAGCAGCCCCGAGGCCGTAAATGAAGACCGTGATGACGATAGTGAGGATCGAGTAGGTCGCAAGCTCTTCACCGCCACTGAGTCTGGTTTCGGTGAGTCGCAGGGCAAAGACGGTGGATACGGCAGCGGCGACGATACCGCGAGGCATCACGCCCGCCAGGAAGAGACGTTCGTGCCATTTTAACGAAGAGAATGCCGTCGAGACGAAGACTGTCACAGGCCGTGCAACAACGATGAGAACGAGAATCACGACGATGCTGGTTGGCGTGATGAGCCTTGCGACCGTCGGTTCGAGCCTTGCCGAGAGCAGGATAAAGAGCGTTGAGATGAGCAGAACTCGCAGGTTCTCTTTGAACTCAAGAATGTGTTCAACCTTCACCAGTGACTGGTTCGCCATCACGAGCCCCATCGCGGTGACCGCGAGCAGGCCGGATTCATGAAACGCCATATTTGAGATGGAGTACACGCCGACGACGAGTCCAAGAGTTAGCGGCACGTGAAGGTGGTCGGGAACCCAGAAGCGGCGGAGGGCGATGACGATCAATGCTGCGCCGCCCAGGCCAATTCCAGTGCCCGTAGCCAACAGCTTGACGATCATGAGGGCAGCCTGGTTGGTGGGGAGGTCGGGCTGGAGATAGGCGATCTCGAAGACGATCACAGCGAGGATCGCGCCGATGGGGTCGGCAACTATCGATTCCCACTTTAAGATTGAGCGTAGACGAGCCACCGGACGGACTTGACGAAGGAGTGGGAGGATGACGGTGGGGCCGCTGACGGTCATCAAAGCTCCCCAAAGCAGGGCGAGCCTGAGTTCAAAACCTGCTATCAGAACAGCGGCTGAAGCGCCGACGGCCCACCCAGCGGCGAGGCCGACTGTCACGAGCAATGGAACGACGGCTCCGGTTGCTTTGAGCTCTCGGAATTTTAAGCTTAATGCGCCTTCGAAGAGGATGATCGAGACGGCAAGGGAGGCCACGGAAAGGACTACGTCGCGTCCGAACGTTTCATCGGGTTTGAGAATGCCGGTCACGGGTCCGGCGACGATTCCGGCAAGCAGGAGGAGCAGAATCCCAGGCAAGCGAGTGCGCCAAGCGATCCATTGCGCGCCTACTCCTAGCAGGAGCACCAACACCAATCCTTGCATGACTCCTGATTCCATAGGACTGCTCAGGATACTCAATAGGCCTGATTTCAGGCATGCATTCCGCTAATACTTGGTGGGCAGACACCAAAGCGAAATCAAAGATGCGCCGAGACTTCCTCTCGGCGCATCTTTGATTGGTAAGGGTTACTGAGAGCCTAACGACGAACTTCAAACTCGGCTCGGCATCCGTTATCGACCCAGATATGGGCGTTCGTGTATCCCCATGATCGACCATAGGTGCAGGGGGCATCGCTGAGTCGCTTGACGAGTCGAACTTGGTTTCGTGTTGCGATGAAATAGGTGGCCAGACGTCGATCTTTGCTTTCCACCTTCACGCGTTTCCAGTCGTCGCGTCTGTCATCACGGCGGTCGTCTCTTCGGTCATCTCGGCCGTATTGCCGCACCTCAAAGACCGCGCGACATCCGTCGTCGACCCAGATTTTGCGGCTGTCGTAGCCCCAAGTTCGGCCTTCGATGCATCGGGCGTCGGAGAGTCTGTCTTGGACTCGAACCCGCGCATCACGCAGGTCCATACGCCTTTCTGCATAGCGGCCGTCCTTGCTTTCGACCTTGACGCATTCGACGTGGTCCCATGCTGCGTAGGCCATGGTGCCGACAAATGCGGCGCAGACGGTAATGAAAATTCCTTTGCTTAGGTTCATAAATCACCTCGATTGGAGTTGGGTTACTTTTCCGACGTCCTGGTATTTGGGGAGTTACCCTTTCCTGGGGTCAGTGGGCCGAGTGTTTGGGTCATGCCATACTTTTCCCATGCTCAATGCTGAGTCCCGTGGACCCGTTTTGTACGTCACTTTGAACCGCCCCGAAGTGCGCAATGCCTTCAACGACGAACTGATTTCCAAGCTGACCGACGTCTTCTCTGGCGTCGGTTCCGAAACTCGGGTCGTTGTCATGAGTGGGGAAGGAAAGTCGTTCTGTGCGGGGGGCGATTTGGAGTGGATGCGCAAGGCGGCGGCTTATACCGAAGAGCAGAACTATCAGGATGCGGTGAAGTTGGGCAAGCTGTTTGAGAGCATTGCCAATTGTCCGGCGGTGGTGATCGCAAAGGTGCATGGCGCGGCTTTTGGCGGTGGGGCTGGGGTTGTGGCTTGCGCGGATATCGCGATTGCGGAGACCGAAACGAAGTTCGCTTTCAGCGAGGTTCGGCTCGGGCTTATTCCGGGCACGATTTCGGCGTTCGTGATCCCCAAGATCGGGGCTGGGCATGCCCGGGCGCTGTTTACGACCGGAGAGGCTTTTGATGCTGCGCACGCCTTTCACATTGGTCTGGTGCATCAGGTTGCCTCTTCGGAGTCACTTGATGAAGCCGTGAACGCGAAGTTGAAGTGGATTTTGGCAGCAGGGCCGAATGCGGTTGCGGCGTCCAAGAAGATCGTCCTGGACGGCAGTTTGCCGATTGAAGAGTGCGCGCGACGGCTCGCAGCGGCTCGGGCGAGCGAGGAAGGGAAAGAGGGAGTTGGGGCATTTTTGGAGAAGCGGAAAGCGAGCTTTGTTGTTGAGATTTGAAGGCGTAGGTGAATCCCGGCCTCGTCCCGACGAAGGAGAGAAGATGAGGGGACGGGTTAGAAAAAGGAATCTAAGGATATCGTGGGTATGTATGGAGCTTCTTTTGGTTTCTCGCAAAGACGCAAAGTCAAATTTGATGGGGCGCTGCCTTCGGTGAATGGACTGTAAGGATGTTCCCATCCAGCCTTAATGACCCATAGTGTGTGACGAATAGGAGGCTGATTCCAGCGACGATTGTCTGGAAACAAGTACCCTCCATAACGCAGTTATGGAGGGATCACAGTCTCTCCAATTGAATGCCAGCGGGTTTCTGAATGATCTCTAAACTCCTCATCGCCAATCGCGGAGAAATCGCCGTCCGCGTCATCCGGGCCGCCCGCGAAATGGGCATCCGCACCGTCGCCGTCTATTCGGACGCAGACGCACAGGCCATGCACACCCAGCTTGCCGACGAAGCCGTCCACATCGGCCCGCCCGAGCCCGCAAGCTCCTATCTCGACATCGGCAAGATCACCGACGCCGCCAAGCAGACCGGGACCGATGCCATCCACCCCGGCTACGGATTTCTTTCCGAGCGAGCCGAATTCGCCGACGCATGCCAGGAAGCGGGGATCACCTTCGTCGGTCCGAGCGGGGATGCGATGCGGCTTTTGGGCGGCAAGATCGGGGCGAAGAACCTGGCGGTGAGCGTGGGCGTCCCCGTGACTCCCGGCTTCTTCCAGCCCGGGGCGACCGACGCCCAGCTTAAGGAAGCGGCGAATGAGATCGGCTACCCCGTGATGCTCAAGGCCAGCGCGGGCGGAGGCGGGCGCGGCATGAGGATCGTGCGCAACCCCGGCGACTTCGACAATGAGCTCAAGCTTGCCAGCGAGGAGGCGATTAAAGCCTTCGGCGATGGGGCGATGATGGTGGAGAAGCTGGTGGAACGCCCCCGCCACGTGGAAGTGCAGATCCTTGCCGACCAACACGGCAGCGTCGCCGCGCTGTTCGAGCGCGAATGCTCGATCCAGCGTCGGCATCAGAAGCTCTTCGAAGAGGCCCCTTCCCCGCTTTACTCCAGCGAGTACCCCGCCAACCCCGGCGCGCTGGTCGAGCTTTGGCCCAAGATGCGCGAGGCCTGCGTTGCCCTCATCAAAGCGGCGAAGTATACGAACGCGGGCACGGTCGAATTCATCGTCGACGAAGCCGCCAAGGAGTTTTACTTCCTGGAGGTCAACGCACGGCTGCAGGTGGAGCATCCGGTGACCGAGATGGTAACCGGGCTGGACCTGGTGCAGTGGCAGCTTCGGGTGGCTTCAGGCGAGGCTTTGAACCTGCCGCAAGCCGTCATGAACGGCGAGCGAGGAGCCTTGAACGGCCATGCGATCGAGGCCCGCATCGTCGCCGAAGACCCAGCCAGCGGGTTCATGCCGAGCATCGGCAAAATCATCGCCTGGGCCGAGCCGAAGGCGCCAGGGATTCGGGTGGACACCGGCTTTGCCGCAGGCTCGGAAGTGACCCGCTACTACGACTCGATGATCGCCAAGGTGATCGCGTTTGGAGCGACACGGTCGGAGGCCATCCGCAGGCTGAAGAACGCTTTGCTGGACTTCCATGTGATCGGTGTGAAGACGAATGTGGCCTACATGCTCGACGTGCTGGACCACCCCGACTTTCAAGCCGGGAGAATGGACACCGGGTTCTTGGGGCGTGAGTTTGCGGAATGGTCGCTGGGGGAGACGATCCCGGACGAGCTGGCAGCGATCCTTGCCAACGCTCAGCAGGGGGGGATGCACTCTGTCGCCGCTAACGGCGGAGGGTCGGAAGCGGCGGCTACTGCCTGGTCCATTAGCGACGGCTTTCGGAATGCCCACTAGTTTTGGGAGTGCGCGAATTTATTCGCGCTTTTAGCTGACCCGATTCATCGGGTCAGCACCACTTGAAGTTTTCTGTAGAGTGCACTCGCTATATAGCGTGCCAACACCTTGCCGGAAGATGCTGGCTGCGATAAATCGCCGCTATGAAAGCGCGAATTAATTCGCTCACTCCCAAAAGTGCTATCTCTTCACAGCAGACTTGATGTCTACTTTTTGCACTTGCCCGCCCTTGTGGCGGCTAACTTCCGATTGGAACCCGATATGGTGGCTCTCCATCGACTCTTGAAGGTCGGTTAGCAAGAACGCCGAATCGTCCCAAGCGATCGCTTGGCAAAGATCGCGGACCATCCGCTGATCGCCTCCGCCGTGTCCGTCTAAGCCCTGATTGTGTTGAGCGACATCCCACCGCACCGCCTTCCCGGTCTGGAAGTTATAGACATCGAGGAATCGCTCGTCGCCCACGATGTCACCTCCCGTGCAGAAGATGCGGGTGCGACGGCCGCCATAGCTCGAATTCGCCTCCATATTGAAGTTGGCGGTGATGTTCCCATCGAATTCCATCATCACCGTCTGATGGTCGCAAACGTCGTTGCGGTGCCGATACACGCAGGCGTCGTATTGAGTTTCCTTCATCGCCCGCAAAATCGCCTCGTCGGAGCGGTCGCGAGAGATGATGTGGTGGGTGCTCCACAGCTTCTTCTTCACATAGAAGTTGGAGGCTTCGTAGGGGCAGGTTTCGACGATGGGGCAGCCCTTGCTGCAGTGGGTAGGGGCACCCTCCGGGGCATACTTCTTGGAGAAGTGTGTGAGCCCGCCAAAGCTGCTGACGCGGCGGCACGGCACACCCGCAAACCATTTGATCAGATCGAGATCGTGGCAGCTCTTAGCGAGCAGAGACGGGTTGGAATCCTTCTCGTTGTGCCACGGTCCCCGCACATACGAGTGAGCAAAGTGCCGATAGTGGATCGGCTCTAGATGCTGGATCGAGACGACATCGCCGATCAGTCCGCTGCGAAGGACGGCCTCCATCTGCACAAAGTAGGGCGCGTACCGCAAAACGTGGCAGACCGCCGTGTAAGCCTTCGCCTTCTCAGCGGCAAACAAGATGTCGCGGCACTGCCTCCACGACTGCGCGATCGGCTTTTCGAGCAGGAGGTGATAGCCCTTGTTCAGTGCGGCGAGAGCGGGACCGATGTGGAGATTGTCCGGTGTGGAGACAACGATCACGTCGGCGAACTTGGGCTTGTCGAAGACCTTCTCCCAAGTGTCGAAGACGACCTCCGGCCCCAGCTTGTGCCGAGAGATCGCCTGCTCGCGGCGATAGTCGATCGGTTCGGCAACGCCCACGATCTTCCAGTCGTCGGGCATCTGGCTTTCCATATAGCCGTAGTAGCCTCCGCGTCCGCCGTAGCCCAGGACAATTGCCGTGACCGGGCGGTTTGGCTTGCGGTAGGCGGGGCGCTTGGGCGTGGGCAGGGTGATGTCATCTTGGGCTTCCTCCCAAGTGAAGCCGTCGAGCCGAGGGAGAGGCAGGCTTGCTGCCCCAAGCATGCCCAATAGTTCGCGTCGGGTGATACTCATAGCCGTGCGCTGAGGTTACCGATGGGGTCTGCGGCAAATCAAGCATCGGAGGCAGCAATCGCGGCGTGCAGCCAAAACCGCACTAAATGCTTGAAAGAAGGTCCACGTCTGAGACTACTTGCCGGAATAGTCGATTTTGATCTTGGCGCGGTCGGCCCGGGGAGGGGGAAGGGCACTGAAAAGCGCCGGACCAACCCCGAAGAAGAGCCCGATGATGACCAGAGCGTAGCCCAGGTTTGCCTTGCCGTCGTTTGCATCGCCGAGTAGTTCGTGAATGATCGTTTCGGCCCCAGATGCCCCGATGAACACAAATGCCAAGATCGGGACAGCCAGCCAACCAACCGGCCAAGGGAAACTTTCAAATATATTCTTGCCGTCTTGCGACGAGAATTGTGTCCTGGATTGAACGATCCGAATGAGGAACCAGGTGATCGGGATGGCCATGACGGCTAGGTAGCTCCAGGGGATATCACTGCGTAACACGATCTTTTCGATCCCGTTCAGAAAGACAAAAACACACAGGATAAGCAGGCCGTTTTTGAGCATGTTGACGCTCTTTTCGATAGAGTACGTGTTTATTCTATTCGAGGATTCAGCCCTCTTGACTCGCTTTCGTCCACAAGCGTTGCGTGTATAATCTTTGCAGGCGCATCGGGCGCAACCGGGTCCGCGGAAAGAGCTTAGCTCACCGATCACATAGCTTAAACACTTAACCAAAGTGCGGCCTAATCGCGGACCTTAGGCGATCGCATGGAGGTTTATATGTCGAAACAACTGCCCGAGCGCCCCAATCTGGAGCATCTCAAAAACGAAGCCAAGGCCCTTCTTCGCCTTGCCAAGACCAACGATCCCGAAGCTCTTGCCCGCATGGGCCAGACCCCCGCAAAAGCGCGACTCACCGACTCCCAGCTCGCCATCGCCCGCGAATATGGCTACCCTAGCTGGTCCAAGCTGAAACGCTACGTCGAGGGCTATGAAACGCACCGGAACGCTTTCTTTGCTGCCATCAAAGCCGGTGATCGAGAGCGTGTGCGAAAGATCCTTGCCGAGAGTCCGGACGTGATTCGATCCAAGGACCCGACCGAGTTTGGGGCCACGCCGATGATCGCGGCGGTAAACCGCGAAGATCGCCCGATGATCGATCTCCTCTTGGAGCACGGGGCCGACGTGAATGCCAAAAGCGACTGGTGGGCGGGGGGATTTGGTCCGCTGGATTCGGCGAGTGAGGAGATTTCGAACTACCTCATCTCTAAAGGCGCAAAGCTGACGGCCCACGCGGCGGCACGGCTTGGCAAAGTCAAGGAGCTGAAGGCGATTATCGCCAAAGACCCGAATGTGGTTCATGAGCGTGGCGGGGATGGCCAGTACCCTTTGCACTTTTCCAAGACCCCCGAAATCGCCGGGATCATTTTGGATGCGGGGGCGGACATCGACGCGCGTGACCTCGACCATCACGGAACCGCCGCACAGTTCCTGCTGAAAAACGAGGAGGTGCTGCGGTATTTGGTAGAGCGCGGCGCGAGCACCGACATCTTTATGGCGGTTGCGCTGGAGAAGATGGACCTCCTGAAATGGCATGTCGAGGAGGATGCCGGGGTCTTGGAGCGACCTATCAACGAGCCGGGGAGCGCGATGATCCCGGTCGCCCCTGGGCGACATATCTATTCCTATGTGCTCGGCGGGGTCACCCCATTGCAGGCCGCAGCGAATTTGGATAGGGAGCTTGCTTATCAGTTCCTGTTTGACCGGTCGCCGCCCCGATTGCAACTGCTAGCGGCTTGTTGGAAGGGTGATGGTGCGGTGGCGCGGCGGATCGTGGCGGAGAACCCGGACATGGTTGCGAACCTGGCCCTAAAGGACAAGCGGCTGATCTGCGACGCGGCATGGAACCGGAAGGCCGACTCAGTGAAGCTGATGCTGGAGCTTGGGTTTGACGTGAACACGCTCAACGGCGAGCGCTTGACCCCGATCGCCAACGGAGCTTTCCACGGATTCGACGACATTGTGGAGCTAATCTTGCCTTACGGGCCGGATTTGGAGATCAAGAATGTGTACGGCGGGACGCCCTTGGGAACCTGTACGTACGGGTCGGTGAACGGTTGGCGGAAGGACGGCAACTATCCTCGAACGGTGGAGCTGCTGATTAAGGCAGGGGCAAAGCTGCCCGAGAGTCCGGCTGGCAGTCCGGAGGTTAGGGAAGTGCTGGCGAAGTATATGTGATTGGGGATGGTCGGCAGGTTGCTGAGTAATTCCCCTCCTTGTTAAGCGGAGAGTTTGACAGGGAGGGGTTTGCGTTTTAGAGGTGCCGGTCGCGTTCGTCTGGCGAGCCTTGGTGATCTCGACCGGACTTCCTTCTGTCGGTCAGCCAATAAAGGAAGGTCATCATAGCGCTCATCGCGATTCCAAAGTAGATATGATCGCTCCAAGGCGTTTGCATCGTTGTGTCACGGCGCATGCTTTCTGCAAGCGTTTCCAGTCCTGCTCGGCAGAAGATCATGATGATCGCCGTCAGTACTCCCGCAAGCAAGAAGGTCCAAAAATCCGCCGGCTCATCCTCTTGGCTTTGAGTCGGCTTGCGTCGGGAGTGTCTGTAGAGACCGATAGCAGAACTGGCAATGCTGACAACCAACGCTATCGATGCTGCGGTGGGCCATTGGTTGATACCCGGCTGTAAGAGTTGGAACACGCCGATGAGGCAGCAGAAGAGCACAACTGCGATCGCCAGTGTTGTGCCGATGATGGATGGATAGCTGATCCTGCTGAGCACTGTTGGAATATTCTACAGCAGGTCTTGGGCGCTGGCTGCTGGGCTTTCTGTCGAGGCAGGTAAGGGAGAGGTGATGGCGCGACTATAGGCGTCAAAGAACCTTTTTATAGCCGTGGGCCGCAAGCCATTTATCCTGATCTTTTTCAGAAATCCATTTCAGCACAATCTGGCGAGTACGGCGAAAGCGTGCGTGATGAAAAATCCCCAGGCAGAAGATGACAAGCCCAGCGAGACTTAAGATGGCAGTTTCTGCTTTAGTGAAGAACCAACCAAGTATTCCAAGTGTAATCGCTGTGAAGCCGCTAAGATATAAGAGGTGAGCCTCCGCTGCAAACGTACGAGAAAACTCAGCCTGATCGCTCGGACCCAGCTCTCTGGTAATTTGGCCCGAGATAATATCAGCCTCAAAGATTGACATTCCGTACTCTTTCCTCAAGCGATGCTCAAAGCTAGGGTACTGACTGGCAGCATCCTCGTGTCCACTTCGAAACTTCGACGGACTACTGCCTGGCCATAGCGCGTGGATGCACAACAGCAGTGGATATATTGCTGCACGATAGACCCCGTAGGAAAGAATTCCAACCGACAACGCGAGTGTCGCCAAGCCAGCAGCCCCAAACTTAGAGATAACATCGCTCTCGAGAATGTCAGGAAAGGCGATGGCCCAGCAAGCGAGCAAAACAACACCGCCGATAAAATAGCGGATGATTGAGTCTAGTGAGAACTCTTTACTGGTGATTTTTGGTAGGACATCAGCCATTGGTACAAACCTCAATCCATTATGGCCCCCATATTTATAAGGCCAAACACACGCCTTCTGTTGCCGCCTGCTTACGTTTGTCTGGAGTCCTGAGGCTGTGGTTTTAGCCTCAGGGCTCTGGGTTGTGGCTGGAGAGGGAGAGAGGAAGGCGCACCCTGAGGCATCAAAGTGAGCCTTAGATAGGATTCAATTCTTCGGCTAAGCCAATAAGGATTCCTTCGGGGCCGCGAATGTAGCAAAGGCGGTAGATGTCTTCGTACTGGACCACTTCACCGACAACCTCCGCGCCATGCTTGGCGAGGCGTTCGAGCGTTGCGTTGAGATCGCTGACGCCGAACATGACCCGCAGATAGCCCCAAGCATTTACGGGTGCCGTGCGGTGGTCGGCGACGACCTCTGGCCTTAGGAATTGAGACAGCTCCAGTCGGCTATGGCCATCGGGCGTCACCATCATAGCGATTTCGACCTGCTGGTCGCCAAGTCCAGTGACGCGGCCCGCCCATTCGCCCTCGATCATGGCTCGGCCTTCCAACTCCATGCCGAGTTCCGTGAAGAAGGCAATCGCCGTATCGAGGGACTGCACAACGATTCCGGTGTTGTGCATGGTCAGGCTTGGCGGTTGGGTTGAATTCATACGCTGAGTGTACATGGGGGAGTGATACACGGGCTCTCGGCACAGGATCCATTGGAGGCATGCGGCAAGGAAGGAGAGCACCACCGCCATTCTTGCAAAGGCAGGCCGCAGGCCCTTGAAACCCTTTAGCTTGCGATGGTCGGCGGCGGTTAGCACTGGGTCAATTGTGACTCGACCTCCGCGGCGAGATCGGAATATGGTGCACCAAGAGCATCAAATTGGAGGCGGCAAGCCCCAAAAAATCTTGTCCCCTCCGAACAGCTTCTTCGGGAATCGACTGAGATTTACGCTGACCTTCGATCCAGTCTTCTTCGATACTGCTGACAGCATCTTCTTAATTGTGGTTCGACTATATCCAGGACTTTGACTGAGAACTGATCCGTCCGGCATTACAATCGCTGTAGTGAAAACTTCGGTGCCTTCATAGTGTCCAAGTTTTTCAACAACATCTTTGCCGTCGCACAATAATAAAAAATCTAGTCCATACTCTCGCTTCAATAGTACAGCGTCATTAAGATCATCGGTAACAATGCCCACTACTCGTATCTTGTAATTCAGCAAATGAGCTAAGCGTCTTATGTCTCTGATACCTTCCCTCAACATTTGTGATCCTGAGAGAAAGACTAAGAACGTGGGCTTGCCAAAACCCATGTCTGAAGGACCGTACATTTTGCCATCTGTACCTTGAAGCTTAAACGTTAGTTTCGCTTCAGATTGCCTGTTTTGTGGGTTCGCTGTTGCCGCGCCAGCAAAAATCGCTGCGCTGACCAAGAACGGAAGAATAGGCCTTGTCATCACATGCCTCACAATTACATTCCTGCGGTTACTTCCCAGGAATCCCCGGTTCTGTCAGCTTCGCCGGATCGAGGACTTTCTGCAACGTTTCTTCATCCAGCAGTCTTTGCTCGCGGACAACATCCGGGATTGACTTCTTCTCCTTCAACGCCGTCTTCACCACCTGGGCCGCTGTCTGATACCCCAGGTAGACGTTCAGCGCGGTAGCCAGCGACGGGGAGGTTTCGGCGTAGTGCTTGCAACGCTCTTCGTCGGCCTTGATGCCGCGCACGCAGTTCTCGGTGAAGGTGTTCAGCGTGTTCGCCAGAATTTGGATGGAGAACTGCGCGCTAAAGGCCATGCTCGGCATCATCACGTTCAGCTCAAGCTGTCCGGCCTGCACGCAGTAGTCGAGCGACTGACACTGCCCAAGCACCTGGAAGAGGACCAGGTTCAGGTTTTCCGCCATGCTGGGGTTCACCTTTCCGGGCATGATGCTGGACCCCGGCTGGACCGCCGGAAGCACGATCTCGGCAATGCCGGTGAGCGGGCCGCTGCACATCAGGCGCAGGTCGTTCGAGATGCGGGTGAGCTCCAGACACAGGATGCGCAGACCCGAAGCCAGCGCCGCCATGCACATCTGGCTCTGCATAGATTCGACCAGGCTGGGGGCGTTGCGGAATTCGATGCCGGTGTAGCCTTTCAGCCGCTCCACCACGATAAACCGATACTGCGGGTGCGTGTTCAGGCCCGTTCCGGCTGCCGAACCGCCGATGCCCAGCTCTTCCAGTTCGTAGGCGGCATGCTCCAGCCACTTTCGCGCTTTGCGAATGGCCAATCCGTAAGCGGCGAACTCCTGTCCGAGACGGATCGGAACCGCGTCCTGCAGGTGGGTCCGGCCCGATTTCAGGATCGTGTCGAACTCGACACCCTTGGCCTCGAAGGCGTCGGCAAGGGTATCGACGGCCTTGAAGAGGTCGGTGAGCATCAGGCGCGTCATGATGCGCATGGCGCTGGGGAAGGTGTCGTTGGTGGACTGCCCGTAGTTGACGTGGTCGTTCGGGTTGACGCGGGTGTACTTGCCCTTCTCCCCGCCGAGAATCTCTTCGGCGCGGTTGGCCAAAACCTCGTTGGTGTTCATGTTGAACGAGGTGCCCGCGCCCATGTGGAAGACGTCGACCGGGAACTGGTCGCGGAACTTCCCACCAAGGACTTCGTCGGCGGCTTTGACGATCGCTCCGCCCACTTCCTTGTCCAGCAGACCAAGCTCGGTGTTGGCCTCGGCGCACGCCTTTTTGAGCATGACGTATGCGTCGATCATCTTGGGGTGCTCGGTGAGCCCGCTGATCTGGAAGAGGTTGCGGGTGCGCTCGGCCTGCGAGCCCCAATAAGCGTCGGCGGGGACGTTGACATCGCCCAAAGAGTCCTTTTCGATGCGGAAGTTCATAGGTGGTTTGAGTTTACCGGGACCTGAGACGTGAGATTGGAGATTGCAGAGTCGTCGGGATTTCTCACGGAGCGCACTGAGGGCCACAGAGGTCACGGAGGGGAAGGATGAAGGATGAACGATGAGTTATGAACGATGAACGATGAATGATGAATGGGAAGGGAAATGATGAACGACGAATGGGGAAGGGACCGTGATCCGTAATCGGTGATCCGACTCGGATTTCCGATTTCCGATGTCCGATTTCTGATCTCTGTTTTCTTTCTCGCAAAGGCGTAAAGACGCAAAGGGGAGAAGTGATGAGTGACGGATGGGGAAGGTGTGGAACCTTAGTTGAACCAAAAATGTAAGAGATTGACAGGCTGATGGAAGAACTGGATTTAAGGAACGCCTTGCCCATGTCGGACGAAGAAATCCGTCGGCTTTATGGTGAGGCGACGAAGAGTCTGGACGATGCCTATAAAGCGCTTGCCGATTCAAGGATCAAGAGACTGCGCATTTGGTGGACGTTGCTCACGCTTATCGCTGCACTCTTTTTTGTTCAGACCGAAGCCAAGGGCATAGCCTTTCTTTGCATCCTGATGTTCGCCTTCTTAGGTCCTTACCTTTGGGAGATGTCAGAACGGAAGATTAGGAAGATCAACCGTCAGCGCGAACTCAGGAGCCTAGACGTTCGTAACCCTCGCGTTCTCCGAGTCGTCGTCGATCACGTCAAAAGCCAGCCTCTCTTCACTTCCGAGGAGATCAAGGCACGGGTCGCAGAGAAAAGGAAGCTCGTCAACGAGGCCGCGATACGCACATCCGAGTCCATCTCTCGGCTGGATAAGCGTTTGGATGAACAGGCCGATGAGACAATGCGGCTTCTTATGCTTAGCAAACGGGCAAAGGCGCTTGAAACACTTCAGGGCTTGCAAAAGGCAGATGCGCTTCTTGAAGCTAGGTTGCAAGAGGCCGATGAGATAGTGCGCCCGGTCATCGAATTGGCGGCTCAGTTTGAACTGATGTGGGACATCAGTCGGGATATCGATGTCATTCGCGAAGCGGGAGAACTGGTTAAGAACGTTCATGAAGAGGCGGATGACCGGCTCACAGAACTCACTCTGCTCAACTTTACAGCATCAAAAGCGATTGACCGCCTCGCAAGCTTGCAAAGCTCTCTGGACTCGGAGAACAAGGCACGAATTGAGTTTGAATCCTGGTTGGACCAGCCTGATGCGGCTATGATTGCCGATCCTGAGATCGTGAAGATGACCGCTATTGATCAAGCACCAGATAAAGATTAGTCTTCTGGGCCTGATTTCCGCTGCCTCTTACTGCCCAGTTTTGGTCTTTCGTCTGCTCCCTGTGAATACCCTATAGGGTATAATATCGTCATGGACGCAGAATCCAAACAATCGCTTGATCGTCGACTTGCACGCTTGGAAGGCCAGGTGCGGGGAGTTCGTCGGATGCTGAACGAGGACCAGTATTGTATCGACATCCTCACTCAGGTTGCGGCTGTGCGCGCTGCGCTGGAGCAACTCTCAGCGGAGATCGCGGCAGCCCATATGAAAGGCTGCATCCTCGGGCATGGCACGGGCTCGGAGCATGACCAGGCAAAGACGCAAACTCCTCACCAGCTCGTCGAGGAGCTTCGCAAGACGATGTCCCGAATGGTCCGATAGGACCCTGTTTCAGTTCAGGACGGCCTTAAGGACCTATACAAATATACCCCATGGGGTATATTTTGAATGTAGGAGAAATCACATGACACACACACATCACGACACAAACGAGATCCAGATACCGATCAAGGGCATGACCTGTGCTTCCTGTGTGGCGCGTGTCGAGAAGGCGCTTGCAAAGGTGGAAGGAGTTGTCGAAGCAAACGTCAACTTTGCCACTGACAAGGCGACCGTCGTCGCACAGTCTGACGTTCAAATGGATGCTCTGGCAAAGGCCGTATCCGATGCGGGTTATGAGGCGGTGCTTCCCAATGCTAAGCCCGATCCGATGAAGGGTCTTGGCCTCGCGGCGGCTCGGCCTAAACCTCAGCAAATCGAGTTTCCGATCAAGGGCATGACGTGCGCGTCGTGCGTTGCCCGGGTCGAGAAAGCGCTCAAGGGCGTTCATGGCGTAGTCGATGCCAATGTCAACTTTGCTACGGAGAAAGCAACGATCGTCGCGGGCGGGAACGTCACCGTCGAAGCTTTGCAGAAGGCAGTTTCTGACGCGGGTTACGAAGCGGTTGCATCAAAGCCAAAGGCTGCCGACCCCCATGCCGGGCATATGATGTCCGCTGCCCCAATGCCAGCAATGGATCATGGCGCTCATGATGAACATGCCGAGCATATGAAGGTTGAATCGGACCGCGAACTTAAAGCTCAGCGGTTTAACTTGTGGATGGCGATTGCCCTTACGATCCCGGCTGTCGGGCTGTCGATGTTTTGGCATCCAAGACCGGCTTGGGCAAACTGGCTGCTTTTTGCGCTGGTGACTCCGGTTGTTTTCTGGAATGGACGGCAATTCTTCGTGTCTACGTGGAAGGGCCTGAAGCACTTCGCGGCGACGATGGATTCGCTGATCGCGATTGGCGCTTTTGCAGCTTGGGCATACAGTACGTACGCCCTGATCGCTTATCGAGAGCACGCTGGGCACTCGATGGTTTCGGATCATATCTACTTCGAAACCGGAGCGGCGATCGTATCGCTGATCCTGGTAGGGAAGTATCTCGAAGCACGCTCGAAGCGGCGGATGTCGGGAGCCATTGAAAAGCTTATGGGATTGGCGCCGAAGGTTGCCAATGTCGTCGGGCCTGATGGAAACGAGGCGCAGCATCCCATTGAACATATTCAGGTTGGCAACATCATTCGGGTGAAGCCGGGTGAAAAGGTTGCTGTGGATGGAGAGGTAGTTGAAGGAAGTTCATTCATCGACGAATCCATGCTCACGGGTGAGCCGGTGCCTGTTGAGAAGTCGGTGGGTGATGAAGTGACGGGGGGCACCCTGAATACCTCGGGGGCTTTGCTTTACCGAGCAACCAAGGTTGGCGCTGATACAGCTTTGGCACATATTGTTAAGCTTGTGGAGCGTGCTCAAGGCTCGAAGGCCCCGGTTCAAAAGCTTGCCGACAAAGTGTCTTCCGTGTTTGTGCCGCTCGTTATCCTTACGGCCATCCTCACCTTTGCTGGGTGGATGTTGAGAGGGGCGGATATTGCTGCCGCGCTCATACCAGCCGTAACGGTTCTCGTTATTGCTTGCCCATGCGCCCTCGGCTTGGCCACACCGACAGCAGTGATGGTTGGCACGGGTCGTGGTTCTGAGCTGGGCATCTTGATCAAAGACGGTTCGGCCTTGGAGAAGGCGGGGTCCATCAAGACTGTTCTCCTTGATAAAACAGGAACCATTACGAAGGGACGCCCTGAGCTTTCTGATGTGATCGTCGCTGGAGATTTGACTGAGGCCGAGGTGATGCGCCTGGCTTCTGGGGCCGAGGAAGGGTCGGAACATCCGGTTGCTCGTGCAATCGTTGATGGCGCCAAGAAGCGTGGCTACATGCCGATCAAGGCGGAGTCCTTCGAAGCGCACAGCGGTAAAGGTATCCAGGCTGTCGTCGATGGCAAGATGGTTGTT
Organism: Fimbriimonadaceae bacterium; assembly: GCA_019638775.1. Taxonomy (NCBI): domain Bacteria; kingdom Bacillati; phylum Armatimonadota; class Fimbriimonadia; order Fimbriimonadales; family Fimbriimonadaceae; species Fimbriimonadaceae bacterium. The sequence continues at coordinate 842,160 of JAHBTD010000002.1, read as the reverse complement.
GTTGGGAGCGCTAGGATTTTGGAGGATTGGAGTTTGGCGCTGAGCGATGTGCTTCGGGCCAAGTTCACGCAGCTCGAATCCCAAGCTAAGACCGTGATGGCGGTTGCCGTTGACGGCAAAGTTCAGGCCCTCCTGGCTGTGTCTGACCGCGTGGATGAGCATAGTCGTGAGGCTGTGAAGCAGCTTGAGCGAATGGGGGTTGAGCCTGTGATGGTGACCGGTGACAACCGAAAGACTGCGGAAGCCATTGCCAAAGAGGTGGGGATTAGCCGGATTGAAGCACAGGTGTTGCCTGCCGACAAGGCGAATATCGTTGTCAGTCATCAAACGAACGGAAACCGAGTTGCCATGGTCGGCGATGGTATCAACGACGCGCCCGCGCTTGCCCAGGCCGACCTTGGAATTGCGATGGGCGGAGGCACAGACGTTGCGATGGAGACGGCGCAGATTACGCTGCTTCGGTCGGACTTGAGAGGTGTTGCCCAATCGATCAGGCTTGCCAGAGCCACGCTCACGACAATCCGCTGGAATCTGGTTTGGGCGTTTGGCTATAACGTTCTCATGATCCCGCTCGCTGTGATGGGGATGCTCAATCCGATGTTCGCGGCGGCGGCGATGGCGTTTAGCAGTGTGTCGGTGATTCTGAACTCGCTTAGGTTGAAGAGGTTTGTCTAAGGAGTGAGTCGTGAGTAGTGAGTAGCTATGAGTGAGTAGCGGGGAGTAAGTAGCGGGGAGTGAGTAGTGAGTAGTGAGTAGTGAGTAGTGAGGAGTAGGAACCTAGAAACCTCATATGGGCCACCATAAATAAAGAGCCGCATCCCAAGTGGGATGCGGCTCTTCTAATGGGAGTCTGCGTAGAAAACGCTTACTTTACGTCCTGAACGACGGGAGCTTTTGCCTTTGCAGAAGCGGCTTTGGCATACTTGGCCGGTTCAGCTCGGAACTTAGCAACGCAGTCCGCGCAGCAGAAGTAGTAGCGAACGCCATCATGGTCGGCGTAACCGCCAGCCTTGGCGTAGCTTGCTACTGCATGGCTTCCCATAACCGGGCAGCTCATGACTTCTTTCTTCGGCATCACGGCGAGGGTCTTGGCGTTCTTGGTGAAGGTGTCCTTGCCAGCCTCGGTTGCGAAGTGGTAGCGGATGCCGTTGTAGTCCGTTGTTGCCTTCGCTTTCTTGGCGTCAATCGGGAGACCTGTTGTGGGGTCGAAGAGGAATTCTCCGATCGCTTTGCTGTCTGCCTTCAACTTTCCAACCACGTTGGCGGCATCTTTCTTAAATGCACCGTCGCAGCCGCCACAACACATGCGGAAGCGTGCGCCGTTGTAGTCCAGCGCTTGCGATTTTGCGTTGGTCGGGCTGCCCATGATCGGACAAGCCAGGGGGGTATCGGCGCCAGCAGGGGCGAAGAGTGTCATAGCAGCAATAAGCGTTGTAATCATAAGTCTTTCCTTGTTGTTTTTGGGTCGTGATCAACCGGGCGTTGGCCTCACATTTAAGGTGAATCGTCCGCGATCTCCTGTTATGCGGAAGCCAAGAAAACGAAATTGGTTCCCTCTAGGATATCGTATCTGGACTAAATCTGTCGGGCCGGTGCAACGACGCGACCAGTTCTGGCTGAGTCAAGTGCGGCGAGACTGATGCTAAGAGCCATGAAACCGTCGTAAGCCGTGATCGGCAAGGGTTCGCCTTTTGTGACGGCAGCAAGGAAGGCGCTGAGTTCGCGGTAGTAAGGGTCATCTTTCGGGGCGAGCGGACCTTCGGTTACCTTGATATCGCCGGTGTTGACACGGAGTGTTGGCAGGTGTCGAGAGTCAAATTCAATCATCCCTTCGCTTCCACACACTTCCAGAGCGACTCGGAATCCGCCCGGATCCATCCAGGTGGTCTCTGTGTGGGCTACCGCGCCGCTGTCGAAGGTGAGAGTGGTGAGGGCATAGTCGAGGCCTTTACCGGTCTTCGCCCCTACCGAGCGCGAATAGAGATGCTTGACTTCGCCAAGCGTCCAGCGTAGCCAATCGAAATCGTGGATGGCCAGATCGAGCAGAACTCCACCCGACTTCTCGTGATCGAAGAACCACTCTGCGTGGGATCGCGGAGGTCCACCGCCCCTGCGCATTCGTGCTGCAGCTGGAATGCCGACTGTTCCGTTTTCGACGAGGTTGTGTGCGGTACGGAATTCGGGAAAGAAGCGAACGACTTGGCCGACAAAGAGCGGCACCTCCGCTTTTTCGGACGCCTCCATCATCTCTGAGGCATGCTCGAGGGTTGTGGCTATCGGCTTTTCGACCATCGTCGGCTTGCCTGCTGCGATGGATTTCATCCCGAATTCGTAATGCAGGTTCGACGGCAGGCAGATATCGACGGCATCAACTTTAGCGATGAGATCATCGAAAGACGAGCAGGGGATTGCCCGATGGGCTTTAGCGATGGTATCGACTTTTTCGGGGTGAATATCGAAGACGTGGAGTTCCACATCGGGCATTGCGGAATAGTGTCGGGCGTGAACGTTGCCGATGCCTCCGGCCCCGAGGAGGCCAACCTTAACCGAACCCATGATGCTCATTGTAGACCTTGAAAGCGCTGGCCTGCTCAGGCATGTGCGATTCATTGGTAGTCGGTTGGTCCCAAAGTTGCCAAACAATGTACTGATTTCACGCAGTCGGTCCTACTCGCGGGAACCGGGTTCAGTAGGCGGGCGTAATCCCGAACATAGCGATTTTTGACTCGATTGGCTGAGAGGCGAAAGCCCGGCATATTGAGCAGAAAAGCCGCGATCAGAATCGGCCTTAACGGCCCGAGTCGATGATCGCAAGAAAGACGAGCAACTAGGGCGTGCTGAGCACGCCCGTTTTTTTTGGTGGGCCTGGATTTAGGTCTTGTAGGGCGTATTCGTCGTTTAGGTTGGCTATGAAGGGCGATGCATTTGGAATGCAAAGCTAAACTAACCACAACCGATGACTGACGCTGAGCAGATCGCCCGTGGAATGGAGTCCATCCTGGAAGCGCACAAAGTGCTTTCTGGGCCAGGGGCTTTGCGGGCTTACGACTGCGACGCCTACACCGTCGACCGCAGCAAGCCGGCTGTCGTCGTCCTTCCCGAATCCACCGATGAGGTGCAGAAGGTGGTGCAGTGGTGCGTGGCAAACTCTGTCCCCTACACGGCGCGGGGCGCGGGCACGGGACTGAGCGGCGGCGCGCTGGCGGCGATGGGGGGCGTGATCATCTCCACCAAGAAGCTCACGAAGATTCTGGAGATCGACGTCGAGAATCGCTGCCTGCTTGCCCAAGCTGGGATCGCGAACAAGCGCATCTCCGACGCCGTCGCCGAGCACGGCCTGCACTTTGCCCCCGACCCCAGCAGCCAGACCGTCTCGACCCTCGGCGGCAATATCGCCGAGAACTCGGGCGGGCCGCACACGCTGAAGTATGGGGTGACGGTTCAGCACATCCTGGGCATCACGATGGTCGAGCCGAATGGGGAAGTGGTGCGCTTTGGCGGGGAGGTCCCCGGCGGGCCGGGTTATGACTTTCTGGGTCTGATCGTGGGTTCGGAAGGGACGCTGGGCATCGTGACGGAGGCTTGGGTGAAACTGACGCCCGTTCCGGCAGCCGTCAAGACAGCGCTCGCCGCGTTCCCGACGGTGCGCGGAGCCACGCAGGCCGTGGCGCAGATCATCGCCGAGGGGGTGCTCCCAGCGGCGATGGAGATCATGGACAAGGGGATCCTTAAAGCTCTCAAAGCCGCGTTCAATCTGCAGTATCCCGAAGGCGCAGAGGCGCTGCTGTTGGTGGAGTGTGACAGTAGCGATCAGCTATCGGCGATCAGCGATCGGGGTGTGGATATCGGAGATCGGAGATCAGGGATCGGTCATCGGGAAACCCCCTCCCCCAACCCCCTCCCCCTCGCTCCTTCGTCGCAGGGGGAGGGGAGTTTTGGGGGCGATCAGCTATCGGCGATCAGCGATCGGGGCGTAGATATCGGAGATCAGCTATCGGCAATCGGCGATCCAATCCAAAATCCAAAATCCAAAATCCAAAATTCGGAAGATGTTGTCCAAAACGAAATGTCCGCCGTCTCCCGAATCTGCCAGGAAAACGGCGCGCTGGAGGTCCGCATCGCCAAGGACGAGCGCGAGCGGCAAGAGCTTTGGACCGCCCGAAAGAAGGGCATCGGGGCGATGGGGCGGCTTGCGCCCAGCATCGTCACCCACGACGGCGTGATCCCCCGCTCCAAGCTCCCGGAGATGCTGGACTTTGTGTACAAAGTCGCCGAGGAGCACGGCCTGGGCGTCGCCAACCTGTTCCATGCGGGCGATGGCAACCTTCACCCCTGCTTTTACTTCGACGACCGCGACCCCGACCAGGTGAAGCGCGTGGTCGAGGCCGGGGAAGTGATCGTGCGGCGGTGCATCGAGCTTGGAGGCAGCGTCACCGGCGAGCACGGGATCGGCGTAGAGAAGGTCGACCTGATGCCGCTGATGTTCAGTCCGGCGGACTTGGAGCTGCAGGCGATGGCGAAGCGCATCTTCAACGACGGAATGCTGTGCAACCCGTGCAAGATTCTGCCGAATCAGAAGAGCTGCGTGGAGCATCAGAAGCGCTGGCGCGGGGTGGCGTGGTGATCCATCGTCCAGATAGCTTGACGGGGATTGTCGAGGCTGTGGCTTCGGCTGATCGGCTGCGAATTCGAGGCTTCCTTCAAGATGTTGAGGAGCAAGGTGAAGACGTGCTAGCGATGTCCGCCTATGCGGGACTGATCGACTGCATTCCTGAGGATCAGGTTGCCGTCGTAAGGGCGGGAACGCCGCTGTCAGTGCTTCAAGAGGAGCTGGCTTCAAAGGGACAGTGTCTGCCTATCTCCGGCGGCGTGAGCGACCCGACGGTTGGTGGGGCCTTATCGACCAATGCACCACATCGCTTGCAGTCGGAGTATGGTTCTTGGCGAGACTGGGTGTTGGGGATGACGGTTGTTACTGCAGACGGCTGTGTTCGAAAGTGCGGCAGCCGAGCCGTCAAAAATGTCGCGGGGTACGACGTTCAGAAGCTGTTTATCGGTGCTCGGGGCACACTCGGAGTCGTGGCTGAAGTCATCTTGAAGACGAATCCGCTCAAGCCGATCTCATCCTCGCTGAGTGCAACGCCTGCTGACTTTGCATCACCGAACGCCCAATCCCAGATTCCCCAAATCACCGACCCCGCCATGATCCGCTACATGAAGCGGGCCAAGGAGATCTTCGACCCGACGCACAAACTCAATCCAGGGGAGATGGGCATCTTTTGAGCGACCACAAGCTTTCCGACCTCACCTCCCACTGCATCCGGTGCGGCTTTTGCCTGGAAAGCTGCCCAACCTTCGTGCTGACCGGGCAGGAGACCGAATCCCCGCGCGGACGCATTTACCTGGCACGCACCGCCGACGAGGGCAAGCTGGATTGGAAGGAAGACGTCGGGCCGCACCTCGACCAGTGCCTCGGCTGCCGAGCTTGCGAAACGGCCTGTCCCAGCGGGGTCGAATACGGCGCGATCCTGGAGATGGCAAGAACGCGGGTCGAAGAGGTTCACAAGCATCGGGCCAAACGGATGTTCTTGGACGGTCTGAGCAGCCCAACCAAGATGAGGATTCAGCTTGGCCTTTCCAAGATCATCCCGGGAAAGCGCATCCCCGCGATTCTAAGCCGCATCCTCAGCGGGCAATCGCCCGAAGCCGACAAGCCCACCCCTCAGCCGAGCTTCCCCTGGCCTCCGCTCGACGAAGCCGCGCTCCCCGAGATCAAGGGTCAGGTGTACATGCTGGAGGGGTGCGTCATGCGGGTGATGTATCCGAACGTCCACGAGGCCACGCGCAGGCTTTTGAGAAGACTCGGCTATGCTGTCAAGCCCAGCAGCTCCGGCTGCTGCGGGGCTCTTCACGCGCACAACGGGTTCTTGGAGGTCGGACAGCAGTACGCGAAGCGGCTCGCCGAGACCATGCCCGGCGATCTTCCCATCGTGGTGAACTCTGCCGGATGCGGCAGCCACATGAAGGAGCAAACCGCCTTTGGCGACCGGGTGAAAGATATCTCCGAGTTCTTTGTCGAGAACGGTCTGCTCGATCTGCTCAGTGAGCTGCCGAGAAGGGAAGCGACCGCCACCTATCACGATGCCTGCCACCTTGCCCACGGGCAGAAGATTCGCATCCAGCCTCGGCAACTCTTGAATGCAATCCCAGGATTGGAGCTGATCGAGATGCCGGAGGCGGACATGTGCTGCGGCAGCGCAGGGATTTACAACGTCACCCAGCCTAAGCTCGCGCGAGAGCTTCTGGAGCGGAAGTATGCGAACGCCGAATCGACCGGAGCGAGCCTGATCGTGATGGGGAATCCTGGATGTCACGGCTGGATCGCGCAGGCGGTCCGGGAGCATGGGGAGCGCCTGAAAGTTCTGTATTTGGCTGAGATACTGGAGTTGGTTTGTTCGGGCTGGGAGGGCAGCGCTTCGTCGCTGCCGTAAAATCGAAGTGCGAGGGCAGCGCTTTGTCGCTGCCGTATCAGTTATACATGAGCAACCCAGATTTGCCGAAGCGTCTGCACCCTGTTCACTTGCCAAACAAGGCATACCGCAACCGTTCGACGATTCTATTTGTGACGGTCTGCACAAACCATCGCAAGAAAATTCTGGTTGACGCACAGGCTGCTAAGACTATTGTAGAAGCATGGCAGCAAGCCGAGAAGTGGAAGGTGGGCAGGTACGTCATTCTTCCGGACCACATACACTTCTTTTGCGCCCCGAGTGAACGGCCTGCCTATAGTCTGAGCAGATGGATCAAGTATTGGAAGGCGCTGGCCAGCAAAGAGTGGCCTCTTCCTGATCAGCACCCCATTTGGCAGATCGACTATTGGGATCGACAGTTGCGATCTCATGAAAACTACAATGCTAAGTGGGAGTATGTGCGATCGAATCCGATTCGACACTGGTTAGTCGAGAGACCAGAAGATTGGCCTTATCAGGGTGAGCTGAACGAGTTTGAATGGTATGACCCCTAATAGGTGTCTATGGCAGCGACGAAGCGCTGCCCTCCCAAGAGCAGCGTCTGCTTGACTTAGGACTCTTGAACGCAAGGGAACCTAATGACGTAAAACGGCATTGGGGTTTGCGAGTCACAATAGGAATGCCGATGAGTATGCACGCGAAGGAGACGAAGGGCCCGTTGCCCGATATGCAGAACACGCGCGACACGCGCAACATCCCCATTGATAAAGTGGGCGTACGCGGCGTCAAATATCCTATTGCTGTGCTGGACCGACAGGATGAACGGCAGCACACAATCGGCGATTTCACGCTAACAGTGAATCTGCCGCACCACTTTAAGGGTACGCATATGAGTCGATTCTTGGAGGTCTTGAACGACCACAAGAAAGAGGTCAGCGTTCACGGTATTCCCAAGATTCTCAAGGCGCTGAAGGACCGCCTCCACGCAGAGAGCGCTCATCTTGAAGTGTATTTTCCGTTCTTTATGACCAAGGCTGCTCCGGTGACTAAAAAAGAGGGCATGATGCCATACAACTGTGGCTTCATTGCCGAGGCCAACGGTGAGCTTGACATGGTGATGTATGTGCAGGTGCCGGTGACGACCCTCTGCCCTTGCAGCAAGGAGATCTCAGCACGGGGAGCACACAACCAACGAGGTTATGTGACCGTGAAGGTGCGAGCGCAGGAAGGACAGCATGTTTGGCTGGAAGAGATCGTTGAGATGGTCGAAGAGTCGGCTTCTTGCGATCTGTATCCTGTGCTGAAACGACCTGATGAGAAGTGGGTCACGGAACACGCCTTCGACAACCCTCGATTCGTGGAGGATATGATCCGCGAAGTGGCGCTTCGGTTTGATGCCGACGATAGGATCGCTGGCTATGAGATTGAGGTTGAGAACCACGAGTCGATCCACGCGCACAACGCTTATGCGTATGTGGCGAGGAGTCGGGAGTCGTAAGTTGTGAGGCGTGAGGCGTGAGGCGTGAGGCCCCAGGCCTAACACCCCAGGCCTGACGTCCCCTGGTATCCTCTTTCTCCATGAGCAAGCCGGAAATGGCCCGTCCTATCGCCGGCCCAAAACGCCGGAAATTTCCGTGGCTTGCCCTTGTGCTTCTGCTCGGATCGGTCTACGCCTTCTGGATATTGCCCTGGCAATTGAACGGACAGAAGGAGTTTGTTGGGCCTCAGGCCGCGCCGGAAGTTAAGACCAGCTACGCAAACTCTACGCAGCCACCAGCCAGCAAAGCAACCGACGAAACCAAGGGTCAAAAAGAGAAGGCTGAAGCTCATCCCAAGCCGACAGAGACAGATTCCCCAACACAACCATGAAAGTCGCAGTGATCGGATACCCGCAATCGGGCAAGAGTACGCTTTATCGAGCCGCCGCCCGTGGCATCGCCAAGGGCGAAGTGACCGCCGTCCCGGTTCCTGATCCGCGATTCGATAAGATCGTGGCGCAGGTTCAGCCAAAGAAAATCACTCCAGCAACGGTTACTCTGCAGGACGATATGGATGCTATCCAGGCATCTGGCAAGCACTTCACCCAGAAGTTTTTGGACAACGCGCGCCGGGCTGATGTTTTGCTTCACATCGTTCGAGGGTTTGAGTCAAACATGTCGGCTTACCATGCAGCGATCAATCCCTTAAGGGATCAAGAAGCAGTGGATGTGGAGCTGGTTTTGGCGGACCTGCAGATCGTTGAAAATCGTCTGGAGAAGCTGCAAAAGTCGATGACCGTCAAGCAGCCGGGGTCGCCCGACTATCTTGAGAAGGCGTTATTCGAGAGAATCAAGGACCCACTCGAAAGTGGCACTCCGCTGCGTGCGCTCGATCTTGATGAGAACGAGCTGAGCATCATCAAAAACTATCAGTTCCTGAGTTTCCAGCAGATGGTGGTGGCGTTTAACGTTAGCGAAGACGATGCCGCCAACCCGCCTGCCGAACTGCAAAAGCGGATCGACGAGCTATCGGGACAGGGAACCCCTGCCTTTGCTGTATGTGCGACCATCGAGGAGGAGATTGCTCAGCTCGACCCAGCGGACCAGCCAGAGTTTTTGGAGTCGCTCGGACTGACTGAGCCCGCTTCGAACCGAGTTATCCGCGCTGTTTATGATGCGATGGGGTTGATTACTTTCTTCACCGCAGGCGATAACGACACACGCGCATGGGCTTTGAAGAAAGGATCAAGCGCGCTCAAAGCGGCAGCGACGATTCACAACGACATCGCCAAAGGGTTTATTCGCGCGGAGATTGTGCATTACGACGCCTATGTGGCGGCGGGCTCGCTGGATGCAGCTTACTCGGCTGGGAAGATGAGCTTGGAAGGGAAGGACTACGTCATTCAGGACGGCGATCTGATCCACATCCGCAACAAGAGCTAATCTACGGACGCCAAACTGGCCACGAGCCTTTGACAAGTCGTCTCGAAGTTTTGGCTGCGATGTTTGCTATCCAAACTTCCTCATCTTGACTTGAGCCTGACATGTAAGCAAGCCGCTTTCCGTCGGGCGAGAATTCGACCGTTGAGACACCAGTGGCTCCTACGGCTCCGACCTTCGTGGGGGCTTTTGAGGGGCCGCTGCAAACGTAAATGCCTGGCTTGCCAGGTGGGCCGTAAAACGCAACGGTTGCCCGATTTGGATCGACGTTGTATTCCCATGGACTCCAATCTGTTCCAAGCCACATTTCTTCTTTTCCGGAAGGAAGATTTCGAGCCCAGAGTTCACACTTGCCAGCCGGTTTTGGCTTGATGAAGAACATGATTTTTCGATCTCCAGAAAGTCGATGCTGCATTCCGGCGGTGACCCTTTTCACGGCCTTTGTCGTGACATCGATAGAGAGAACCTCCACAGATTCTTCGTGACGCTCAAAGTACAGCAAGCGGCTGTCGGCGGACCATGTGGGAGCAACGTCGCGGTGCGCTTCGCTGCCGAGAATTTGAACTTTCGTGCCTTCGGAGTCGATGACACAAATCCCTTGATACCCAGAGATATAAGCGATCCTTTTACCATCTGGGGAAAAGGATGGCGATCGATTGTCCTTTGTTCTTTTCTTGGTGAGCTCACCGGACGTCTTTGTCTCTGGATTGATCCAGTACATGTTCCAGCCTGCATCGGTGCTGTCGTGTCGGTAGATCAATCGTTTTCCGTCGGGGTACCAACTGACCTGACGGTCGTGATCGGTCTTGGCGACGAGCCGGTCGTTGCTACCGTCGGTTCTGACCAGCCTTACTTCACCGCCTCGCATGTAGGCGATCTCGGGAGTTGCGGCTTCGGGTGAAGTCCATAAAAGCGACAAACTCAGTAAACAGGCAAGCATAAAAGTGCTACGACTCTCGTTAATTCTGATGTTCCGACGTCGGCGTCTTTGGGCAGTCGGGTAAATTCTCCCCGTGGCCAGGTTCCAGATCTCCACCGAATACCTCACCCGCGTCCTCACCGACCTCCTTAATACGCCGAGTCCGACCGGATATACCGATTGGGCGATGAGCTTTGTTGAGCAAGAGCTTGACGAGATGGGTGTGTTTTACTATCGGACGAATAAAGGAGCTTTGATTGCGAGTTTTGACGGGCTTAGGGAGGATCGTCCGCGGGCGCTCACGGCTCACGTAGACACCCTTGGCGCGATGGTGAAGGAGATCAAGTCGAACGGCCGGCTGAAACTGACGGCACTGAACGGAGTGATGTGGCCAAGCGTTGAGAGCGAAGGCGTTTGGATTGAAACTAGGTCGGGTACGCGTATTCGCGGGTCAATCGTTTTTGCCAATGGCGCGATTCACGTCAACAAAGAGGCTCGAAGCGGCCCTAGAAATGAGGATACGCTTGAGGTCCGACTTGACGAAAGGACAACCAGCGCCGACGAGACGCGTGTACTTGGTATTGAAGTTGGTGATTTTTGTTTGTTCGACCCGCGAGTCGAACAAAGCGAATCGGGGTTTATTCGTTCGCGGTTCTTGGACGATAAAGCGGCTGTTGCCTGTATTCTCGCAGCAATGAAGGCCTTGAGAGACAATGGCATTGCTCCAGCCCAGAGGTCTTCGATTCTGTTCAGCAACTATGAAGAGGTTGGGCACGGAGGCTTGGACGGGCTTCCTAGCGACCTTGCCGAACTGGTTGTCATCGATATGGCGGCTTTGGGGGATGGGCTCCAAGGCGACGAGTATCACTGTTCGATTTGCGTCAAGGACTCTAGCGGCCCCTATAGTCGCCGACTTACGGAGAAGCTTCGTGGAATTGCCGACCGGGCAGGGATTGATCTCAAAACTGACGTCTATCCGTTTTACAGTTCGGACGGCTCCGTTTATTGGCAAGGCGGCGGGCAGGCGCAGGTAGCTCTCATTGGCCCAGGAGTGGATACGAGCCATGGTTATGAACGCACGCACGTTGATGCTCTGAACGATACAACCGCGCTGATTGCCGAGTACCTAGTTGACGACGAGGCGGACTGAGTTAATTGCGGCGGATACTGAGTCCGCTTGGTTGAAAAGGTTTGAAGAAGCCTCGCGTGTGCTCTGAATCGGGGCAGCGTCAAGACCTTGATGGGAGTTGTCGTCTCTGCCCTCGAACCAGTGGCTTCAAAACCCACTCGGCTCTTTCCGCGTAAACTAACTCCATGAAGCTTTTGCGGTGGGTTCTCCTCCTTCTCAGCCTGACGACATGTTCTTTGTCGGTTGCGCAAAACTTCTCCGGCTATCCATATGTGATCGAGGGCTACAGCGTCAATATCGATCTCAAGTCTGATGGCTGGATGAATGTGGAAGAGAAGATTGAGGTCACGTTCAACGAAACTCGCCGCGGCATCTTCCGACGCATCCCTGTGGTTTATCGATCGGGCCAAGGGTTTGGGCGAAAGGTGTTGATGAAGGACATCCAGGTTGAGGAGGGAGGAGGCAACCCTGGCACAAAGATCACAAGCGAAGGCGAATCGATTAACATCCGCATAGGCAGAGAAAAGGTCTTTCTCCCGCCAGGAACACGCAAGACCTATGTCATTCGGTACTCCGTCTTCGGGATGCTCAACTGGTTCGACAAGGATGAAGCGTGGGAAGCATGGGTGGAGCTTTATTGGAACTTGACGGGTGACGAGTGGGATACCGTGATCAAGCGGACCTCCTTTGAGATTAGGTTTCCAGAGGTTAAGGATGCACAGAGAGTGCGGTCGAAGATGTTTGTCGGACCTTATGGGAGCACTCAGCAGCAGATAGTCAACGGACCCGCACGGGGCGACTATGGACGAGAGACCGACTTTACGATTTGGCAAGACGGCAGATCGATTCGGGGAGAGCGGCTAAGCCCACTGGAAGTCAAAAACGGGGCCACTGTGGTCCTCAACCTTCCTGCCGATTCAATTCCTGAGCCTGGATTTCTGGCTTCTCTCTGGACTTTGATGCTGGCCAATCTGGGCTTAATCAACCCGATCCTTGTTCTGCCAGCTATATTCCTCTTCTGGATGGCGTTTGGACGCGACCCCAAGGGTGGTCCGATGGTGGTGCAGTTTGAGCCTCCTGACGGACTTGGCCCCGCCGCTTGCGGAACGATCACAGATGAAAGCGTTGACCTGCGCGACCTTGGTGCAGCCATGGTGAGCATTGCGCAAAAGGGCTACATGGAGATTGAGGTTCAAGAATCGGGCGGCATTTTCAAATCGACGACAACCACGCTGCTCATGAAGGCAACCAATCCCAAAGGTGAACTGACGCGCTTTGAGACGGAGCTTTACGAGCGCCTGCGGGACTGCGGCGAAACCGTAACAGAGGCGGAACTTCGGTCAAATGTGGCCCCGCATATTAATGAACTCAAGAACGTGCTCTATCAGGAGCTTGCCGACAAGGGCTACTACCTGGCGAACCCCAACACGGTGCGTCAAACGTGGGGCTGTCTGGGCGTTCTTGCGGTGATTGCCTTAGCATTCTTGCTGCACGTCATGAGTGTTGCTTTCTCGCCTGCTCCGGCGATCATCGGAGCCATTATCTCCGTCGTCATTGTGCTGATCTTTGCCAGACAGATGCCGAAGCGGACGAAAGAGGGCTCAAAAGTGCGACAGCGAGTGCTTGGGTTTGAGGAGTTTATTCGCAGAGCCCGTAAGAATGAGTTGGATTGGATGTCGAAGAAGATGCCCAACCAAGTCTTGTTCGAGGAGTATCTTCCTTATGCGATGGCGTTTGGCTTGGGTGAAGAGTGGGCGGATGCGTTCAAGGATGTCACGATTGAGAATCCGACTTGGTACCACAGTCCGTACGGCGGGCATTTCAGTACATACATGTTTATGAACAGCTTGACCTCGGCGACGAATTCTGTTTCTACGGCAGCGACCACGCCTCCTCGATCATCGGGGGCGAGTGGCGGATCGTCTGGATTTAGCGGTGGAGGCGGATTCTCAGGCGGTGGCTTCGGCGGTGGTGGAGGCGGAAGTTGGTAAGTCGTGAGTTGTGAGTCGTGAGTTGTGAGTTGTGAGTTGTGAGTGGTGAGTAGTGAGTAGTGAGTAGTGAGGGATACTAAAGGGAGAGTTTCGGGGCATTCAGAGACGGATTTCAGTTCACGTCTGTGAATAAATGGGAGTAGAGTCCGTCACTACATTGAGGTACCGATGATGACTTCAGCGCTTGTCTTTGTTTCCATGTTCGCGATTCAGTCGGACAGTCCGCGGCAGGTTCTGCTTGATCTGCGCGATAGGTATACCAAGCTGGAAAGCCTTAGCGTGGAGATTGAACACGACTTCAGTTCTGGTCTGTTTCCTGGCAAGTATCAGCAAGAGTTGCTTGTTAGCAAGAAGAACGGTTTTCGGCTGACGGTGAAGGTGGACAAGTGCGAGAAGAGGCCAGACGGCTGTGCCTACGATTACTACTATAGCGCGGGAAAGAAGGTCGTCACCTTGCGCGGGGATGAGCGCTTTACAGCCGACTTGAACACGGACGAGAACCAGATGCCTGGGTATGAAGTGACGGGGTCGATGATCCTTTCTTGGATGCTCAAATCCCCAGCGATCGATCGATTTTTTGAGCCTCCAAAAGGATACAAGTTTGACTATGCATGGGGAAGCCGAACGGAATGGCACGGGCAGAAGACGAAGGAGATTGTGCTTAAGATTACACAGACCGAGGCAAAGGAAGGCCCCGAGGTTTGGATGTTCCTCTCGGAAGATAAAAAGAAGTTTCTTGGGCACGAGTGGAAGTCGCAGGGCAAAGTCGGCTATCAGCTTTACTCGAATCAGAAAGAGAACCCCGACGTTAAGCCGTCCGACTTTGAGCCTCCAAAGGCTGGATAGTCCCGATTCCTTATCGGCACAGGCGTATAATGTCCAATCCCGAATTTGGGATTGGACATGTTGCTTACGATCACGCTTGAACATAAGCCCGCGACCGACCTGGGATACCTCCTGCACAAGAATCCTGGGCGGCTTCACACTGCCGAAATGACCTTCGGCAAGGCGCATGTGTTCTATCCCGAAGCCACCGAAGAGCGATGCACGGCCGCGCTGATGATCGAGGTCGATCCGGTTCGGCTGGTGCGGGGGAAGAAGAGCGAAGGCGGGATGCTGGACCAGTATGTGAACGACCGTCCCTACGCGGCCTCCTCATTCCTAAGCTCGGCGATCACCGAATTCTTCTCCACGGCGATGTCCGGGCGAAGCAAGGAACGGCCCGAGCTGGCGGCTTCGCCGCTGAGCTTGGTCGTGAACGTTCCCGTGCTATGCTGCCGGGGTGGGGAAGGGTTCCTGCGCGGATTGTTCGAGCCCCTAGGCTATGCCGTCGAGGCGGCTCCTTTGCCGCTCGATGACCGCTTTCCGGGCTGGGGGCGAGCCCGTACTTCAGCGTCACGCTCCGCTACACCGGACTGCTGAAGGATATGCTGGCCCACCTTTATGTGCTGATCCCGGTTTTGGACAACAGCAAGCACTACTTCATCGCCGACGACGAAGTGGAGAAGCTGATGCGACGGGCGGAGTCGTGGCTGCCTAGCCACCCTAGCAAAGAGGCGATCGTCAGCCGCTATCTGCAAAAGCGGCGCGTGCTGACCCGGCTCGCTCTTCAGCAGCTTGCCGAGACGGAAGACCCCGACGAGCAGCTGCAGGAGGCTCAGGCCGCCGAGGAAGAGGCCGAGAAGAAGATCTCGCTGCACGAGATTCGGCTGGAAACGGTGCGCCAAAGGCTGTTGGATTTGGGTGTGAAGCGGGTCGTCGATCTGGGCTGCGGCGAGGGTCGCCTGCTCAAGATGATCCTCAAGGAGAAGCAGCTTTCCGAGGTGGTGGGGATGGATGTTTCCGACTATGCGCTCAGCCGAGCCGAGAAGAGCTTGCGCATCCATCAGCTGCCGGCCAAGCATAGGGAGAAGCTGAAGATCATCCACGGATCGCTGATGTATCGCGACCCGAGGATCGAGGGGTTTGACGCGGCGACCGTGGTCGAAGTGATCGAGCACATGGACCCGCCCAGGCTTGCGGCGTTCCAGCGGAACGTTTTCGAATTCGCTAGGCCGACTTATGTTCTTGTGACCACGCCGAACCGGGAGTACAACGCGCTCTTTCCCGGCTTGGAGGAAGGCAAGATGCGGCACCGCGACCATCGGTTTGAATGGACCCGCGAGGAGTTCAAGGCTTGGTGCGACTCGGTATGCGAAAGGTTCGGATACTCCGTCGAGATCAGAGGGATCGGCCCGGAGGATGAGAATGCGGGGGCGCCTTCGCAGATGGGGGTGTTTGCCCGATGACTTTCAAGATTCCCGACTTTTGCGTCGTGCTTCTGGTGGGGCCGTCGGGTTGCGGAAAGTCCAGCTTTGCCGCCAAGCACTTCCTGCCCAGCGAGGTGCTTTCCTCCGACTGGTGCCGTGCTGCCGTCAGCGACGATGAGACAGCTCAGCACGCCACGAGCGACGCCTTCGAGCTGCTCCACACCATGCTGAAGGTGCGGCTGAAGAACCGGCGTCTATGCGTGATCGACGCCACGAACGTACAGTCGCAGTCGCGCCGAGAGATCGTGAAGATCGCCCAGAGCTATCACGCGCTGACCTACGCCATCGTTTTCTCCCTGCCCGACTCCCTCTGCTTCGAGCGCAACCAAAACCGCGCGAATCGCGACTTCGGGATTCACGTCATTCGGCGGCAGAATCAGGAGCTTAAGCGAAGCGCGCCGCTGATGCAGAAGGAGGGGATTCGGAACCAGTTCTGGCTGAAGTCGGTGGAGGACATCGATGCGTTCGAGATTGTCCGCGAGCCGCTCTTCAACGACAAGCGAGAGCTCGCCGGACCGTTCGACATCATCGGTGACGTGCACGGATGCTACGACGAGCTAACCGAGCTTTTCGACCGTCTTGGCTACCGCATCGAAGGCACCGGGGAGGAGGTCGCCGTAATTCCCCCAGAAGGCCGCACCGCCATCTTCCTAGGCGATCTAGTGGATCGCGGTCCGAAGAGCATGGAGGCGCTGAAGCTGGCGATGTCGATGGTGAACGCGGGGACGGCCCTTTGTATCCCCGGAAACCACGATGAGAAGTTCTACCGGTACTTGGGGGGAAGGGACGTTCAGATCAAGCACGGCCTTGCGGAGACCATCGAGCAGCTGGAGAAGGAGCCGCCGGAGTTCCGCGACAAGCTTTCCAAATTCCTAGAAGGTCTAGTGAGCCACTACTGGCT
This sequence comes from Fimbriimonadaceae bacterium, assembly GCA_019638775.1. NCBI lineage: Bacteria > Bacillati > Armatimonadota > Fimbriimonadia > Fimbriimonadales > Fimbriimonadaceae > Fimbriimonadaceae bacterium. The sequence goes on along the minus strand of JAHBTD010000002.1, from coordinate 825,523 downwards.
GGATGGAGGGAAGCTGTGCGTGGCCCACGCCGGGATGAAGGAGGAGATGATCGGACGCAGCTCTCGCGCCGTGCGCGAGTTTGCCATGTACGGCGAGACCACTGGGGAGACTGACGAGTTCGGCCTGCCTGTGCGCTATCAGTGGGCGGCGGACTATCGGGGACGGACGAAAATCGTCTACGGGCATACGCCCGTGCCGATGGCGGAGTGGCTGAACAACACGATCTGTCTCGATACGGGCTGCGTTTTTGGCGGGAAGCTTACCGCGCTCCGATACCCGGAGATGACCCTGATCGACGTTCCCGCCAAAGAAACCTACGCCGAATCGGCAAAGCCGCTTGAGCTGGGAAGCCGCACACTCCAGCACACGTCCGACGACGTGCTGGATATCAGCGATATCCTAGGCCGCCGAATTATCCACACGCGGGTTCACGGCAACGTAACGATCCGGGAAGAGAACTCCAGCGCCGCGCTGGAGGCGATGAGCCGCTTTGCCGCAAATCCCAAGTGGCTGGTCTATCTGCCGCCGACCATGTCGCCTTGCGGGACCAGCGAAGCCTACGGCTACCTGGAAAGGCCGGAGGAGGCTTTCGCCTACTTCAAGAGCGAGAGCATCGACAAGGTTGTCTGCGAAGAGAAGCACATGGGCTCGCGGGCGGTGGCGATCGTCTGCCGCGACGCAGAGGCGGCGAAAAGGCGGTTCGGGATTCTCGAAGAGGAGTCGGGGATCGTCTACACCCGCACCGGACGACGATTCTTCGACGACCTAGCGATGGAAGCCGCGCTTCTGAGCGAGATTCGAGAGGCCGCGAATAAGACCGACTTTTGGGCTCGCCACAGCACCGACTGGATGATCCTCGACTGCGAACTGATGCCGTGGTCGGCAAAGGCCCAGGAGCTTTTGCGTACGCAGTATGCGCTGGTTGGGTCGGCGTCCTCCCATGCGCTGAAGGCCGCGCACGACGCCCTTCATGCCGCGTCCATGACAAACCCGGACGTGACGCCGCTGCTCCAAGAGGCTATCGACCGCCGGGAGATGGCGGATCGGTTTGTGCAGGCCTATCGCCACTACTGCTGGGAGGTTTCGGGCCCGCAGGATCTCAAGCTCGCACCGTTTCACCTGTTGGCGACGGAGGGCGCGGTCCACGACACCAAGAGCCACGAGTGGCACATGACGGAGCTTGCCGGACTGTGCGAGGGCGGCACGGGCATCCTAATGCAGACGCCGTGGCGAACCGTCGATCTGAGCGACGAGGCGCAGGTTGGCGAGGCCGTGAAATGGTGGGAAGAGCTGACCGCCAAGGGTGGGGAAGGGATGGTCGTCAAGCCGCTCGGCTTCACCGTGCGCGGGCAGAAGGGGTTGGCGCAGCCGGCGGTCAAGTGTCGCGGGCCGGAGTATCTGCGCATCATCTACGGTCCGGAATATCTGCGGCCCGAGAACCTTTCGCGGCTGAGAAAGAGAGGTCTGGCATTCAAGCGGTCGCTCGCCCTGCGCGAGTATGCGCTGGGGCTGGAGGCGCTGCATCGGTTCGTGGAGAAGGAGCCGCTGAGGCGGGTACACGAATGCGCGTTCGGGGTGCTGGCAATGGAGAGCGAGCCTGTGGATCCGCGGCTCTAGCTTTTTCCGTCTTCCGTCTCAACTGGTTCGACCACATACATGCTCATGCGTTCGCGGGCAAACTTCATATCCAGCCCGAGCTTGTTCTTAATCTCTGCGGTCAGCTCATTTTCGTGGATGCCTTGCTGAATGGCCAGTTCCCACTTAAAGAGGCCGATCATCTTTGTGCGATCGATGACGGGTCGGTTGTAGAACTTTTCCAGATAGAGGCCAAGGCCTTCCATGGTCGTGTGCCCTACGGTAGAACCGCTGCCGATGGTGATCGAGCTATTGGCTTCGTAGGACGCCCAGATGGCTGGACCGAGCTTTCGAGGCTTGTCGATGATGACAACATCGACGTCCATTTGTTTGAGCACAACGCGCATGCCTAGCATTCGCAAGACCGAATCCATGATGATCCCTTCGCCCATGCTGCGCGAAAGGGAGGTTGATTGGTAATCCACGTCGAAGCGTTCGTTAAGCAGCTTTTCTCCGCCGAATATGTAGGCGGGGTTTACGCGGTGCACGAACGTTACGATATCGAGCGCTCGCACTCCTCTGAGCGTGACGGAGGAGGGGTTCCATTCTTGGCTGTTCGTCGCGCTTTGGCTCTTGGCGATGCTAAGTTTGAATAGGCTTGTACCCGCGCTTTGGCAGAATGCCTGCCCGGCGAACAGGGTAAGTAGGGTGAGGGCGCTTATGAATCTGGGCCAGCGTCGCCAGCGGTTCACGGTTGACCAACGCGTCAGTCGATAGCTTGTCGGAGATTTGTACATTCTGCTTCTTTTGACGCAGAATCGGCGGAAATGGATCGGGGAGGCCTATTTGGGGCTTGTAAGGATTGTAAGGATTGTAAGGATTGTAAGGGTCGTAAGGATCGTAAGGATGCAGGGGTGGTGCGGCACTGGATCTGGGCTGATCTTGAAGAGCAATCTTTACCCCCTTACAATCCTTACAACCTCTACTATCCCCTAGTCCACCACCGCCACTTCAACTGCCGGAACCAGTCCCGCATCCGAGCCCATCTGTAACAAGAGTTTGATCGCCTTTACGCCATCTTCTCCCATGTCCATCGTTCGTTCGTTCACATACATGCCGACGAACTCGTCGCTTGTGTCGGTGTCCAGCCCACGAGCAAACTGAAGGGCGTACTCAAGCGCAGTGGCGCGGTTGTTGAGTCCTGCCGAAATCGACTCGCGCATACAGCGGGAAACGTCGGCGACGGCTTCGGCACCCAGGTCTTTACGAACGACGTTCACGCCGAGGGGCAAGGGAAGTCCGGTCTTGGCCTTCCACCACACTCCCATGTCGGCGATCAGCTCCATGCCGTCATCCTTGTAGGTGAGTTGGCCCTCGTGAATAATTAGTCCGGCGGTGTACTTTCCGGCTTGGATGCTTGGGATGATTTCGTCGAACGGGACGACTTCGAACTTGAGGGGGACGCCCTCGCCAAACTGTTCCTTCCACCAAAGATTCAGTTCAAGGAAAGCGGACGTCAGTTTCCCGGGAATGGCAATGGTCTGCTCTTTCAGGTCGTCCATTGTGAGAGCCTTGCTTGCCACAAGCATGGGGCCGTAATCCCAGCCGAACGAGCCGCCGTGGCGCAGCAGGGCGTACTTGTCGGCTACGTGGGCGAAGGCGTGGACGGAGATGGCGGTCGATTCGAGCTTGCCTTCCATCGCCCATTCGTTCAGGGTCTGGATGTCGCGGAGGATGTGCTCGAACTCGTGGTCGCTTTTGACCTCCCCGCTGGCAAGGCCCCAAAACATAAAGGCGTCGTCGGAGTCGGGGGAGTGCCCAAGTCGGATTTTCATTGTGTGAAAGGGTACCCCTCCGGGAGATTTTGGATTTTGGATTTTGGATTTTGGATCGGGAATTGGGGCGAAAGGGCGCAGGGGGGTTTTGGAATTTTAGATTTTGGATTTTGGATTGGAGCGTGAGGGAGGAGATGCGTAAGGGTTGTAAGGGGTAAGGCGGTAAAGGGGCGGTGGCTCGAGATAGAGGGGGGCTGGGGAGGTCCGTCGTATACTTGGAGGGTGAGTTCAGGTGTTGATGGTCTTAGCCTCAGGGCTGAGGGATGAGGCTGGAAAAGGGATGGGGAGTGCGCGATCTGGGGCATCAAAGTGCAGCCGTGACATCTAGACAATAGCTTGCGAGGGAACATAGCAGTGAAGCAGATGCACGCTGAAGCATCAACAGAACCAAGACGAAGGCACTGGCTTCTATGCTGTGCCATCGCTATGCTCTTTTGTTGTGTCATCTTAAGACCCCTCTGCATCGACACCCGGGAAAGCGAGATTAAGCAGATCTTCGCGAGGGTGCCGCTTGGATCGGATGTTCGCGCGCTCAGAATTGTCGATGAGTACAACACGGCATCCTATCGGCCTGTCACTGAGTGGATCCGGACGGATGACCTCTCACAAGCGACCTACAAGAAACTTCGCGAGAGTGGCGTGATCTTAGGCACGAAATATGGAGATTTCCGTCAAAAGGAGCTCGGGCATTACTCAGAGGATTGTCCTCCGACTCAAGGGTTTACAGGGGTTGTCTTCTTTATCCTCGACTCTTACGCTGACACGTTTGTTGGAGACGGGGTTGGAATCGAGTTTACGTACATCGATGGAAAACTCGTCAATAAGGCCGTCGTGCCTTTGCCAGGATGATTTATACACGTAGTAGCTGTGCGTCCCTATCTCCCTAATTCAGCTTCCAAAATAGACCATGCCCCGCAAACCCAGCCTGAGCCCCAGCAAGATCAAGACGTATTTGGCCTGTCCGGTCAAGTACCGCTGGACGTATGTGGACGGCAGCGGGAGATTCTACATGCGCGCCAAGAGCTATTACAGCTTCGGCACCGTGCTCCACAACGTCCTTCAAAGGTTGCACGACCCTTTTGATGCCGAGGTGCAGACGGCTGAGCAAGCGGTCGAGGCGCTGAAGTCGGGCTGGATCGAAGCGGGGTATGAATCGCCACAGGCGGCTGCGGAAGCGTTGGTGGAGGGGGAGAAGATCATTCAGAAGCAGGCCGAGGCCGTGATGGCTGGGGACAAAGAGGTCACAACGCTCCTCACCGAAAAGATGCTGCGGATGGAGATGAAGGGGTGGGACTTGATTGGGCGCATCGACCGGGTGGACGAGCGCCCGGATGGGTCAATCGAAGTTGTCGATTACAAGTCGGGACGGCTTACGGTTGAGGCTCAAGACGTGGCCAGCGACCTGGCGATGAACTGCTACCAGCTCATGCTGAGGAAGATGTATCCCGGTCGGCGTGTTTTCGGGACGATCTTAGCCCTGCGCACGGGTGATACTGCCTCTTACGCGTTGCCAGATGAGGATGTCGAACCATTGACGCGAGACATGCAAATCATCGGCGATGAAATCCTGACGACCGAATTCTATGAACTGGAGCCGAAGGTGCTGGATATCTGCCCGGAATGCGACTTCTTGGAGCTCTGCATGAAGCATCCGGAGTTTGCTGAGGAATATCGCAGCCTGCTAAATGACGAGACTTGAGTTACTTCCCCGAAATCACTCTCGGCAGCGCGGTGAGCACCAACCTTTCTCCAGCCGTTTTCAAATCTTCCAATCCCACCTTGCGCATGTCTTGGACCAGCGCCGCCGGATCCCAGTCCTTGCCTGCCTTCATGCGCCAATAGCCGATAAGGAACGCCCTATCGGGCAGGTCTTTGCCCAGCGGCCCGTTTTCTGACCAGTACAGCGGATTGGGACCGATACCGTAGTTCAGCGATGCGTTGGCAAGCCCAAGGGCGCGGTCGACGTCAGCCTGCGTCCAAGCCTTGATGTCCTCGGCTAGCAAAGTTCGCAGCTTTTCGGGAAGCGCCTTGTCGTCTTCGGTGGGGATGGTTTCCAGCAAGAACCGCGCCCGGAAGCCGCTGGGTGAGGGCCAAAGAATGGCTTCCTGACGGTAGCTGAGGGCTTCGCGGTCGCGCACAATTCGATGAAGGGTTGAGCCTTTGCCCACGCCAAGTGCATACAGCGCGAGCATCTTTGATGGATAATCGGCGTCTGTTGCCTTCATGGCGGGTCCGACAAGCTCCACGGTTGTCACTGCCTGGTCGTGCTTTTCACGCAAGCTCAGCGGTGGCCCGTAATAGCCTCGGCGTCCGATCCTCTTATCTTGCCAGTCCTTGGTTCGCGTGTTCCATTCCTGTTCGGCTCTGCCAGGATCGAACTCTCCCATGGCGACGACGAAGATGTTTGAGGGTTGGAAGAGGGTTTGATAAAGCTCGACGACTTCAACCCGCCGAACCTTGTTTACTGCCAGGAGTTCTGGCCTCAGAGCTGTCAGCCAAGGTGTTTCGGGGGTTCTGTCTGCTTCTCCAATGGCAGCGTTGAGGGCTTCATCAGAGAGGAGCGGATCGCGGAGAAGCGAGACGATCATGCCAAGGCCGGTGGAGAGCTCTCCACGATCGACCGTGACGGATACACGGATGTGATCGGGCATGAGGATGAATCGAGGCTCGTAACCTGGCGCGGAGTTTCGGCGCATGGTCACGCGTCCGTATTCGTTGCTGCCGTCCCGCATCGCACCCACGAGGACCTCGGCTGCGGCGCGGTCGCCGAGGTGCAGTTCGGGCAGGCGTACCAGCGCTTGGATGGTGATTCGGCTCTCGCTGGAGTCGGGGGCTTCGATAAAGGTAGCGCCCTGAGTTTGCACAAGCCCGGTTGCAAGAACCAATGTTGCCAAGAGCGCCGTCATATTCGGCCTCCGATCACTTGAACGCCATTGCCGTACTTGAGCTTTTCAAAGCCCTGCATAAACTGAGATGGGGTCATAGAGTTTAGGTTTTCAAGTATCTGCTCGGGCTTTCCTCCGAACGCTTGGCAGCCGATGTATCCGCGTAGATAGGCAGCGCCAGAAGGGGTGGAGAGACGGTTGAGGAGCCAAGCCCTAGCATTGAGCCGGCCTTGAGCGAACAATCCCAAGGCTTCCTCTTGGCTGAGGCCATCGATGCGGTTTACAAAGGTCTTGTCGCTAGTGCTGCCGACCAACACGAGGCCATTTTGGATACTTGGCGTGTAGATGAAGAAGCCGTCATCAAACTCCGTTGCCACACCGAAAGCAGCGGCGATGGTCCAGGCCGTGTCGGCCTCGGAGTAACGACCAACACCGGCGCCTCTGGCTGAGCCGCGAGCGATCTCTGCTTCGCCGTTGCCGGGCTTTGCGTCCGGCCGCTTGGACCAGTTCATGTCTGGCGTTCCCTTGAGTGGTTCAAGAATTTTTCGGGCGGCGGCGATGGCCTCGGTCTCGGGAATCGGTCCGGCAATGCTGATGACCAAGTTTCCGGCGGTGAAGTGCTTCTGCTGCAGGGCAAGCAAGCTTTCGGGCGTGGCCTTTGCCATGATCGCCAAATTGCCGAGGGGGTCAAAGCCCTCGGTTCCATAGGCAAGGTTCCAGGCCGCAGAGGATAGCCGTGCGGAATCGGGCAGAATCGCCAGTTCTTGGCTGATGATCTTAATCTCTTTCCCGATCTCCTGGGTTGTGGTTTTCACCGGTTTTAGGAGGTCCTCAAGAACGCTTAGAGCTTCGTTGAGTTGGAGAAATGTTCCGCGCACTTCAAACTGCATCGCATCGCGATACGTCTCGGCGGTTAAGAACAAGCCTTTGGTTTCGATCTTTCGATCAAGGTCCTTATCTGGGCCTTTGGCGAGAATATGCTCCAGCAGGTGCCGCATGCCGTGCGTCTCGGCCGATTCTTGAACACCGCGCGATGCGGCGAAGAGGTTGACGGAGATCGTCTTGGCGTTTGGCAGGCTCTGCACGATCACGGCGGAACCGTTGTCCAGATTGACCCGTTTCCAGGCAAAGCCCTGATCCAACTGGATGAGGGCCGTCATCGCGCAGAGCATAGCGAGCATCGTTTAGTCTTCCACCGCAAGAAGTTCGACGTCGAAAATGAGCGTAGAATTCGGGGGAATTGCACCAGGAGCGCCGCGCTCGCCGTAAGCCAGGTGGCTTGGAATGGTGAGCTTGCGCGAGCCGCCGACCTTCATGCCGTCGAATCCTTGGTCCCAGCCCTTGATGACGCGGCCTGCGCCGAGTTTGAAGTTGAAGGGTCCACGGTTCTTGCTGGAGTCGAAGACGTTGCCATCTTCGAAATATCCGGTGTAGTGGACGCTGATGTTCTTGCCGGCGGTCGCCTCTGCGCCATCGCCTACGGTGATGTCTTCAATAATGAGTTCGGACATTGGGACATTATGGCAGGGGGGAGGAATTGTAGATTGAGGATTGGAGATTGGAGATTGAGGATTGCAGATTGGAGATTGGAAATCCAAAATCCAAAATCCAAAATCCAAAATCGGAAATCTATCTTATGATCTTTAACCTTAAGTCTGTGATGCCCTCCACTGATTTCGGATGTCCGATCTCTGATTTCCTGCTTTGCCCGGGCCCAATTTGCCCTGCGTCCAGACAGGGATGCGGTATATTCATCGGGCCAACGCGCTCGTAGCTCAGTGGATAGAGCAACAGGTTGCGGACCTGTAGGTCGGAGGTTCGAGTCCTCTCGAGCGCGCCATCCCCAAACCCTTCTTTTTCTCATAAAGAAGTCCTACCCTCTTTGTTAAATGCAAAAATAGTGCAATAATAGGATTGTGGCAAAGACAGTGAAGGCTTTGAACTGGGACAAGCTTGGATCGTGGGCAAGCGGTTTGTGTGCTGTGCACTGCCTGCTCACGGGGATTGCGCTGGGTTTGCTGTCTGTTGTCGGGCTTGGGTTTATGGCAAATCCCTGGGTCGAATACGGGTTTATCGGCACAGCCATCGTGGTCGGCATTGCGGCGATTGTTCATGGACGACGCCATCACGGCTCTATCGTCCCGGCGATTATCTTTGTCGCTGGTATCGCTTTGATCGCAATCTCGCACTTCGTTTTTGGACATGGACACCAAGCCGCGATCCATAAGGCGCATTCTTCAACGCTTTGGGCCACCTTGACCGCGGTTGGCGGTGGTACCTGTCTTGTGCTTTTTCACGTTGTCAACCAGTGGATGCGGCATCGGTCTTGCGGCTGTGTTCACAGTAAAGACTGCGAACATGGCGCTCATACTGCCTAAGTGGGCATTTCCTGCTGTAGACTTTGTCGGTGGGTGGCGATTCCGACCTCTGTCATATGGTTCAGTGCCGTTTAGCAACGGCTGACGATGCGCATTGTATGGCTCATATCTCCGTCGAAGGCTGGCGGTACGCCTATCAGGGGATTCTCCCGGCTCAGATGCTTGACGCGCTCGATGTGGAGGAGCGGACCAAGAACATGCTCTCTCGGATGTCTCAGTATGATGGAGTCGAGCAGTTTGGGCTTGTCGCTGTCGATGCACAGGATCGAGTGTTGGGGTTCATTGAAGGCGGTCCCCAGACCTCCCCGGCTGAGGGCATCGAGGTTGAGATTCAGACCCTCTATGTTCACCCGAAAGCGCATGGTCGTGGAATCGGGAAACTCCTACTCACGGAGGCGGTACGGCGGTTTGTTGCGGCGGGGCATCGCTCGATGATCGTTTGGACCTTTCGGGACAATGCCGCAGTTGAGTTTTATCGAAAGCTGGGAGGGACGCTCGCGAAGGAGTCGACGTATAAATTAGCCGACGTCGAGTATCCCGACGTCGGCTATGCTTGGTACGATCTTCCCACTTGGCTTGCGTCTCACTGACGGAATTCGAGCGGCGCTCGGAACCGCCCAATTGGTGGACGATGAGTGCCTCCGTAACCGAATGCGCCAAAGCCTGTCGGTGAGAAGGAGCTTCCTCCGCCTCCAGCTGACCAGAAAGTGTAGGTTTGGACGTTTCCGAGGACGAGTGTCATTCGGTTTGCCCCGTTGAGATCGCAACGATAAAGCCCTTGATCGTCAACACCGGCAATCGGGTCGATGATGGAGAAAGACACCAGCGTGCCAGCTTCGTTTAACGAGGGTCCAAATTCGTCAAGTCCACTGTTTGTGACCTGTACTTGCGATCCCCCTGCGGCTGACATCTGATAGATGTTGTAGTTACCGTCAAGGTCGGTCGAGAAGATGACAAACGATCCATCTTTGCTCCACTGGGGATTACGCTCATCGGCAGCCGTGTTCGTCAGGCGTGTCGCGCTGCCTCCACCAATCGGGATTGTGAAGAGATCGGACGCGGTGGCCTGGAATTGGGAATAGAGAATCTTTGTGCCGTCGGGACTGATTGCCGCCTCTTCCGCGCTCGTCATGTTGGTGAGGCCGGTGCCGTTGGCGTTGATCCGGTAGAGCCGGAAATCACCTTCGGAAGTCGTGGCTGTGAAGACAATCTGCGAGGCGTCGGGAGTGTACTGCAGTGTGCCCGTGTAGATGAAATTCTGGGTGGTGAGGCGCGTTGCCCCGGTTACCGTTGGCGTCGTATTTGTGTACAGGTCGTACTTTGGAATGCTGCCGCCGGATGTTTGGGCAAAGAACGCAAACTTGCTGCCGCCGGGGTTGGGAACGGCGGCGGGAATGGTCTTGACATAGGCGATGAGGAGTTGGTCGTCAGAGCCGTTCGGTTGGACTGAGCGGATTTCATACCCCGCAGGTCCGAGCCCGTTTACGTAATAGACCCGATCAGGTTGGAATCCGCCGGTGCCGCCAGTTGTTGTGCTTCCCGTTGTCGAGCCTGTCGTTGATCCTGTCGTGCTGCCGGTTGTGGAAGTGGTGCCACCCGTTGTTGAAGTGGTCGAGCCTGTTGTTGACGTTGTGCTGCCGGTCGTCGAGGTGGTGCTACCCGTTGTTGAAGTCGTAGAGCCCGTTGTCGACGTTGTGCCACCCGTCGTTGAAGTTGTAGAGCCTCCAGTAGCTGTGCCGGAGCCCGACCCAGAACCAGTACCGGTCGCAGTCGCGCTGGTTGTGCTTCCACCACCAGCTCCGCCACCACCACAGCCGATGATCAGCGCGAGGGTCACGCTCAAGAAGATAACTACAATCAAGTCAGGACGTCGGATCGCATGCATAAAAAAGCCTCAGGGACACTATTTGACTGACGAATTATGGACCGGTTTCTCATCTGTTAAGTTCGCTGGCATGTATTTTGGTCTGGTAAAGTCCCCTGCAAGAACGAAACACTTTCCCTTTTTCTACGTTCAAAAGAGGGCGTCGGCAGAAACAATCATGAAAACTCGAATCATCTCCGTTTTGTTGCTCGCAGCAACTGCCTGTATGGCAAATCAGCAGACCTTCAGCATGGAAAGGAAGTACAAGGTCGGCGACAAGGATGTTTATGCCTACAAGGTTGCAATGGAGATTGAGATAGGCAGCGTTGATTTGAGCATGGACATCGTTCACACGGTGACCAAGGTCTATGAGAACGGCGATGCGGACATCGAGGTCGAATCTGCCAACACGAAGATTTTGCTGAATGGTCAGGAAACTCAGCAGAATTCGGGAAGTTCTTCAAAAGTTACGACTCGGGTTAATAAGTTCTTTGTAAAACAGAAAGCTGAGGGGTCGGGAGCACAACGCAGCGGTGCAGCGGGGATCGGCGATCTTATGATGTCGTTCGATAAGGTTCTCACCCTTGGCACCGAGGCGAAATTTGAGTATGTCGATCCTGACAACCCCAAGAAAAAGTCTGAGAGCACTGTGCTTTTGCAGTCGGTTGATGGGGGAGTTGCAAAGGTCTTGATTCGATCGATCGTAACCACCGAGGGTCAAAAAGAGCCGCAAAAGGTGAACACGACGGCATGGTTCGATGTCGCGAGCGGTAAGCCCAAGAAGTACGAAGGAACGATCAGTGGCATGCGCATTGGGGGGCAAGGCGGGCCAGATATGGCGGTAAAGAGCGCCAGCTTTACGATCACACGAACGTAGGCCCCAACTTCGGCGATTGAGTTTGCGAGAAGGGCGCTTTACGATTTGCCCTGAGCGACGGCATTTGGATGACCGATCATTCCAATAGCCATGCTTGCAGCTATATTTTACGGCATCGGATGTTTCGTCCTTGCCTTGATCCTAACGAGCTTGTACGCGTTTACGCGGCCGATTCAAGCGCGTGGAGAGATGCGATCTTGGCGCGTGCTTATCGGTCTCTTCATCTTTTTGACCATCGCGCCTTACGGGGGGATTGAGATCATGACCCGCGTTTGGGGGTCGGGCATGAAACCGGCCGTCGAAGAGGGGCTGACCGACGCCGGAATCAAGGGTGATTTAGGCTATTACAAGGTGCTTTTTACAAGCGGTAAAGAGGCACGGGTCCTCGCCGTTGGAGTTGAAGAAGCGCCCTGGGGCGGCACGGACAAGGCGGTTGTGAAGATGACTCTCAAGAATGAGGGTGAGAACAAGTGGTCGGCAACTTCCTTTAAAATCGTCTATTCCGAGAATCGCAACGTTGATGGTCTGATCATTCCTCCGTATTGGTAAGGGTAGCTATCAGCTATCAGCTATCGGCTATCGGCTATCGGCGATTTAGAAATTGCCTCATGCTCTCTTCTGGCATAACCCGGACTCAAACCAGCCATACTTGACTTGAATGGCAAACCGGATTCAATTTTGCGGGGCCGCTCAGACCGTAACGGGGTCGCGGCATCTCATCACCACTAATGGCAAGAAGATTCTTGTGGACTGCGGGCTCTTTCAGGGCCGTCGAGAGATACGCGAGCGGAACTGGGAACCGTTTCCAATCGACCCTCGCGAGATTGACGCCATCGTTCTCACCCATGCCCACACCGACCACCTTGGCTTCTTGCCAGTATTGGTCAAGCTTGGCTATCGAGGGCCGATTTACTCCACAAAAGCGACCCTTGGGCTTGCTCGAATCAGCCTTCCAGATTCCGGTCGTTTGCAGGAAGAGGACGCACGCTACAGGAACAAGCACGGATATTCTCGCCACAAACCGGCCCTGCCGCTCTATACCGAGAAGGACGCATACGCTTGCTTGAAGCAGTTCCACACGGTGAAGTATCGAACGAACGTGGACTTGCCCGGTAAAGCGATCTTCCGCTACTCACCAGCGGGACACATCCTTGGTTCGGCATTCATTGAACTGTTCTTTGAGAACGGTGAACGGATAGTGATGAGCGGTGATGTCGGGCGATATGACACGCCAATCATCAAAGATCCCTGCTGCGTCGATTTTGGCGAATACCTTGTGATGGAGAGCACTTACGGGGATCGACTGCACGAGCAGTCTGACCCAGAAGGCGAGCTTGAGAGAGTGATTGGGGATGCCGTTCGTGCGGGGTCTGTGGTCTTGCTTCCGAGCTTTGCCATCGGACGCACTCAAGAAGTGTTGTACTACGTCAAGAAGCTGCAGGATTCGGGGAAGATTCCCCGTGTTCCGATCTTCGTAGACTCTCCGATGGCGACCAAGGCGACGGTCGAGTATCTCAATCAAACCGAAGAGCACGATGAAGAGGCAAAGCTGGCCTTTGACATGAATGATAATCCTATCGAGCCAGCGCTTCTTGAGTTTGTCCGAGACCGGGACATGTCGAAGATGCTGAACTCTCGCAAGGGGCCGATGATGATCATTGCCGGCAGTGGGATGGCTAACGGTGGGCGTATCCTGCATCACCTTTTGCACCGCATCGAGGACCCCTCGACGATTGTGGTTTTCACCGGATACCAAGCTGAGGGAACGCTCGGCAGAGAGATACTGGACGGGGCTCCAGAGATAGAGATCTTTAGAAGAACTCTGAAGGTGAGCGCACGAATTGAGCGGCTGCATGCCCTGTCGGCGCATGCCGATCAGGCCGAGATGATGCAGTGGCTTGGTGACTTCAAGCAGCCGCCAAAGAAGACCTTCTTGGTCCATGGCGAACCGGCTGTTCAGGAAGTTTTCCGTGACAAAATCGTCAAAGAGCTAGGCTGGAAGGTCGAGATTCCCAAACATCTCGAAGCATTTGACCTGGTTTGAGCGTTGAACCAAATAGACTCAGCAAAACACAAAGGTTATGGACATGAAGCGCACAACGTTGTTGGTAGGAGTAATTTCGGCGATGGTGGCACTGGTGGGCTGCGGCGGCTCTGGACGTCAGGCCGATTCGCCTTACGGGGTCAATCGCTTTGCAGCCAGCCCAGAAAAGGTGGCGGGGGCTACACGGGCGATCACAGAAGGGAAGGGAGCAGCAGTGGCAAATAGTGGCAACGACTTCGGATTTCGCCTTCTGGGAGAGCTTTGGAAAGATGCACCCAACACGAATCTCTTCATCAGCCCAGTCAGCGTTGATCTTGCGTTGGGGATGACATACAACGGCGCGGGCGGAGATACGAAGACAGCGATGGCGAAGACGCTTGGTGTCGACAAGATTGAGCTTTCGCAGTTCAATGAGGCCAGCCGGAATATATTGACTGTGCTAGCGAACCCTGATCCCAAGGTCAAGCTTGAGATCGCGAACTCCATCTGGATTGATAAGGAGTATAAGGTCAAAGCCGACTTTGTCAGCAGAAATGAAAGCTACTTCGGAGCGTACGTCACCAACCTTGATTTCAAAGCGCCAGAGGCTACAAAGACCATCAACAGTTGGGTGAATGAGAATACCGGTGAGAAGATTCCAAAGATCGTTGAAGAACTGGACCCTGATGCGAAGATGATGCTGGTTAACGCCGTCTACTTTAAGGGCCTTTGGAGCACACCTTTCGATATCACTCGCACCAAGGACGAGGAGTTCACCAAGTTCGACGGCAAGAAAGTGAGTGTGCCGATGATGACCCGGGGTCAGGAGGATTTCCTCTATCAGGATCACAAGGATTTCCAAGGGGTTCAGATTCCGTATGGCGCAGGTCAGGTCAAGATGGTTGTCTTGCTGCCGAAATCCAGCACGAAGTTTGCGGACTTCTTGAAGGGCGTGAATACCAAGAATTGGGCGGCCTGGATGAAGCTCTTCAAGACAAGCCAAGGAACCGTGACGATCCCGCGTTGGAAGGTTGAGCAGTCGTACATGCTCAAAGATGCGCTGTCTGGGTTAGGAATGGCTGCCGCTTTTGATCCTAAAGTTGCCGACTTTAGTGGGATGCGGCAAGAGAAAGACTTGTTTATCAACCGCGTCATCCACAAGACGTTTGTTGAAGTGAACGAGGAAGGAACGGAGGCAGCAGGCGCGACGGGCGTTGAGATGAAGCCTACGGCGATGCCGATGCCTGACAAGACCTTTACGTTCAAGGCAGATCGCCCGTTTGTGTACGCCATCATCGATTCGAAGACGGATATTGTCCTCTTCCTAGGAGTTGTTGGAGACCCGGTAGGGAAGGCAGAGTCAGGGGCAAAGAAAGACGGCAAGTCGTAGGGTGCTGGACACGCGTTCGCTTGCTTAGAGAAAAGTCGATTATCCGCCGTCGCCGTAGACCTTCGATGCTTCTTCTTGGATCAGTTTGCTGATCTTAGAAGCTCTTGAGGCGTCCATCGATCCTAGCAGGAGGGCAACTTTTTCAGGTTCCATCACGGCTAGCTGTGGGGCGAGGTCTTCGTCCTTCCAGTCGGCGGTGATTCTTAAGAGCGTCGCCACATCCATGGAGTTCCAGAGCTTGGCGAGCTTCTTGCGGCCTTGCACGATATCGACTTGATAATCGGGCTCGGGTGGTTTTACTGTCGGCTGAGTTGCGACAGTCGCCGGCGGGCTTGTTTCTTCTAGGACTGTGGGTTCAATTTTGTCTGAGTTGTAAAGCCCAAGAGCTTCTTTGTCCGCATCGTATAGCCCAGCAGTTTTCTTGGCCGGTGAGATTCCAGGAATCTGTACCATTCCCATCTTCGCAGCGCCAAAAATTCCTCCACCGATAAGGACAAGTGGGATGATAATCATGAGCATCTTTTTCATGCAGACCTCTTTGCTTCATACGTTGCGAGCACTTTCTGAACGTAGTTCTGAGTTTCCTTGTACGGCGGGAGTCCACCATGACGATCGACTGCGCCAGGGCCAGCATTGTAAGCAGCCAGAGCAAGACGAACGTCACCGTACTTGTCAATCATCTTAGCAAGATAATTTGCTCCACCCATCAAATTCTGCTGGGCATTGAATGGGTCGGTGACGCCTAACGATTTGGCGGTACCGGGCATGAGCTGTGTGAGTCCCATCGCTCCCGCGCTTGATCTTGCGTTCGGGTTGTAGCCGCTTTCGGTTGCAACAAGGGCGTCGAGCAGGCCTGGATCGATGCCAGCTCGCGCTGCGGCTTGGTCAATCATTGGTTTGAGGTCGTTGGGCGAGCTGAGGCCATCAACCTTAACGCCGGGACCAAATGGATTTAGCGGCTTTAGGGATGCGTTGCCACCGATCTTTCCCATTAGGTTTGAGAATTCATTGGGTGGGGTGGATGTATCCGACTCATCGTGGCGGGTTGTCAACTCCTCAATCCGGGACTTCAACTCTTGCATCCGTCCGACTGCGTTTTGATAGCCCAATAGTCGCGGTTCCATCTTTTACTTCTCCGTTAGGCAGCTTTTCGAGTCGTTGCCCACTCGTCGAGCGCGGCCTGTTCCTTCTTGCTTTCATCAAGCATCCAAGCCTCGTACTCTTTCTGACGTAATTTCTCGAGCGTTTCAAGCTCCATCTTCTTGTCAATCCACTCTAGGCGCCGATTCTCTTCGTCGTGAGCGAGCATTTCAACGATGATCTTCTGCTGTCGCTCTTGATCGTCGAGCGCCTGGACCATCTCCTGCAATGCGACCCTCTCGTGAACGGTGCTCATCTCTGTGCTCAACAGTCTGTTGCGCTGATCGTTGATTGAATGGATAAAGGCTTCTGCTTCCAATCGCGCGACCTTCGCATCCAGGTAGGCATCTTTTGCCTGCTCTTCCAAAATCGCTCTATAATCGCGGACTCTCTCTAATCGAAACTGAAACTTAGCCATGGATAACCTCATTCAAGCGTGTGAGTGTTTCGGAGAGCGGTGTGCCCTCAGATTTGTTTTGTCGAAGGAAACCATTTATTGCATCCCACTTGTCGATTGCCTTGTCTGCCAGAGGCTTAGCTCCGGGTTTGTAAGCTCCGATGGTGACCAGGTCCTCTACGTCGTCATAAGCAGCAAGCAGCTCGCGTAGATCTCGTGCCAACTGGACGTGCTCAGGAGAGGTGACCATGGGCATGACACGACTAAGGGAGTTTAAAACGTCGATAGGAGGGTAGTGCCCTCGACTGGTCAACCTTCGATTGAGGACAATGTGTCCATCGAGAATCGAACGTGCCGCGTCGGCAATGGGTTCGTTGTTGTCGTCACCCTCAACGAGTACCGTGTATAGGGCAGTGATGGACCCGCTTTTGTCGTTTCCAGCGCGCTCCATCAGTTTTGGGAGGAGGGCAAATACGCTGGGTGTGTAACCCTTTGTGCTGGGAGGCTCACCTATCGCCAGCCCAACTTCTCTCTGAGCCATCGCAAAGCGTGTGACGGAGTCCATCATCAGCATAACCTTCAAGCCTTGATCGCGATAATATTCGGCGATTGCTGTCGCCGTGAAGGCTGCTTTGATACGCACCAGTGAGGGTTGGTCTGAGGTTGCGCAAACTATCACAGATCGCTTGACTCCTTCGGGGCCAAGATCATTTTCGATAAACTCTCGGACTTCACGACCTCGTTCGCCAACGAGGGCGATCACGTTTACGTCGGCATCGCAATCGCGGGCGATCATGCCGAGTAAGGTGCTTTTGCCGACTCCCGAACCCGCGAAGATGCCGACACGCTGGCCTATTCCAACAGTCATCGCCCCGTCGATGGCTCGAACTCCCGTAGAGAAGGGCTCGGCAATCATCTTCCGCTCAAGGGCATTGGGAGGTGTGTTGTAGATTGGATTTGTCGAGCGCGCATTGAGAGGTCCGAGCCCGTCCATCGGCTCGCCGATACCATCCAAGGTGCGTCCCAGAAGTTCTGGACCGACGGGTACTCGCAGACAATGCCCCGTACCATGCACGTAGCAGCCAACGCGGATACCAGCTAGATCACCAAGGGGCATCAGGAGGACGCGATCATCTTTGAAGCCGACCACCTCAGCACGGACAAGCTCTCCGTGATTTGACTCGATCAGACATAAGTCACCGACCCTGGCGTTGGGGCCGCTCGATTCAACGATGAGTCCGACAACTTGGACGACTCTGCCATAGACACGCATTCGTGGAGAAGCGTCGATGCGCTTGCGCGCTTCGCGGAAAGTGGGCGCGATTACACTCACGCTGCTTCTCCTCGGAGGGTGTTTAAGATCGCTTCAACCTTTGTTTGAACAGTCGCATCCGCAGCGCCGCTGTCGGACTCGATTAGGCAGCCACCCGTGATTGAGGGGTCTTCGATGATCTCGACCTGCCGTACGCTGGGCGAAATCGCCATCAAGGATGCTTTGTGTTCGTTCAAGGTTGGCGAATCGAAGGGATTCACGCGGATACGAACTTTTTCGGTATTGGTAATTTCAGCGAGGGCTTCTTTGGTGATTCCAAGGATAACTTCTGGGTTGGTTGTCAGTTCGTTCCCAACGATTCTTGATGCAATGTATACGGCAAGTTCGGCGAGTTCTGGCTCGGCGGCTTCGTACCAGCGATCAATCGATTGAATGACCGTATCGCGCGCTTCGTTCAGCTCAGCCTGAAATCGGGCCAAGTATTCGGCCTGCTCGTCGGCAACGGCCTGTTGACCCTCAAGCCGTCCTGTTCGATAACCGTCCTCATAACCCTTGTGGAAGCCATCTTCCTGGGCCTGCTTGAGCATCCCATCCAGCTCGCTTTTGAACTTCGTTCGGAGGTCCGTGCTGCCTTGTCTGCGGGCAGCATCCACGGCGTCCTCTACGGGTTGAAGCGTGTGCAAGTAAGATGAGGCTCCATGAGCATGATCGCCTGTCAAAAAGGTTTTAGACAAGCACATCCTCCTCGCCAGCGCGGGAAATAGTGATCTCGCCTGCTTCTTCCAGTCTGCGAATGGCAGCAACAATCTTCTGCTGAGCTTCTTCGACGATCTTGAGTCGAACGGGTCCCATGAATTCCATGTCCTCTTTCAGCATTGCCACGGCGCGTTCCGACATGTTCTTGTAGAACTTGTTTTGAACCTCAACGCCAGTGCCCTTTAACGCTGTTGCAAGCTCCTTCATATCAACTTCTTTGAGGACTTGCTGCAGCGCGCGGTCGTCGAGTTGGATGATGTCCTCGAAGACGAACATCATATTCTTGACGGTATCGGCAAGTTCAGGATCTGATTCGGAGATCGAGTCCATGATAAGCCGTTCCGTTGTTCGATCCACTCGGTTTAAGAGGTCTACGAGAGCTTTGGGGCCTCCGGCATAGGTCATCTCTTGGCTGAGAACGGTCGAAATCTTCTTTTCCAGAACTTGCTCGATACGTCGGACAACTTCAGGAGGCGTCTGCTCCATGCTTGCGATTCGAGCAGCAACCTCAACACGAAGATCTTGTGGGAGCTTCGATACGATCTGGGCGGCTGCGTTGATGGGCATGTAAGCAAGGATGAGCGCGATGGTTTGAGGGTGCTCGTCCTGAATAAAGCTAAGAACCTGTGCGGGGTCTGCTTTTTTGAGGAACTCAAACGGCACAACCTGCATGGCTGTGACGACTTTCTCTATGATCGACTCGGCTCTTTCCGCGCCAAAGGCCTGTTCGAGCACACGCTTTGCATGCTCGATGCCGCCCTCAGCCATGTATTCCTGCGCAATGGCAAGCTCATGGAACTCGTGGATGACCTGGGCTCTTTGCTCGGGGGTGACGCGCTCAAGACGGGCGACCTCAATGGAGAGCTGCTCGACTTGCTCTTCCTTGAAGAAGCGCATCATGCTGCCCGATTGCTCCGGGCCAAGAATCATCAGCATGATTGCTGCTTTTTGTCGGGATGAAATATCTTCCTTGCGTCTCATCGTCGTTCCTCCGTGAGCCAGCTCTTAAGCAGCAGGGCAACGGTATCGGGTCGCTCTTCGGCCATCTTTCGAATCTGCTCGAGAGGGATGTTGAGTTTTTCGTCGATCTCACCTACATCGACTTTCTTCTTCTTCTTGCGAACTGGCTTTTGGGTCTCTTCGTCTTCTTCCTCGACCCACGTCTCATCCTCTGCAAGCTCCTCGGTTTCTCCAGGAGCGAGAGGGGCAAGCGACCGGCTTCCACTCCCCATCGTTAGGGCGGCGGTACCGCCCGATTGCAGTACATGTCCTCCGGCCATCGCGGTCACGACGACGTCCTTGGTCTTGGCGACTTTGGCAATTGCTTTCAGCACGACAAACGCGACGATGAAGAGGGCGGCGATTGGGAGGAGTGAGAACAACTGCTGAGTTCGTTCTTGGGCAGCAGCCGTTGAGACAGCCGTGTTATCGACGGGATGAAATGCCGATTCGACTACTGTGACGCTGTAGGTTGGAGAGTCTTTGCCTGCGTTCTTGAGTTGGTAGTCGTTGCCGACTTTGACGAGCCCAAGGTGTCCATTGAGGAACTGCTCAACCGCTTCCCTGGAAGGGGGCTGAATCACATCCTCTGGCTTTTGTCCCGGCTTTGGCTTCGGCGTTGCGGAGTTGATAACCACACTCAGAGCGACATTGGTAACTGCACCGGGAGTCTTCTCCTTCTTGGTGGTTTTGGAGTTGTATCGATAATCTTCTTTCTTTTGGGTTCCGGAGTAGCCAGAGTTTGTCGTGCCCGTTCCGGTCGTATTTGGGGGAGTCGTATTGGCGGTTGCACCGGCAGGTCCGCCCGTCGATCCAGCCGTCGATCCGCCGTCTCCAACGGTCTCGGTGACTTGGCTGACACTTCCAGGCTCTTCAGCTCGCTGATAAACAACGGACTCTTCCTGGGTCTCGTCCCAGTCCATTTCCACGCGGGTTGTGATCAGCGTTTGGCCTGGGCCGCACCATCGGTCGAGAACCTGCTGGAGCTCTCCGCGCATTTTTCGCGCGGCAGAGACTTCGGCAGAAATCTTCTTGTTTGCGGCGCCTTGGATTCCTTCTTGACTGCCGTCGAAGAGCTGCGATCCATCCGATCCGAGGATCACCACATCTTTCTTATTCAGTCCAGGCACGGCGCGTGCCACGAGAGCAGCCATGGCCTGGGCGTTGTCGCCTCCGATGTCATAGCCGCCCTTGGGCGTGATTGTCACGCTTGCCGAGGCTGGCACATCTTCGACGGCGAACTTGCCCTTCTCACCAGGGTTGATGATGACGGTTGCGGCGCTAACGTTCTCTAGTCCTTCGAGGGCACGGGCGATCTCCCCTTGCTGAATGGCGACGAGTCGTGCTTTCTCAACATCGGAGGAGGTCATCAAGCTGATGTTTCCGAGAGCCTCATTCCCGATGTGGCTTGAAGTTGGGGCCGCGCCGGATGTTGCTAGCCGCGTCTTGACTTCATCAAGCTTGTTATCGGGGACTCGAACCGTGCCGCTGACCGTGTCATATTCAACCCCGATCCCCATGCCTTGTATTTCGGCGACGACTTTGCCCATCGTCGCGGGGTCGAGGCCACCATACGCCACCGCCATTTTAGGCCGCGTCGAGATGAAGAATGTTGCTCCAAGTAAGAGAACGAGGAACGCACTGCCAAAGATGGAGACAACCCGCTGTGTGCGATCGGCTGTTTCCCACCAGGCTCTGATTTTAATAAAGATTCCGCCCATGGCTTAGGATTTCTTCCTATGCGGATCGGGCGACGAAATCGAAATATGACTTGCCATTCACGACTTAAGGAACCAGTCCCGAAATCACCAATCGCACATCATCATCCGTCAATTGCCTAGATCTGGGTTCTTGCAATCTCTTGATACGCTTCCAGGAGCTTATTGCGCACCTGCATCGTCAACTGCATTGCAATTCCCGCACGCTCTGCGGCAATCATTACGTCACTTAGATCCACGTTCTGACCCGTCATAAAGGCGTTTTGCTTGTCTCTAGCGTTGAGCTGAGACTCGTTCACTTCCTTCAGGACGTCCATCAGAGTGTTTGCGAAGTCGTCGCTATTCTCGCCGCCATCGACCTTCGGCTTGAGGTTCTCAAGTCGGCTTGTGTCGAATTGGGCTGCGAGGTCTTGGATTCTCATGACGTTTTCTCTTTGCTGTTAGCTACTACTGCTCACTACTTACATCTTTCCGATATTCAAGGCGGCTTTGGCCATTCCCTTAGCCGTGTTAAATGCGGCCAAGTTTGCTTCGTATGCACGGGTTGCGGAGATCATGTTCACCATCTCGTAGATAGGCTGAACGTTCGAGTACTTCACGAATCCCTCAGCATCGGCGTTTTCGTTATTGGGGTCGTACTCCGTACGGAAGGGAGCATCGTCCTCTTGGATCTTTACGATCTGGACACCGTCTGTCCCGGCTTCGAGAACGACGTCGCGACGTCGATACGGGTCTTGGCCTTTGATGCCAACGGAGTTTGCGTTGGCGATGTTGCTGGAGATCACATCCATCCGGAACCGCTCGGCGGTGAGACCGGAGGAGCTAATGCGCATGGCGCGGCTGATTGGTGACATTATTTGCCCTCCCTAATAACGTTGCGCAGACCGCTGAAATAGCGATTGGTGAAGTCGGTGAGTGCCTGGTAGCGGAGTTCCGTTTCGGCAATGGACATGACCTCTTTTTCAAGGTCGACGCTGCTGCCGTCAACGCGAACGCTCGCGTTCTCGGCTCCGTTTACAAACCGTCGAGAATGGAGATCGTTATCCGCAAGCAGGAGCTTCTTTTGCTCACCCTTGAGAACGATGTTGAAGTCCATATCCTTACGCTTGTAGCCAGGCGTATTGACGTTGGCAAGGTTTTCTGCCAACAGCCCGTGCCTCTCCGACGCCTTATGCAAGGCATCGCTGAGGTTATCGATATGGGGTCCAAATAGGTTGTCCAGTATGCGCACGACTGATATCCACCGTCTGCGCTGTCCTTAGCTGAATCAAGTTCCGCATCCTTGGAACTTCGAGCCAACTACTTCTAAGTCGGCTTATCAGTGGTATCGGCACGTCCTCGCATTTCTACAGGGGTTTGGAGATGAACAGGCCCTGAATGTGCGTATTTTGTGACTGTCTCTCTCAGATAGCCTCAAATGGGGAGTTTTGGGCTATGCTGAAATCTGTTGAGCACTTCATGGGTGGTTAGCGTATGTCGAAGAATTCAATTGCATCCCAAGCCCGGCTTAAGCCGGGTTCGCTTCGTATGAAGCCAGCATCTCTCCTTGCTTTGTGTCTTTTCCAGTTGACAGCTCTGGCGGTGGGCCAGAACAATGCCAACTGGGAGCTTGCAAACCGGTTTTCTCCCCAAAACATCAATCTGTATGTTGGGAGCACTTCGGTAAATCCGAGATTTATCGGCAAGACCGACAACTTTTGGTACACATGGCGCGATGGCGATGGGGTCACTTTCCATTTTGTGAACCCCAAGGCGAAGATCAAACGGCCCTTGTTTGACCACGTCAAGATGGCGGAACTGCTGTCAGAGGCAGTCAAGAAGCCGTATGAGGCGAGCAACCTGCCGTTTACGGATGTCGAGTTCCAAGAGAAAACGAACGCGATACGGTTTGTGGTTGAGAGAGTTCGATACGAATACGATCTTGACAAAGAGACACTTACAAAGATCGAGGATATCAAGCCCGAGCCGCGACCGCTGCCGAACTTCCGAAACTACTCGCCAGACAAGAAAGCGTGCGTCTATGCGATGGATCACAACCTGTACTATGTCGAAATCGTCGACAACAAAGAGCAGGAGCCGATCCAGCTGACCAAAGACGGTGAGGAGTATTACAGCTTTGGCTCAGCTACCGGATCAGGCTCGCAGCGTGTGATCGGTGGAACGCCTCCACCTGTTCCCAACGAAAAGCGGGTTCGAGCTAATGTCTCTTGGTCTCCCGATTCGAATTGGTTCTACATCATGCGATCCGATTCGAGAAAGGTTAAGCCTCTTTGGCTTGTGAACAATATCGCCGATCCTCGACCGACTCTCTTGGAATACAAGTACGCGATGCCGGGTGACCCCGACATAACGATCCAGGAGTTCTTCGTGTTTAATCGTGCGGACAAGCAGCTTAAGAAGATGGACATCTCCAAGTTCAAAGATCAGTCCATTATTCGTCCCGATTGGTCAGACAAGTCCGACAAGATTCGGATGTTACGACGTGACCGCCTTCAGAGAAACGCCGATTTGGTCGATCTTGATCCGGCTACGGGAAAGATCACAGAATTGCTGACAGAGTCGGTTGAGAACGCATTCCTTGAGGTTTTTGAGATGACCTCGAACATGCGCTATCTGGTCAATGACAAGATGGGTGAGGACTTCGTCTGGTGGTCTGAGCGCTCTGGTTGGGGACATTTGTATCTCTACGGCCCCGATGGGAAGCTCAAGCAGCAGCTCACACGAGGGGCTTTCCGAGTGGAGAGCGTTGTTGACGTTGATAAAGAAAAGAACATGGTGTGGTTCACGGCTGTAGGCCGCGAGCGTGGAGAGAACCCCTACTACACCCATCTCTATCGGGTCAATCTTGATGGCACTGGGTTAACCCTTTTGGATGCTGGCGACGCGAACCACAGCTCCCGGCTTTCAACGAGCAAGCAGTACATCGTGGACAACGCTACCCGTGTTGACATGGCGCCCACAGCGGTCGTACGCGATTCCAAGGGGTCTGTAATCATGGCTCTGGAGCAAACGGACTTGTCCCGATTGATGGAGACGGGCTGGAAGATGCCCGAGACCTTTGTGGTCAAGGCAGCTGACGCAACGACGAATATCTACGGCAACATTTGGAAGCCGTTTGACTTCAACCCAAGCAAGAAATATCCCATCATCCTGAACGTCTATCCTGGCCCGCAGACCGAGAGCGTGACCGCGAACTTCTCGGCCTATAGCTCGACTCAGCAGCTAGCACAGCTTGGGTTTATCGTGATCCAGATCGGAAACCGTGGCGGCAACCCATCACGGTCAAACGCCTATCACAGCTTTGGCTACTACAACCTGCGCGACTATGGCCTTGCCGACAAGAAGGCAGGAGTCGAGCAGCTGGCTGCCAAGTACAGCTGGATCGACATCAACCGCATCGGTATATACGGACACTCGGGTGGTGGCTTTATGACTGCTGCCGCGATGATGCTCCCGCCGTACAACGACTTTTTCAAGGTAGGAGTGTCGTCGGCGGGCAACCACGACAACAACATCTATAACTGGAACTGGAGCGAGCAGCATCACGGCTTGCGAGAAGTTGCAGTGAACCAGCAGACTGGCGGGACCGGCGGTCAGGGTACCGGTCAAGGTGGCGGTCGCGGTGGACGCGGTGGTGGCGGCGGAGGCCGTGGTGGAGGAGGAGACGAGTTTGGCCCTTCACCCGATGAGGTCTTCTGGGAGCAGTTCTTCGACGCACCGGCGATCGAGACCAAGTTCGAAATCAAGGTCCCGACAACTCAGGAGCTTGCACCGAATCTGCGCGGCAAATTGCTGATCGTTCATGGCGACATGGACAACAACGTTCACCCCGCAGGCTCTATCCGCCTTGCGAACGAGCTGATAAAAGCGAACAAGCGGTTCGACTTTATGTTGATGCCGGGGCAGGCTCACGGCTTTGGCCCGTATAGCGGATATTTCCAGCAAATGAGTTGGGAGTATTTTGCACAGCATCTCTTAGGAGATGACTACTCTCGCAATGCCGAGATGAAGGACAAAGGGGGAAGGTAGCGAATAAGCGCTGGATAAAGAAGCCCTCCCTCGTCGCTTCTGATGAGGGAGGGCTTTCTATTTGTTCTGACTGGTTTGCATGAACTAAGAACCTGGCCCATAATTCAATAGATGCTGCTGCCACTCCTATGCTCCGTTTCGATAGCCATCGGCGTACGCACGGATGAACCGGTGATCCTCGCGGCATTGGAGAAGGCGTGCGTCCCTCTAGGTGGCAGTGCCTCAAAAGGGTCCTGGAAGGAGTTTGCCCCTCTAGAAAAGTTATTGGGAAGTGTGACTATCGTTGGAGCGGGTGAGTGTACTCACGGCTCGCGAGAGATTTTCGAGACGAAGGCGAGACTCTTTCAATTCCTAGTTGAGAGAATGGGCTATACGACCTTGGCCCTAGAAGCGAGTGTGCCTGGCTGTGTGGCACTTGATCGGTATGTGACCTCAGGAGAAGGCGATCCGGCAGAGGCTTTGAAGGCGCAGGGATTCTGGACGTGGTCGACCGAAGAGGTTCTGGACCTCGTCAAGTGGATGCGCGCTTACAACGCCGATGCAAAGCACAAGAGCAAGCTGAGGATCGTCGGCGTGGACATGCAGGATCGCGAGGGTGCGTTGGACTCTATCGTTCAGACGCTGAAGGATGCCAAGATCGGCGGACAGATCGTTGAAGACCTGCTTTGGTTTCCCCGGGTCCGCCACGAGAAGGGGCGAGAAGCGGCGCTGAACGAGCTGGACCAGATTGTCAAAGACGCTTTGCCGAAAGTTGAGGAATTGCTGGGCAAAGAGCGAGCGACTTTCTTTAAGCAGTGCGCACGCGTCTTTGTACAGGCGGATGAGCTGCAGCAGCAGTCGGTTGTGATTGATGACTTTTACGAAGTTAGAGATATGGCAATGGAGCCGTTTGCAACTCTCAAAAACCGCATTGACGCTATCCAAGAGGATGCAAAATCACTTCCTGAGGAGGCACGCTACGCCATCGACATCGTCAAGTCTTCCACAAGATCGGTGATCGAGCCTACCTATGATGTCGACAAGCTTATAAAGGGTGTCGCGCAGATTCGAGAACAGGGCCAACTTCGAAAGATGTTTGAAGAGGATTACAAGAACGTAGCTATTGTGCTCGATTTCATGATCTATCTTCCCAAATATCTCGCAGCAATCAAGCAGAATCCGCGCGATGTTTTTATGGCTGAAAACACCATCTGGGCGGTGGAAAAGTATCTGCCCAAAAAGAAAGCGATGCTCTGGGGGCACAACTATCACATAGCGAGAACGGAAGCCCCGCTGCCCGAATCATGCGGAACAGAACTCAATCGTAGAATTGGGAAGCGCTACTATCCGATAGGATTTGCTTTTGGAGCCGGTTCTTTTGTCGCAAGAGGCCAGTATGATCCAGATACTGGCTGGAGGCCTCTCGTTTCATTTACTGTCGATCTTGAATCGGGTGGGACGCTGGATAGGACGCTGAGCAAGGTGAAGCACTCTGCATTCTTTATCAACTGTGCTACGCCTGCTTTGCATACGTGGCTGTTGTCCGCGCATACGACAAGGAATATCGGATCCAACTATGATTCCACTCGAAGCGGCGCTTATGTGGGGCCACTCAAAGCGGGTGAATTCTATCGCGGGCTGATCTTCTTGCGGGAAGTAACGGCGGCAAAGACGCTGAAGGGAATGCGATAAAGGGTGCTCGGCGTTCTGTCCTCAAAACTCAACACTTAATCGCTTCGTAAACGGAACCTACTTTCCCCTCTTGAAGAACCGCTTGTTTACCACCGTCCCAGGCTCCATCTTGCCCCGGACGTCCACCTCGCACGGCGTGTCCAGCTCCGTATCCGCCTTCAAGAAGGCAAAGGCGATGCCGCACTCCAGAAGCGGGGAATACACGCCCGACGACAGTTCGCCGATCTCCTGTCCGTTCTGATAAACCTTCATGCCCGGCATGGTCAGTCGCTTCGACTCCAGTTTGACGCCGAGCAGCTTGGTCGGGGTGCCTTCGGCGCGGTCTTTGTTGAAGGCGTCGGAACTGTTGAAGCTCTTGGTCTTGCTGATGACCCAGCCCAAGCCTGCCGAGATGGGGGACATGTCGTCGCCCAGTTCGTGCCCATACAGAGGCAGTCCGGCTTCGACGCGCAAAACGTCGCGCGAACCCAGGCCGCAGGCTGCAACCCCCGCCGCAAGCAGGGCATCCCAAAGCTGAACGGCTCCCGAAGCCGGACAGACGAGTTCAAAGCCGTCCTCGCCCGTATAGCCAGACCGGGGCGCGAAGCAGGGAACTCCGGCAATATTGCACTCCACGATGCCGAACATCGGAGCCGCGTTCAGGGCTTCCGCCGCGTCGCTGAGTCCGGCGATGATCTCGGCGGCCTTGGGGCCCTGCACCGCGATCATCGCGGTGTCGTCGGTCTCGTCGGTGATCTCCACGCCGTAGCCGCCGCGCTCGTTCTCGGCCTTGATCCAGTTCACGTCCTTCTCATGGTTCGCCGCGTTGACGGCCATGCGGAAGACGGTCTCGGTGATGCGGTACACGATGATGTCGTCCACCAGGCCGCCGTTTAGGTTGGGGAGCAGGGAATACTGCCCGCGCCCGTTGGTGAGCTTGCTGATGTCGTTGGTGGTGATCTGCTCCAGGAATTCGACCACGCGGTCGCCCTTCAGCCAAAGCCGCGCCATGTGGCTCACGTCGAACATGCCCGCTCCTTCGCGGACGGCAGTCGACTCGGCGATGATGCTCGTGTATTGAACCGGCATGTCGTAACCGGTGAAGGGCACCATTCGGGCGTTCAGCGCCAAATGAGCGTCGTAAAGGGCTGTGCGGAGGTTGGCGGCATCCATCGTTTCGGACATGGTGGGAAGTATATCTGGGATGACGGCTGGGCCGTAAGGGTAGTAAGGAGTAAGGGTAGTAAGGATTGTCCAAGCACGGGGAATTCAGCCGAGGAAGGCATCGAACGAACACTGTCGCGGTACTACGGCCCCAGAAAGCACCCACTTTTTCGTGTCAGCGTCCTTACCATCCTTACTCCTTACAATCTTTACAATCAACGGTATCCTATCCCCGTGAACTTTCTCGTCGTCGGAGGAACAGGAATGCTTGGGTCGGACGTCGTTGCCGAGCTGAAGAAGCGCCGGCACGAGGTTGCAGCTCCGTCCTCTGTCGAGCTTGATATTACGAATCCCGAGTCGGTGGCTCAGGTCGTGACTGGCGTGTTTGGTAAGAACATCCGTTGGTGCATCAACTGTGCCGCTTACACGGCGGTCGATTTGGCTGAGTCGGAGTCTGACCAGGCCATGACGGTGAACGCCCTTGGGCCGGGATACTTGGCGAACGTTTGTCAGATGGCTGGGGTGCGGTTGATCCACGTTTCGACCGATTTTGTGTTCGACGGCGTTAAGACAGAGCCTTATACTGAGACAGACAAGACGAATCCACTCGGAGTCTATGGGCGGTCAAAGTTGGCGGGGGAGCAGAGTGTTATGGCCGCGAATGCGAGCAGTGTGATCGTGCGAACATCCTGGCTATACGGTCCCAATGGTAAGAGCTTCCCGAGAACTATGATCAACGCCTATCTGGCAGGGAAGCAGCTTCGTGTAGTTGCTGACCAGACCGGGTGCCCCACCTACACCGCCGACCTTGCGCGCACACTGGTCGATATAACGGAGAAGGAGATGATGCCGGGGATTTTTCATGCAACCGGCGAAGATGTCATGTCGTGGCATGGCTTTGCCAAGCTGGCGATCGAGACGTACTGTCGTGAGGAATTGAGGGAGAGTAGGGAAGTGGAGATTGAGCCGATCCCGACGGAGGCTTATCCGACTCCCGCGCAGAGGCCGAAGTACAGCGTGCTTTCCAATGCCAAGCTTCGTGACCAAGGTGTTGAAGGTATGCGCTCGGTCGGGGAGTGCTTGAGTGAGTATGTTAGTCGGTTGGACTGATGCCTGGATCGGCAGGAATCGTCGTACACTTGGAAAGTGAGTTTAGTCGTTGGTTTTAGCCACAGGGTTGGGCGATCGGGCAAGAGAGTGGTGAGATGCGTGCACACCCTGTAGCATGATAGTTCTTCTTCACAAGACAGGCCGGCGCCAAGTTGTGCCAGCTTTGATCGCCGGAAAGGCGCACAATCCGTAGGCAGAGTTAGGTTCCGATACTTGGTCTAGTGCGTGGCTGAGTCATCTGATCCGTTTGCTTCTTTAACCACTCGATCGCGATTTTTCGCTTCTTCTCTTCGATTGAATCCTTCGTTTTGAGAGGGGCTTGAAGGTGATCCATGATGGTCTTGCCGTTGTTGTCTTTAGCATCGACCCGGGCACCTGCGACACACAGGGTATCGGCAACCGCGATATTTCCATTGAGCAGGGCGTACTGCAACGGCGAAACTCCGTTTCCGTCCCGCTCGTCGGGGTTTGCGCCTTCTCTGAGCAGTTTGAGAACCTTTTCCTGGTCGCCGTTTGCTGCCGCGTTTGCAATCGGGGGGACGTAGACTTGGGGGACCCTGACGTAGGCTGCGTAAGCCACGGCAAGGACCAAAACGGCGACGATGACACCGATCAGCGCCTTGGGGACGCCCCTTTTTGAACTGGCTACAGATAGGTTTTCTTCGCTCACATTGTCAAAGACAGTTTAGGGGCAGAGATCGTTTCCAATCGGGGAAAGATTCGTCGCTTGCCATATCACGATCCGGCTAAGCCCTGATCGTGTTCCCTGGCGAAGCTCTTTTAATGCGACTAGGTCATCAGAAAAGTGAAGGGTCAAAGAGTAATCCACACATCGCCCAGATTGACCCCGAACAGCTCATTAACACCGCCATAATAGAGCGGTGGGAATCTGGGGTGTAGTGAATCAAAAGGGTGGAGTGGGCAAGACGACCACTGCCGTCAACCTTGCCGCAGGCTTGGCATCGCGTGGAAAGAAGACACTCTTGATCGATTGCGATCCGCAAGGCAATGCGACCACCGGCCTGGGCGTGGACAAGCAAAAGGCTCCGCTGACTTTGTTTGAAGTGATCAGCTCCGTGGTTGACAATCCCGACACGACCGATACGATCCGGCGAGCGATCATGAAGGTCGATCCTCATTTGGACGTTGTGCCAGCAACTCTGGACCTTGCCGGGGCTGAGCCCGTGCTGTTGAATGCCGTCGGCAAGGAGTTGATTTTGCGCGATGCTCTGGAGCCGGTAAAGAGCGAATACGACTGGATAATATTGGACGCTCCTCCGAGTCTCGGTCTGCTGACGATCAATATCCTCAGCGCGGCGGATTGTGTGCTCGTACCTATGCAGTGCGAGTTCTATGCGCTGGAGGGCTTGAGCCAGCTGATCAAGACCATTGATGTTGTGCGTAGGCGGATTAACCCATCCTTGAGCATCGCCAAGGTTTTGCTGACGATGTATGACCCGCGCAACCGTCTTACTTTGCAGGTGAAGAAGGAGGTCGTCGACTATTTCGGCGGCAAGGTGGCAAGGACCACAATCCCTCGGAACGTTCGGCTGAGCGAAGCGCCGAGTTTTGGTCAGGCAGCCGTGACCCGATTCCCGACGAGCAAAGGCGCAACAGCCTACTACAGTTTTGTGAACGAGGTACTTACAGAATGCGACGTGCGCTAGGCAAAGGATTATCGCAACTTATCGGTGAACAGGTCGAGCAGATGGAGCCTGGGTCGCAAGAGGTCTCTATTGATTCCATCGTGCCGAACGAGCGCCAGCCTAGGCAGTTCTTTGATGAGACGGCTCTGCAGGAGCTTGCGGATTCGATCAAGGAGCACGGCATTTTACAGCCGATCTTGGTTCGTCCCATCGCAGAGGGCAAGTACGAACTCATCGCGGGTGAACGACGTTGGCGGGCGGCTAAGCTGGCAGGCTTAACGACCGTTCCTGTGATTGTCCGTTCGGCGGCGAACGTCGATGCTCTGGAATGGTCGCTGATTGAGAATATCCAGCGTGCCGATATTACGCCGCTTGAAATGGCGCGGGCCTATCGTCGGCTCATTGATGAGTTTGGTCTTACGCAAGAGCAGGTCGCGGAGAAGGTTGGGAAATCGCGGGTTGCGGTTACGAATACGGTTCGTCTTTTAAAGCTGCAGCCTAAGATTTTGAAGGGGCTTGAGGAAGGGAAGATCACCGAGGGGCATGCACGGGCTTTGCTCGGGCTGGAGAGCCCAGTGATGCAGCTTGCCATCTACGACAAGATCCTTGAGCAGGGGCTGACCGTCCGAGATGTCGAGAAGACCTCACAAGCCACTTCGACCAAGACAGCACGAGCAACGAAGGGTGGACGACCGCGCGTGGAAGCGACGAAGGATGCCGATACACAGATGTTGGAAGAGGCTCTTTCCACATATTTTGGATCGCCGGTGAAGATTGAGCGAGGAGAGGTCGGCGGCAAACTGCAGGTTGAGTTTTATTCGGAAGATGATCTGACCCGGATTTTGGATGTGTTGGGGATTAGGCTTTAGGGAAGTGTAAGGGGTAAGGATCGTAAGGACTGTAAGGAACCCTACGCGAAGTGGGATTCTCTCCTTGCAATCCTTACTCCTTACAATCTTTACTCTCTAATTCGGGCAACCATCTCGCCAAGTCTTTCTAATCCAGCCGCCAGATTCGGGCGGGGCGGGCCGAAGGAGAATCGAACCCACGGGTTAAGCGGCGAGTCGCCGGTTCGCTGTCGGTAGGGGTTCACGTCGAAGAATTCACCGGGGACGGTCAAGACTTTGTGCTTGAAAGCCTCACGCATGAATCCCTGTCCATCATTGATGGGGGCGGGCAGATTGCCCACATAACCGAAGGCATAGAACGTGGACTGCGGATTATGGGGGAATTCAACACCCATTTCGCGGAGCTTTGTGAGAGTCAGGTTCTGCTTTTCCGCGAAGACCTGGCGAACGGCAGCAGTTTCCTGATCAGCCTGATTTGGTTCCAGGGCAAGGATCGCTGCACGCTGCATCGGTCTGCAAGAACCACCATCCAGGAAGCTTCCCGCAGCGGCAAGGGCGTTGATGATGTGCTTGGGAGCAAGCACCCAACCCACGCGCCAGCCTGGATATCGGAAGGATTTGGTAAGGCCGTCAATGACAACAATCGGGTCAGTGTTCACGTCGTCGATGTACTCGGCGGCACTGACGCCTCTGTCGGAGCCATCGTAGATGAAGTGCGAATAAAACTCGTCCATCAGGAGGGTGCAGTTCCGACGTCGGGCCATTTCTGCCCACTCAGCCAGCTCTTCGCCTTTGACCACCGTGCCAGTCGGATTGCACGGGTTGCTGATGAGAAGGGAACCCAGGCCCTCTCTCTTCACGAGGGCGTCCAAATCGTCGGGATTGATGCGGAATCCGTTTTCGGGAAGGAGTTCGATCCAGTGTGGCTGGATTCGGGGGAAGGTGGTGAGCAGGTCTTCGTAGGCGGTGTAGTCGGGCGTGAAGTAGCCCAACTTCATCTTCTCAAGGGTCGCCCCGATTCGGGTCAGGGCGGCTCGTCCGCCCGGAGCTATGGCAACGTTTTCGGCTGTGTACTGGGAAGCTTTGCCTTTGCGGTAGAGGCGGTTGTAGTGAGCCGCGATGGATTCTCGCAGTTCGGGAATGCCCTCGATTGGGCCGTAAGCGTGATCCTCTGAAAGGATAGGTAGGGTCCCGATCCGTGGAGGTGCGCCGTCCATGTCTCCGACTTCTGGCTGACCCTGACCGAGGTTTGACCAGGCAGGATCACCCATTTGGTAACCGTGCTCAGTGATGGCTTCGACGTTGACGCGAATGACGCCCATGTAAGGGAGTTGACGAAAGGCGGAGTTGGACTCGGCAAGCATGTCGGATGTGATACCACTTTTGGGGCGTTAGGAGTGGCCTCGACGGCAATCTCACAGTGACAACGGTAACAGTTCCACTCTTTGGTAGAAGTGCGTGTGCGCGGTTTCCGCATCACCCTTACTCATTACAATCTCAACGGCAGATTACGGGAGATTGCCTACCAATTAGCTCGTGCATTCAAGCAGAAAAAGCGCAGGTATCTGTTCAAGTTGGATTGGAGTGCCGACAATCCTTTCGAACGCATTGGAGTATTGCTAAATCGCATAGTGGGGGCCAGGATTTGACTGGATGGGTGGCGGTACTCGATGTGGCCCGAGCAGCTCGTTAAGCTGTGGGGGTTGAACAACACACGGAGAATCTTGATGAGACTACAAATTATTGCGATTGCGGCTGTCTGTACGGTCGCATGCGCTCACGGGCAGGAATCGGAAAGCCCGTGGAAGATTTCGGGATTTGTCGACGGATACTGGGGCAATTCGTCGCCTGACCAAGGCAAGGGGCTGACACGATTTGGGCGTCAATTCGACGTTCGCAATGAGCAGATTCGGCTGGCAAATGCGCAGCTAACCTTTGTTTACACTCACCCGAGCGGTGGATATGGATTTACGTTCTCGCCTTTCATCGGCGACAACACAAAGATTTTGTTTGCGACAGACCCGTCAGACTCCGGTCTGATTAAGCATCTTGCTCAGGGCTTCGCCACGATCAATGAGAAGCGGTCTGGCTTGAGCCTCGATCTTGGTAAGTTCTATTCCTGGATCGGATATGAGGGCGCTGAGAGCCTGGACGATGATCTCTACAGCCGAGGTTTCTTGTACACGCTGGCGCAGCCGGCTTATCACACTGGCGGAAGATTGACGATACCTATGAACGACCAGTGGGGAGCTTCACTCTTTGCGACGCAGGGCTGGAATCAGTCTGAATCGACCGGTGAGGGGCTGACTCTTGGGGGGCAGATTCGCTACACGCCCAACGACAAGAGCTTTTTGTCGGTTGGAGTGATCTCTGGCAAAGAGGGTGATGGTACGACAAATCGTTCTGGCAGTTTCGGCGGCATCGGCTTTGGAAGCACGGGCCGTGCTCAAACTGATCTCGTAGACGTGGTTTACACCTATCAGTACTCGCCGAAGTTGAAGCTGGCTTTGAATGCCGATGTCGCGTCGGTTGACGGGGCTGGAAAGGACGGTCAGTGGTCGGGGTGGGCAGGCCATGCTCGCTATGAGGCCTCGGACAAGGTGTCGGTCGCCCTTCGCATCGAGTCTGTTGCGGACCGCGATGGTCTGCGATTGGGAGTTCCGGCAACAGTCGGCTCGTTCTCGCTTGGCGCGGATTATCGACTGAACCCGCTCTTCACGTTGCGTGCGGAATACCGAAAAGATTGGGCGGACACGGCGCTCTTTACAAATACGTCGGGTACGTCGAAGAACCAATCGACATTCAACGTCGGGTTCGGAGTTCGGTTCTAAACCGAAATTGAGAAATGAATTCGGAGATCTGATTTCAGATCTCCGATCTCTTGAAGAAGTTGGCGCGGACGAAGGGATTCGAACCCCCAACCCTCAGTTCCGAAGACTGATGCTCTATCCATTGAGCTACGTCCGCGCGGGACGCTGAATTGTACCCTTGAGATCATTTGGCATGCGGGCCGTTTCGTCCCTTAGTTCGTTGACATGTCGATTCCAGAAAATGGGGTAAACCTTACGGACGCGACGTTTCCGATTGAGAAACCTCAGGCGATCTCTGAAGATTCTTGGTCTGACACCCGACAAAAATACTAGCATGCAGGTCGATACACTTGTTCAACCGCTCTTAGGACTCGACGAAGAGTTTCCTGCCGAGCTATTTGTGCTTCATCACCCATCGACCGGGCGATACGGCTGCTACTGCTTCCAAGGCGTCCACGGTTTAGCCTGTTTTAGCTCTGAGGCTGCGGCTGTCCGTTTTGGCGAGTGGATCGAATTAGGCGGGATGGTTATCCTGGAAACGACATTCGATGGCGCTCGGGATGTGGCTAAGGCACGTCCTCTGCCAGTTATCGCGCTCATGCTCCTTGATGAGCTTGAGCAGCCAAAAATCCACTACGTCCGCTAAGTTTTCAGGCGGAATTCTCTGGTACCCCTAGTCTTTGTGCACTGTCCAATGTGCGACACTGACTTCGCATGCCGTCGGACCAACCCCCAATAGACGTCTACGTGATCGCTAACCCAACTTCCGGGCGAGGCTCGGGCGGTCGGCTTGTTTCTGAGCTAGCCCGTCATATCGAGAACTCTCCGCAGGTCTCGTCGTGTACCGTGGCCCTGACAACGCCTTTCCAAGCACGAAATTCACCCAGTCACAGTACTGAATCAGGTTGGCGCTCCAGCGCTTTCGAACTTGCACAATCTGCAATTCGCCAGGGTTATCAGCGTGTCATCGCAGTTGGAGGAGATGGGACTCTACACGAGGTCGCTAACGCACTGGTCGGTGCGCAAACGGTTCTTGGACTTATTCCAGCAGGTACAGGCAATGACTTTGCTCGGAGTGCGGGAATACGCGGGAGCCTGAAAGAGCTGGTAGAGGTTGCGGTCAGCGGTGAAGTGAAATTGATTGACGTGGGCAAGGTTAATGATCGCTACTTTTTGAATGTTGCGGGCTGTGGCTTTGACGCTGTCGTTGCGGACCGGATCAACAAGGGTTATCGCTACTTGCGGGGAACTTCTGCTTATGTTGCAGCTGTGCTGAGAACCCTCGCCCAATACAAGGCCGCCCAACTAACCATCACAACGGATACAGACACGCTCCAACTTAACGCTATGTTGTGCGCGGTTGCCAATGCACGATTCTACGGTGGGGGGATGATGATCAGCCCAGAGGCAGAGATGGACGACGGGCTGTTCGATATCTCCGTGGTAAAGGAGATCGGCAAAATTGGGTTTCTCAGAGCTTTTCCCAGTGTCTTTAAAGGTACGCATGTGAAGCATTCGAAGTATGTCGGTCTTCGAGCCAAGCGTGTGAAGATTGAATCCGAAAAGGCTCTACCGGTGCTCGTCGATGGAGAGTTGCTGGGGACGACCCCGGTTGAGTTCAAAATCGTGCCCCAAGCCTTACGGATTGCCCTGCCGAGACTGCTTGTATCGGATACAATGCCTGAGTGATACGGGTCGTCATTCTTGGTTCCACCGGCAGCATAGGCACACAGACGCTCGATATCATTCGCCAGCACTCGGACAAGCTTCAAGTCGTAGGCATGGCGGCAGGGCGCAATGCTCCAGCTCTGCGCAAGCAGGCCGTCGAGTACCCCGAAGCAAAGCTTGCGTTGTATGATTCGCCCGAATCCGACATCCCAAGCGGGATGCAAGCTATCGTCGATCTCGCCACGATGCCAGACGTGGACATCGTCGTGGTTTGTGTTGCGGGCGTGATTGGCCTGCTGCCAACATTTGAGGCGATCAAGGCAGGGAAGACTATCGCGCTTGCGAGCAAAGAGGTTCTTGTTGCGGCGGGAGAGATAGTGATGCCGCTTGCTGAGAAGCATGGTGTTCGGATACTGCCTATCGACAGTGAGCACAGCGCTCTGTTTCAGTGCTTGCAGGGATATCAGACCTATCAAATCGAAGAGTTGATCCTCACGGCGAGCGGGGGACCGTTCCGGGGTTGGAGCTTGGAGCAGCTCTCGGCTGTCACGGTGGATGAGGCGCTCAATCACCCTACTTGGAATATGGGCGGGAAGATCACGATTGACTCGGCGACCCTGATGAACAAGGGCTTGGAGACGATTGAGGCGAAGTGGTTGTTTGGTGTGGAGATCAGCCAGGTGTCGGTTGCTGTTCACCCTCAGAGCATCGTTCATTCATTCGTGAAGTTTAAGGATGGAAGCGTATTGGGTCAAATTGGCTGGCCGAATATGCGACTTCCCATACAATACGCATTGCTGTATCCCGAGCGGGCGGAGAACGATCTTCTGCCCTGGAGTCCTTTGGACTCTCCAAGCTTGACCTTCGAGCCAGTGGATGAAAGGACCTTCCGCTGTCTTGGGCTTGCACGCGAAGCTTCGAGATACGGTGGTACGATGCCGTGCGCGATGAATGCAGCAAATGAAGAGGCCGCCAATGCGTTTCTGAGGGGCGAGATTGGATTTCTTACGATAGCCGACTCAGTGGAACGTGTTATGCAGGACCATCGTACAGAGAAGGCAAGTTTGGAGTCCTTATTAGATACCGATAAATGGGCGCGCACCCGATTCCGAGAATTGGCAAGGGCAGCCCGAGCGTGAATAGACCGTTATGTTGATGACTCTCCTCTCAATCATCGTTTTCCTCACCATGCT
This sequence comes from Fimbriimonadaceae bacterium, assembly GCA_019638775.1. Taxonomy (NCBI): domain Bacteria; kingdom Bacillati; phylum Armatimonadota; class Fimbriimonadia; order Fimbriimonadales; family Fimbriimonadaceae; species Fimbriimonadaceae bacterium. The sequence goes on along the minus strand of JAHBTD010000002.1, from coordinate 788,294 downwards.
AACACTGCTTGTAGCGGCTCATGAATTGGGTCACTACCTCATCGCGCGTATGTTCAAAATGGGCGTCGAGGAGTTTGCAGTTGGTTTTGGACGTCCGAAATGGGTTTGGAAAAGGAAGAGCTTCACAACGGAGCACTTAGATGATGAGGGCAATCCGGTCATCGAAACCACGGAGTACACGTTCCGGCCGGTGCCCCTTGGCGGATTCGTTCGGATCAAAGGGATGTTGCCGGAAGAGGACGGCAGCGAAACGAAGATCCCCGGCGGGTTCTTTAGCAAGCCGCCTATTCAGAGGTTCCTTGTCCTTTTTGCTGGCCCAGTTTTTAGCATTCTCGCCGGCTGGGTTTTGCTGATTCCTGCATACACGATCACGGGCATTGAAAAACCGATCAACGAGCCATTTTTGGGAGAAGTTGGTGCCGAGGGTCCGGCCGCAGTGGCTGGTCTGAAGGAGGGCGACAAGATCATCTCGATCGATGGCAAGCCCATAAACACATTCTTCAATATCGTTGAGACTGTCAGAGATTTGCCCCCACAAGAGTTTGCGGTCGTCTATGAGCGTGATGGGAAGCAGTCTCAAACTGTGGTTACAACCTACAGAAGAGAGGCACCCACACCTGTTCTTGATTCTAATTTAGAACTCACCCCCGTTCTGAAGTATCAGAGTTTGCTTGGTATTGATCCCCCCAGAAAGCATGTAAGTCTTTCGATAGGTCAAGCCTCACAAAAAGCCTTTGAGCTGCCTTTGAGAATGGTAGAAGGCATCTTCGCGATGTTTGCCGCACCGTCGACGATCCAACACCAGGTCGGCGGTCCCGTGACGATCTTCGAGATGACACGCAGCAGCATGGACACGGGAATCGGCCCGCTGATCATCTTCGCCGGATTGCTTAGCATCATGCTGGGGATCTTTAACCTGCTGCCCGTGGTTGGTGTTTTGGACGGGGGGCACATGTGCGTCGCCTTCGTCGAAATGCTGCGACGTGGCAGACGGTTGAGCTACAAGGCCCAGGAGCGTATCGCTACGATTGGGGTGATTGCTATCGTTTTCATGTTTGGCAGTGTGCTCTTTATCGATATCAGCCGAAAGTTCAAGCAAAACAAGCAGCCCGAGAAGCCTGCAATCGAACGGCCTTTGAAGCAAGAAAAGGCTGACGAGAAGCCGCTCGATGGTAAAGCCGATACTCCGTAAAACGTGATGCGGTACCCTGCATTATCGTGCTTACAGCAATAGTCGTATTGATTCTTGGCCAGACCAAGCCAGCGGATTACTTTTCAAAGTGCCTCAAGGCTCATACCGCTTTGAAGGCGGCGGATGTGACGATTCGCTCGAATACTGCCGTCGGCGATCCATCTAAGCCCGGAACCTTTCGCCTGGTGTTTGTCAAACCCAGTCAGGTCCGGCTACAGATCATAAACCCAGCCGTCAACGAACAGGCCGCAAGCAATCGCACCTTTGCCATTGTTGGGAATCGGGTGACGGCTTATGATGCGACCGTTGACGAGAAGCTCTCTCTCACTTTGGAAGGGAGCGGCGATATCGCTGAGAAGTTGTCGGCGGTGATCCCTTCGGTCAATGACTCAGTCATGGCGGTTCTTGATCCCAAACGCCTTACAGAGATCATGAAACCGTTTCGAGATTTGAAGGATTGGACCGTCTCGAAAGAAGGGGCCGATGTGGTTTTGGTGCGACGGACTGGCTCGCAATCGAGCGCTCGCTGGCAAATCGACGGAAAGACTTTTCTTCTGAAGAAGCTGACGCTTGTTGCGGGATCAACAATGGATTGGTCTTATTCCTACGGGCCTACTCCTAAGAGCGCAGCATATACTCCACCTCCGAGTGCGGTTGCGGTGAGCGAGTTCAAAGAGCGCATCATGCCACCGAAGTACAAGGACGCGACGGCCAAACGAGTGGGAACAGCAGCAATTGTCGCTCTTGATAGACTTAAGAACGCTCATTTTACGCTGACAACGGAGGATGGCACATCCAAGGTGTGGTTGTCGGCGGGGATGATTCGGGAAGAGCTGAAGGGGCGCTCTTGGGCTTATGATGGGGCCACATTAACCGCACTCGTCGACACAGCAAAGCGCCACTACGCGTCGCGTAAAGGTCGCAGTTCTGCGGTTGACTCGTTAGCCGATGTGAAGATGGAGGCCACCCCCTTCGTTCGCACACTCTTGATGCGGCGAAACCCGCTCAACTCGCTCTTACGTGAGGGTTTGACCGTCGAGCACAACGGCACAATCGTGCTTGCGGGCGTCAAATGCGACCTCTTGGAATCGAATGGGATGGGTCTGCGACACTTGCTTACGCTCCGCGCCGACAATCACCTGCCTATCGAGATTCGGACTGAGAATCGGTTCCCAGGGACAGACGAGGTTATCGTTTCGGAGTTGAAGTTCAAATACATAGGGTTAGGGCAACCCATCCCTTCAAGCGTCTTTAAGCTGAGCACAAAGAAAGGTTATATGAGCGGGGCATTTCCTAAGCCAAAGGTCTAACAGGAACCAATCAACGAGTCATTTCGTATATCTTAGTACCGTGAAGCGAGACCGAAGCCATTCGCTGCCGACCCCTGCCGAGTTGGAGATTCTTCAGGTTCTATGGAGCCGAGGAAAATCCAGTGTTCGCGAAATCCATGATGCCTTTGGCGCGGAGAAGGGGATTGGCTATACCACCGTTTTGAAGCTACTGCAGATTATGTTTGCCAAGGGGCTTGTGCGCCGAGAAGAAGCGGGGAAGGCGCATATTTATGAAGCGACGCAACCTGCTGTAACCGCTCAGGGAAGCATGGTCAGCGACATGGTGAAACGTGTTTTTGGAGGCTCATCGAAGGACCTTGTCATGCGGGCCATGACGGACAAGACGCTTTCTCGCGATGAACTTGCCGAGATTCGCAAAATGCTTGAAGAGCTTGAGTCGGAGGCGAAATGAGCATGGACTCGCTCTCACCAGTGAGTGCAGCTTTGCTGCATGGGCTCTGGCAAGGGTTTGTGGTTGCTGCGATCGTATGTTTCGCTTTGCGCTGGATACTCGCTGCGAGACATCGCTATGCCCTTCTGTGGGGGGCGATGTCGGCAGTTGTCATGCTGCCATTTGCTTACTATGTTGCTGCTCCAAGCAGAGTTGAGGCATTTATCGCGGCTCCTGGGGTCGCGACACCGACGGTTGGACCAAGTATCAACTGGGCGCAGTCGATCCTTCTTTTCTGGGCTTGTGGTGCGGTGTACGGGATAGTCAGACTCTTTATCGAGTGGGTTCGGGTGCACACTTTTTCGAGGACTTGTGAACCAGCTTGTCCCGAGTTGCGTGAAGTTCGCGACAGAGTGCTTGAGCGGATGGCAGTTCGGAGATATGTGCGCGTGCGAACAAGTCATGCCGTGCAAGCCCCCGCGACAATCGGAACTGCACGTCCAATCGTTGTTTGGCCAGCAGGCGGTTTTGACAGGATGTCCGACACAGAGAATGAAGCCTTCATGGCGCATGAATTGGCACACATCCAGCGCAACGATTATGCGCTTCACTTGCTCCAGCGTGCGCTCGAAGCTCTGATGTGGTGCAATCCAGCCGCGCTTTGGATTGGGGCACGACTCCGGCATGAGCGTGAGAAGGCAGCAGACGAACTGGCGGCTGAAGCCTTGCAAACAGGGAAAGGATTGGCGATCGCGCTTGGCAGATTGGCGATTCAGAATTCGGGGCGTGCCGCTCTAAGCTTGGCGGCGGATGATGGTGATGTTCAGTCGCGCATGCGCAGCTTGGCGATCTGGAAACCCCAGAAAATGACACTACGTTCGGGATTCGGGATTGCCATCACCCTCGTTTTGCTTGGCGCTGTCACTTTTGTTGCCGCGAAAGCTGCGGCTAGTACAAAGACCGCGACTGTTTACGTTTCGCCCGTTCACAAAGCTTATCAAAATGGACTACTCCGCGTGACGACAGGGGAGGCAAAATTCCAGCATGCCACTATCAGCCCCGGGAGATTGATTGATACGCTCCGTGTTGTCGAGGGCAGAAATCTGTCGACAAAGCAGATGATATTCATTCGGATTGACAGTAGTTCAGAGGCCTCGAATGGTCATTCTGTTAGCTCAACCTCGGCAGTTTATGAGTTTGAAAAAAGCGGCACCGCTGGCTTTATCGAAGTTCAGGGCACCGCCAGCAATCAGCTCTTACTGCCTTTGAACGGCTTGCCCTGAAGTTGTTTGAACTCCGCATCCTGAGCTTGTGTTAAAACTTTGCTGAGTTCAGTGGTGAGGCGCTGCTGAATTTTCTTGATATCTTCGATCAGCCCGCTGTCGATTCTTCCTCCGCTCCCGCTTACCAGTTCATTTTGCTCCTGCTGAGCTTTGGACTTTAGTGTCTTGATCTTTGTCAACTGGGTGTCGGTGAGTTTCAGAGCTTTACTCACTTCCTCACGGTCGATGACGCTATAGCTGCCAATTTGATAGACGATCTCGAAGAGCCTCTTCTTTTGGGCCGCAGTAATTAGCTTGAAAGCCCTGCCCTCAAAGTCTTCATGAGCTTTCTTGATGTTTCCACCGCCACGCATCGAATGTCGTCCTTGTCCTTGGTCCTCGACTTCAAAGCCATGCTCGCGGAATGTGTCGCTGTAAGCAGTTTGGAGCTTTTGCCGGACCTCCTTTGAGAGCTTCAGATCATCCTGAACATCCTGGCGAAGTAGTAAGGCACCCGGTTGAGCGCCCGCTGCGGTGACCATGACTTGGGCAGTCGAAAGAGATACGATAAGTGCACACAGTGCACAAAAAATGATGTGTTTTAGTTTCATGAGTAGACCTCAACGACAAGCTACTACGACAAGCATCGTAGATGTTCCTTGAGAGTTGAGATTTGGAAAATTGTATGGTTCCTGCTCAGACAAACTGACCTATACTGAATAGACTGGATAGCGAGAATCGGTCGCTTCGCAGAAGATGAATAACTCCTCTAGAACTGCATATATTCTCAGTGGGTTTTTGTTGCTCAATTTCGTCCTGCTCGCAGTTCTCTTGTATCGTCCATCTTGTTCTCCCCGAAGAGAACCTGACACCAGTTTGCAGAGTTCTGGCATCGCTTTAGGGCTGGACGATTTTGTGACCATAGCGCTGAGTGATCGCGAGTTTTTAGAGGCGATTCAGAGAGATGAGTTTGTCAAGGGGACAAAGGAGTTGAAGAGGAAGGTTGTCGAGCACTGGGCGGACAACAGTTTTCAGTCATTCACTCGACGCATGAGCGATGCTGAACGGGCTGAATTCCAGGCAAAGCTCCTCGAAGCAGCGGATGATCTGCTCGCTGAAAAGGAGTTTTCAGTGGCTGAACCGGCAAGATAGCACGCCTATCACTTACGCAGTTCACAGGCTGATCTCACCGGTTCTGAGTCGCTTCTGCGCTACGACAGCAGTCGGGTCGGATTTTCAAGGTAGCTCCGCACCACGTTGATAAACTTGGCTCCGATTGCGCCATCGACAACTCGATGATCGAAGGAGGCCGAGATATTCATCCTTGTGCTGATGACGACCTGCTCCTCGTGATTTACGACTACCGTTTTTCGGGCGGAACTGACCGCGAGAATGCCAGAGTTTGGTTGGTTCACGATTGCGATGAAACTATCGACGTCGAGCATGCCCATGTTGGAGATGCTGAAGGTACTTCCCGTAAGCTCGTCCATAGAGAGTCTGTTCTCCCTTGCTTTGCCAGCGAGTTCTTTAGCACGAGCATTTATTTGGCGGAGTGTCATCTGGTCCGCGTTTCGAATCACCGCAACCGTGAGCCCATCGTCAAGGGCCACTGCCATTCCGATGTTGACGGCTCCATATTGAATCAGCTTGTCGCCTTGATAGCTTGAGTTCACCATCGGCATTTCGCGGAGGGCGAGCGCACAAGCCTTCACAACGAAGTCGTTGACGGAAACCTTGCCAGCGCCTTCCTCTTCAAATGTTTTGCGCAGGGCCATAAGCCGGTCAACATCGACGTCGACGGTGACGTAGAAGTGCGGGATTTGTTGCTTCGATTCAACGGTACGCTGAGCTGTGATTTGGCGAATCTTGTTGAGGGGTATGAGCTGATCTTCAGCAGTGGCATTGATAGCTGCGGCTGTGGCAGGTGCGGTCTTTGCGGTTGTCGATCCAGCAGCGGCTCTGACATCTTTCTCGACAATGCGTCCACCAGGACCGGAGCCGCTTATGGCGGTGAGATCAACGCCGAGCTCAGCTGCGATTCTTTTGGCAAGTGGACTTGCTTTCACACGGCCAGCTGGCGCGGTTGAGGCTTGAGATGGGGCAGTCGATGCTGCAGTAGGAGCTGAGGCAGTGGATGCACCGTTCGCGGCGGGGGCTGGCTCCGTGGTTTTTTCTTCCGACTTCGACGCCGGCGAGCTACCTGATCCCCAATTCTCAGGCAGCGCTTCACCCTCTTTGAGAAGGATGGCAATCGGTTTGCCGACGGGTACGGTGTCTCCCTCTTTGATTAGGAATCCAGTTAGGCTTCCACTCCCGGGTGACTCCAACTCAAGGGTGGCCTTGTCTGTCTGGATCGTGCCGATGATATCACCGGATTTGACCTTGTCGCCATCTTTCTTGAGCCATTCCAGAAGAGTGCCTTCTTCCATTCCGTCGCCCATCTTGGGCATGATCACTTCAGTCATTGTGTTGCTCCGTCAGACAAGAACAAGGATACCAGGTGTCTGGATGCAACTATACATTCAAAAGTATACTGAGTATAGTTGGGTGTTGAGCGTGAACCCCTAAGCCGAGAATATCTCCGTGTCAACAAGTGTCTTACTACATTTCGACACAAAACGCTATCAAAGCTCAGCCCAATCGCATCATCGCAAGCGCTGCGCCGCCAAGCATCCCGGCATCGTCAATCTGCTCGGCTTGTACAACGTTAACGTCGGACCACAGTGAGGGTACGGCAACGTTTGCTGCAGATCGCCGCGCGGGGCCGAGAAGGTGTTCTCCCGCTTTGGCTATCTGACCGCCGATGGCAAAAACGTCCGGGGCGAACACGTTGATGAGCGAGCCTATGCCCGCGCCGAGATAGGTCCCGACTTCGTGCCAAACCTCCAGAGCCAGTTCATCGCCCTCGTCTGCTGCGGAGTCGATGATCTTCGGAGTGACCTTGGAAAGATCACCGCCGATCATCTCGCGCATGATTGAAGGTCTTCCACGTTGGAGTCGGTGAACGGCGCGTTTCACGATTGAATCGCGTTGGCAGTAGGATTCGATAGGGCCGTAGGTGCCTGCATTGCAGTCAAGCCCACCGTATTGAATCATCGTGTGTCCTAACTCTGCTCCGCCGTGGTTCGCTCCCAAGAGCAGCAGAGGACCTGAGGCTGTGCCTTGAACGCAATCAGGAGTCATAACGACGCCTCCCCCGATTCCTGTACCGATGGTTAGGAGGACAAGGCATTTCGCTGAGTTTTTCCCAGAGCCAAATCTGTATTCTCCGAGGGCGGCGAGGTTTGCATCGTTTCCGAGAAAAATTGGAATGTCGATGTGTGGGGAAAGGAGCGCACCCAGCGGCACGTCAAACCAACTATAGAAAACGCCGTCTCGCTCCTCGCCGAAATTGGGCGCCCATCGAACGACCCCGGTTCTCATGTCGATATGGCCCGGAACAGCGATACCAACGGCCTCGGGTCGGGATTGGCATGAGCTCACAGCGAGTCGTACGACATCAGCAATGGATTGGATGATTGCGTCCGTTCCCGACTGCGCATTCGATGGCTGATCGAACTTTGGACCGGCAGGGACCCCGTCCAAGCTATAAGCACACGCACGGACATTGGTTCCGCCAAGATCAACACCGACGACGAACCTATCCTGCACGGTAACCATTCTAGCATCGGGAACGTCGAAGGACCCTAAAGCGTAACGGAAAGAAGCCGTTATGTGCCGATTGGCGTATGCCGAGAGTGTACGGGCGTGCCAATTCGCTAAAATGGTCAGGGGGACCCTCGGGAGGAATATTGATTCAAATGTCTCAAGAAGAAGGCCAGGATGCTCGGCCTGCACTGGCTGTTGCAGATGTCGCCGAAGAAGCAAACAAGATCATTGCTGAAGTTGAAAAAGTAATCGTCGGAAAGTCTGAGACCATCCGGCTATCTGTTCTGACGATGCTTTGTGGTGGGCATCTGTTGCTTGAGGATATTCCGGGTGTTGGTAAGACGACCCTAGCTAAAGCCCTCGCACTTAGCATTGGCGGTGACTTTCGACGTGTGCAGTTTACGCCCGACCTGCTGCCTGCCGACGTTACGGGGACCTCAATCTACAACCAGTCGAAGGGTGATTTTGAGTTCAAGCCCGGTCCGTTGTTCGGCAATATCGTCCTCGTCGATGAGATCAACCGTGCAACGCCGAAGACGCAGTCTGCTCTTCTTGAGGCGATGGAGGAGCGGCAGATCACGAGCGATGGCGTGACGCGCAATCTCCCGGAACCGTTTTTTGTTATCGCCACCCAGAACAACATTGAGATGACGGGTACCTATCCATTGCCCGAAGCTCAGCTTGACCGGTTCTTTTCAATGCTCTCGCTTGGTTATCCGGAGCGGGATGACGAAGTTCACATTCTTGGTCAGCAGCAGGTCGTGCACCCGATCGAGTCGGTCGAGCAGGTCACAACGCTGTCGAGAATGGTGAGCGCCCAGCACGCCGTCCGTGAATTGTTCGTACACGAAACGGTTCGGGGCTACATCGTCGATCTTATTCGCCAGACTCGTGGACATCCTCAACTCCAAGCTGGAGCTTCCCCGAGAGGTTCACTGCAGGTGATGCGGGCGGCTCAGGCACACGCAGCGATGCGTGGAGCAGACTTTGTGATGCCGGACGATGTCAAGGCGGTTGGGCCGTACATCCTTTCGCACCGTGTACTCCCGAAGACGGACTTGCGTACTCGAGGCGCTTCCTCAAGGGAAGTCATCTCGAACATTCTTAGTACCTTGCCGGCACCCGTGCCGACTGCGAAGTAGTTGCGCGTAAAAAAGAGATATGGGCAACATCGCCGCTGTCGCCATAACGACCGCATCGCTCTTCCTTCTGGTAGTTGGAGTGATGCTGAATTCGGCTGCCTTGTTCTATATGAGCATGGCGCTTGTCGGCGCCATCGTCTCGACACGTGTTCAAGCGATCATCGCTTCACGATTCTTGCGGTTCGAGCGTCGCGCTCCGCAGATCGTGCGGGTCGGCGATACGGTAACCATTGAGTTGTTGGCGATGAGCGAGCGGGCAATCCAGCGATCTCTCGTGATGTTGCAAGACCACGTCCCGAATCGGATGCGAACGAGTGAGATGACAAGAGCTGTTCCGGTTGCACCGGGATTTGGCGAGCCTGTAATCTCAACTTACAGCTTTAGAATCGAAAGGCGGGGTCGATACAAGTGGGACACGCTGACCGTTATTGGCGTGGATTCCTTTGGAATTGCCCGTGTGCCACGGGAGTACAAGACACCCCCCACCGAACTCATCGTGCTGCCAGCGCCAATTCCGATCGATATTGAGATGCCCTCAGCGACAGGCTGGGGATTTGAAGAGACCGAGCATGGTCTTAGTCGCGGTCAAGGACTCGAGCCTCGTGGTGTTCGTGAATATAGTCCTGGCGATGCCATGCGGTACATCCATTGGAAGTCGTCGGCTAAAGCAGGGAAGATGCTGGTGAAGGAGTTTGAGACGGGATCGCAGGCAGCGATTGCGATGATTGCTCAAACGACCGTTGGCAGCGAGATGGGGAGTGATTTTACGACACTTGACCACATCTGCGGGCACATGGCTTATCTCATTGAACGCTTCTGTCGGAAGAACCTTGAAGTCTATCTACCTGGACTCGTTGAGACCAATCAACAGCAGAGCGCGTTTGGAAACGAGTGGGACTTGCAGGTTGCTTTGGCGAGTTTAGAGGCGGATGCGAAGGAGACGTTGACGGAACAGTTGCACGCCGAGGTGCCACGCCTGCCCTCTGGAACGGCGATCTACCTCTTCATGACGCTTGCGGAAGCGAATCTGCCTGGTTATATCAGCACGTTGTGCGCGATTGGCCACCCGGTATTTGTTGTCGTTTACCGGCTCCAAGACCCCACACGAAGCAAAGCTGCTCGCTCAGGCTATGCGGCTGATAAAGCGTACATCGACGAGCTGAGCATGGCGGGGGCCAAGACGGAGATCGTCGAGCTTGGAGTGTTTGCATGATTGTCTTACGTCAAGCGCAAAGAACAGTTTCTGAGCTGAACTGGCTTGACTATGTGCTTGCCGCACTGGGCACAGCTCTACCGCTTAACTCTGTTGGGATCGCGCTTTCGCGACCCACGTTGGGTCTAGTTTTCGTTTCCGCTTCTCTCGGCGGGATTCTGATCAGCTATATCATCCATATTCTTGGATTTTCCAAGCAACGAACTCGCTGGGATGCGGTGCTGTATATCGTGATCGCTTTGGTGGCGATTTACGGATCGAGAGCGTTCAACAATTTCTTGCCTGATGAGGGCTTTCCCCGTGATCTGCTCATTACTGGCATTTTGAGCTGGATGTTGCTTCTGGGGAGCTACACGCTTTGGCGTGACTCGACGATGCTATTTCAGGCTATTCCAGGGCTAGCTCTGTTTGGGCTGATCGGGGCGTTTAACACCTACCTTGCGGCTCCAATCGTCTTTTTCATCTACATCGTTATTTGGGGGACTCTCTTTGCGCGAGTTCATACCCGCGCCATGCTCCGGGTTGCTCAGCAGGCGGGATATACGGATACCAGAGCGATTAAAGATGGCCCTTGGCGGGCGATGGCGGGGACGCGCCTCGCTCTGATTTCAGCGATAGCTGTTGGGCTGATTAGCTTTGTGTTCGGTCCGCTTGTTAAGGAATCGATGGGTGGCCTTGCTCGTGGGATTGTCATCAACATTCCGCAACCGCGACCGCCTTCAAGTACGACCGGCGCGGGGTCTGTTCGCGCAGCAGCTTCAGTTCGGATTGGGAACGGTCCGCCTTTGCTTTCGGAAAGCGTGGTTTTCCGGGCTAAGCTCGATGAGCCAAGATACCTCCGCACGACAACTTATGCGAGCTATACGGGCAATGGATGGGGAGATCAAGGAGATAGCGCGATAACCTCTATCGGCGCAGCTCCCGATTCGTTCATCGACCGTTCTACGATCGTGAGCAATCGGGCGGCCTTTGAGTCCGTTCCTTTCCAAGTTCGGCTGCTTGATTTTCGCCTTGATCGTCTGCCTATCCCAGGCGAGCTTAATACCCTCAAAGAGCCGACGCTTTTCGACCCGTTGGCAGACGGCAATCTGCGTATGCGGACCGGCGCGGTTGGAAGCCTGATAGAGGGTACTGCCTTTGTCCCGACAGGGATGGTTCAGCCGACAGTTTCTGAGCGTGCAACAGATGGGACTCTCCCAAAGCACCTTGTCCCATTTGTATCGCAAGAAAACATCCCAGAATCGGTGATGAACCTGGCCAAAGAGGTCTCGGCAGAGGGAAGGAACGACTACGAAAAGGCCAACATGCTGATGTTGGAGATTCAGCAGCGGTGTATGTATAACCTTAGGGCAGAGGGCGCGCCTAGGGATAGGGACGCCGTCGAATGGTTCTTGTTTGGCGATGTTCGGCAGGCGTACTGTGACATGTTTGCGAGTTCGATGGCTTTGATGGCACGGTCGATTGGAATTCCGTCGCGGGTGGCTTCGGGCTATTACCCAAATCAATCTGGCACTAACGACGGCTGGTACGAATTGCGTGGGGCCGATGCTCACATGTGGTGCGAGTTGTACTTCCGCGATCTTGGTTGGGTGGTTTTCGATCCCACTTCTGGGGCAAGGGCCGTCGAAGGTGGTGAGCGTGGGTTATCGACGGAGACAGGCCCATGGTATCGGCGCCCCTGGTTCTTAATGATCCTGAATATCGTCATTCTTGGCGGCCTCCTGCTCGGGGCCTGGGTGGGCGTCCAGAGCTATCGAAGGCAGAAGGACGTGAAGAGCCGCCGTATCAATGCGATGACGGCTGCCTACTTGAAGTTTGTTAGGGCGATGGAAGTGAAGTCGGGACGGTTAAAGCGGCTAAGTGAGACGCCAACAGAGTATTTTGAAGCTGTGAAGGAAGCGCTTGGCGACCTTGCCGATAAGGCAGATACGTTGAACCGTCAATTCATTGACTCGTTCTATGGAGCTGCCGAAATGACGGATGAATCCGTTCGATCGCTAAAAAATGAAGCGAACTTGGTTTCCAAGGATCTTTGGAGAGCAGCTTGACGGTTCCAGACAATGCCCTTGCCGCGCGTGTTGTGCTGCTTTCCGGAACGGAAGAGACTCTTAGACGTCGCGCCCTGACGGACCTCATCGATCAAGCCACCGCGGGTGACGAATTTGATCTCGAAACGCTTATTGCAGGCGATGCTTCGGTGAACCAGTGGTTTGGCTCAGCGATGACGGCTCCATTTCTTTCTCCTCGTAGAACTGTCGTGGTGCGCAACTTACTCAGGGCAAAGTCACCCAAGGAGGCCTTAGAAGGTGTTGGTACTGGGTTTGCCGATCTGCCAGAGTCTGCTTTCCTAATTCTCGTGGCGGACGAAGAAACGAACGAAGAGAAGGATCAGGAGAAGTATAAAGCGTTGCGAAAGCAGTGGGAAAAAGCCGTTCGCGACGGGCTTGGCTTGGTGGTCTCGTTTGAGTCCGATCCCAAACAGATCAAGGAGTCGCTTAAGGTTGAGCTTTTTCGGATCAACAAGCGAATGTCGGACACGGCGCTTGAAACCCTGATTGAGATGACTGGCGGCAGCTTGAGTCGTGGACTAGAAGAGATTGACAAGCTGAGTCTATTCGTGGGGGATGAACCTGAGATTCGCGATGCGGATGTTAAGCAGGTGGTCATGCCTTCGCGTGAATGGAACGTCTATCGGATGACGGATGCCATTGTTGCTGGACAGACGACCGAAGCTCTAAAGCAGATACGCATACTTGTAGGCTCGCAACCGCGTCCAGAAGAGACTATTTTCTCCCGTATCTTTCCGACACTGCTTCGCCAGCTGAGGATGCTTTGGCAGGCTCGTATGTGTTTGGATCATCGGGTTGCACCCTCAGCCATTCCAGAAACGTTGGCGCTCCAATTTCCTGCCAAGGGGATTGCAAGCGAGCCTGAATGGAGGCAGCGGCGATTGATGACTTCAGCGCGCACGATAACTTATGACAAGCTGCGAGGATGCTTTACGGCTTTGTCGGATGCTGAGGCTCGGCTCAAGGGCGCTTTGCCGTCGTATTCTGCTCTGGAGACCCTTGAGCGGATGACGATGGAGATGATTGGAGTGGTGGGGAGAAGGTAGTTTAGGAGGCGTTGACAGGTTGTCGGCAAGTGGTCGGCAAGTAGTCGGCAAGTAGTCGGCAAGTAGTCAGCAAGTGGTTGGCAGGTTGTCGGCAAATGGTTCGCAGCAAATCTGTCAGTTACCTGTGAACAACCTGCCAGTCACCTGCCAACAACCTGATAGCAACCTGCCAGCGCAACTGAAAGCAATGAAACCCCTCCACAAAAAAGCCCAGGTTCGCAAGTTTCACAAGGCCGCCAAGGCGCAGGGGCGCAGGATGGAGATCGCCTTCTTTCTGCAAGACTGGGAGGATGCCTACAACGTCGGCGGAATGTTTCGCGTCGCAGACGCTTGCGGAGCGGTAGAAATCTTTTCCAGCGGACGTACGCCCGACCTCAATTCTCCGATGATCGGCGTGACGTCGATGGGCCACCACCGACGGATTCCTTATCATCACTTCGATAAGCACGATGACGCTGTGGACGCGATCAAGCAAGCGGGCTTTGCGCTGGTGATGATCGAAATCGCCGAGGGTGCGGTTCCTTACTCCGAGTTCGACTATCCCGAGAAGGTTTGCTTTGTGCTGGGCAACGAAGAGCGAGGCATCTACACGAACGTGATGAAGAAGGCGGATGCTGTGGTCTTTATCCCCCAGTTTGGGAAAGGGCGGTCGATGAATGTACACGTTGCTGGGGCTGTGGTAGCCTTCAACGCTCTGCTTGAGCGAGATACCGCCGATGAGTGAACCCACCCCGCTTTACTACACCTTCGGGAATCACATGCATTGGGTCGATATGGAGTGGCTCTGGGGCTACCATGTCCTTCCTGGCTCGGTGCGCGACATGCTCCTCTTCTGCAAGGAGACCGGAGCCAGGGGCAACGTCAACTTCGACGGCATCGGCTATGAAAAGCTGGCCTCGGAGAATCCGGAAGCGTTTCAGGAGTTGAGAGAAGCGATCCGGTCGGGGCAGGTGGAGGTGGTGGGGGGCTCCTATGGACAGCCTTATGGCTTGTTTCACGGTGGGGAGTCGAACGTTCGCCAGCGCATCTATGGGGTGCGGGCATGTTTGCGGCTGTTCGGCGTGCGCCCCAAAACGTTCTGGGAGGAGGAGTTCGACTTCTTCCCCCAGCTTCCACAGATGCTGAAAGGGTGCGGGTTTGAGTATTCGTCGCTATTCTTCCAATGGACGTGGCACACGCCGGAGGTGCCGAAGGAGCCGGTGAGCGCGGTCTGGTGGGAGGGCGTAGACGGCTCGCGGCTCTTGTGCGCTCCCCGCAATGAACTGAACCTCCACCAATGGCCCGAGGACATGCAGATACTGCTGGACCAGCTCAGCCGTGGCGAATCACCAGTCAGTGGGATTGACGACGTCCCCCCACTGATCCTGCAATGGCTGGAGCTGATGCCTTCACCGGACTGGATGTGTCGGTCCGAGGTGCTGCTGCCCAAGATGCGGGAGCTGATGAGCGATCCCCGGTTTGAGGTGAAGGTGGCGACGCTTGGAGAGTACTTGGCTTTGCACAAGGGGAAGGATTTGCCCGTGCGCCAGTATGGGATGGGAGATGTTTGGCATGGGCTGAGTCTGGGGAAGAACGGGGACTACATGCGAGAGCTCAGCGCCAGCACGGAGCGAAGTCTGGTGCAGGCGGAGAGTCTGGCTTCAATGGCAGGGCTTTTGGGCAGGCCTTACGTGCAGTGGGATGTCTATCCGACTTGGGAATTGGAAGAGGGATGGCGCGAACTCCTTAGCGCACAGCACCATGATAACGACGAGTGCGAGGGCTTGTGCGGGCGGGTAGGTGTGGCTTCTTACAAACGGGCCGCGCTCCTTGCCGAGAGAACCATTGATCGCCATGTCAGTTCGCTCGCCGAAGATGTTTCGGGACCGGCGGATTCTGCAGTCGTTTTCAATTCACTCGGCTGGGCGCAGACAGCATGGATCGTGCACCGCGAGGGCGCATGGACGATGGTCAATGTCCCTGCTCACGGCTATGCTCTGGTCACGCCAGATATGCCCGATTTTGAGAAAGGAAAGTGGACACTTGGGTTTGGCCGTGCCACCTACGACTACAAAGGCTTGGTTTTTGAAGTGGAGTTTGAAACTCTGCGCATTGTTCGATTGGCGCGAACGGGGGTCGGCGAGATTGGGTCCGCCGAGGTTCCGGTGATGGCGTTGCCATCGCACCCCGGCAAGACGGAAATCAAAAAAGTCCATGCCGAACGCGGCTTGTTGGCGTGGCGATGCGTTGTCGAGGATGGCGAATATTTCGAGTACATGCTTACTGTTGACCCCGTCCACGAGGCTTTGTCCATTGAGGTCAGATGTTCTTATCTGCAGCTTGAGAAGCCGGGCTTTCAGGGGGCTTTGCGCTCACGATTTCCAGCGTTGTCTGGCAAGAGAGCACAATGCGATACCGCTTATGCGATGGCGGAAGCTGTTCCGTCAGTTGCTGGAGTGCGTAAGTATCCGAAGGGCGACTGGATGACTTCGGAGCAGTGGTTTGAGAAGGTGGACGGGGCTTTTTCAGCAAATTCGCTGGTCGATTTTGAGCTAGGCAGCGGTGGGTTGCTCGTGACGCATGATCGCACTCGCCAATGGTTTTGGAGCGACAGCGGCGTTCCCGAGATGGTGGTCACGCTGGAATGTCCTTGGGATGAGGCGACAGTCCGGCGCGATTTCGTCGCCCGGTTTGCCTTGCAGCTTCATTCTCCGCGGACTCCCGTCCATTCCTGGAAGACCGCCCAAGAGATTTGGAATCCCCCGATCGAGGAGTATAAGGAGTCGGAAGGGGATCGGCTGCCGCCAGCTTTTGGCTCGCTTGCCTTGCAAGCTGCCAGTACGATTGTCTCTGCGTTTTATCGGGAGACGGAGGATTATTCAGGCATCGGGCTGGAGGCTTATGCGGGCAAGGGGATGGGGTACCCGTATGTTCTGCGGCTGGTGGAGTGGAATGGGGAAGGGGACGAGTGTGAGCTGACTGTTGCAGGGACGGTGGCGAAGGCGTTCCGGACGAATCTGATGGGGGAGGTTGAGGAAGAGTTAGAGGTTGAGGTCATCCAGGGTGCCACCCCTCCCTCGGTCCCTCCCCGTCGAGGGGAGGGAGGACCTTCTGCAAGTGTTCGGGCAGAGACGCTGACCTCTACCCCTGCGCAGGGGACTCTTGAGGCCACCCCTCCCTCGGTTCCTTCCCCTCAAGGGGAGAGAGGACCTGAAAATGAAGTTGTGCGCCATCCCTTCACTGGCGCATCATCAAAGCTTAAATTCAAGATGCGGCCGCACGAGATAGCAACTTTGTATCTGGACATTGTTGAGGGCAGAAAACAGCCCCGAGATTTGGACGCGAAGAGGGAAGTCTGGGCAACGGTGCATAGAGAAAAGTAAGGATTGTAAGGCGTTTGGAGATACAGAATAGTCGTTCACATTTGCTGGACCAGGCACGGTGAAAGTCTTTTTCCACTTATCTCTTGCCGTGCAATCCTAACCCCTCACAAACATTCAGACGCAAAAAATCCCGCCATTCCTTCCTGATGCCGGGGAAAGAAGGGCCGACACAAGGCGAACGCGCGGGTATTTACTTGTTCTCTGGTTTTTACCTTTGGTTTGCTATTGAGCTAGTTGCGAAAAAGTCCGGTCTTGGGCGTTGCAGATGCAACTTCCACAAAGGCGCTTGCAGGGGCGACAAGGTAGATATGCTCGCCGATCTGCTCCCAATTGGCATCTTGCGCAAAGGCGACGCCCGACATAAAGTCGACGATTTTTTGGCGCAAAACGGGCTCGGTGTTGGCGAGGTTTACGATCTGCTGTTCGCCGCGCTTTAGGCCGTTGGCAGCAGAGTATGCCTCTTCAAAATTGGTGATGTGTTGCCGGACAGTGACGTGGTATCGATACGCAGCCTTGAGCTGGTATGCGTTGCCCGCAACAGTGGAGGGGATGTCAGCATCCATCTCATCAACCTCTTCTCTTTGTCCAAAGAGGTTGGTCAAACGTGAAAATAGACCAGGCTTTTCCTGGAGTTCGAGCTCTTCCATGATTTCTACTCCGTGACATATTCAGTTTCGAGGCCCGAAGAGGGCGCTCCCGACTCTGACATGGGTTGATCCTTCCTGGATCGCCACTTCAAAGTCACCGCTCATTCCGATACTAAGCCATTCGCTTCCGAACCGCTTTCCCTCTAGACGAAGCTTCTTAAAGAAAGGTCGCATCGCTTCCGGGTTTTTTTCGTTCGGACCGATTGCCATCAGCCCTCGGAAATTTGCTTGCGTACATTCTAACACACGTTTCACAAATATCTCTAGGTTTTCTAGTGATATGCCGGATTTTTGCACCTCATTCGCAATATTCACTTCAACCAGAACGTCGATCTTTCGGTCTAACTTTGTAAGTTCCTTGAGCTGGGATTCCGATTCGATGGTGTGAAACACGGAAAAATCGCTAGCTGCCCTACGTAGTTTGTTCGATTGAAGCTTTCCTATGAAGTGCCAGTCGATGTCCTTTGGGAGAGCCTCAATCTTTGGCAAGGCCTCTTGCAAGCGGCTTTCGCCGAATGTACGAAGGCCGAGGTCGTAGGCTAACTGGATCGTTTCGATCGGCACTGTTTTTGTGACAGCGATGAGCTTGATGTCTTCTGGATTTCGATTCACTGAACCTGCGGCTGACCTTATCCGCTCCTGAATATCGCGGAGATTCAGCTTAAGTTCTTCGTAGGACAGGCTCATTGCTTTGAGAGAATGTACCGGGAGTTTTGGCCTGCTCGCTAAGCTGACAGTGAAATACGTGTCACGAGCAGCTTTTGGGGAGCGTAGAAACAGATTGTAAAGCAGCGTCAGACTGCATAATCGCCAGCTAAATCAACCTCTGGTCAATTCACTTTCCTTTCATTCGCATGTGTGGCTTTGGAGGTCACTCATGAAAGCGAGATCTAACGCATGTCCCCGTTGCGGCTTGGCAGTTTCGGAAGGTTTGATGTATTGCCCAAGCTGTGGCCAGCTATTGAAGCGAAGCCGGACACGTGACTCTGAGATCACTCGTCCCTCAGTCGTCATTCTCTTTGTGCTCATCGGCATTCCATGTGCCTTCATTGGGCTCATCAGCGTTGTAGCTATGGCATCTCCATCTTTGCGGATGACGAATTCAGAGTCGTGGCTTGGATTGCAAGTCTTTGGTTTGATCGCCTTGCCGATCTTTGCCTTCCTTTCTTGGGAGCTCTATCGCGAGCTGAAACGGAAGCTTTAGTTGGGCAAGGAGCATTCGAACCACTGACAGGAGGCTTAGCTATTCTGCTGAAGAAAAGATTCGATTCGAGAAGGTACTAGCAAATTGAATCGTAACTTTTGCACTTCTTGGGAGAGATTTGCCTATGCTAGTGTTGTAGAAAGAAGAAGTGTCGAAATGAGCATGGGTTCTGAGGTTCTGTACTGCCAAGGTTGCCACTGCGAGTATGCAGAGGAGCTTTCCAGTTGCCCAAATTGCGGTCAGCACAATAATGGCAGTATCGTTTCCCGAGAGTCGGTGCAGGCTTTTCGAACATTTTTTGGGGCGTTCGTTTGCGTCGGAGTCCTGCTGTTTATCGTTGGCTTGTCCCATTCTCTGATCGCTGCCATTTTTCACCACTTAGCTTTGGTATGGTGGGCTTACCTGCCGCTCGTCTTGGCCGCTGGGTATCTCATCCATCTGCACCACCGTCAGCTGATGGCGATCCTATATGCCCGGAAATCGGTGAAGGGTTTTCGGCAGAGCACGGTGTCTCAGCGACTCCGCGATTTCTGAGAAAGCCCTCGCAATTTGATGTTTGCCAGCTTGTGTTGGTGACTCTCGCTTTTCCTTGTCTCATCAAGCCCGAAGGTGAAAAGGTAACTTTCGAGCCCAATTAACAGGTAGAACATTGGGACTCGGGACGTGGGATTTATGAGCAGGGCAAAGCGCGGGATGCCGCTACACATCAAGATTCTGATTTCTTTGGTCCTCGGTTTTGTAGCCGGACTGATCTGCCAGCAGATGGTCAACAACCCAGAGGCAGCGCAAGGAAGCAAGGACGCCATCGGGTTCTTTAACGATAATCTTGCCAAGCCCGCTGGAAGCATTTTCCTAAACATGATCTTCATGATCGTGATTCCACTCCTTTTCTCGGCCCTTGTCCTGGGTGTGACCGAAATTGGAGATGCGAAAAAAGTCGGAAAGGTCGGGCTGTATTCGTTGGCGCTCACGGTCGTCCTAAGCAGCATAGCCGTTGGTATTGGTTTGATCGGCGTCAATACCATCAAGCCAGGAGCGGGCATTCCAGAAGTTAAACGCGAACAGCTGATGCAGCAATACGCTTCTAAAAACAAGGCCGAGACGGAGAAACGCCTTGCTCAGGCAAAAGAAGGGAAGACTGTCGCCGATACGATCGTTGACATTGTTCCGAAGAATCCAATAGACGCGATCGTCAAGGACAACATTCTTGCTTTCATGTTCTTTGCCCTTGTGTTCGGATTAGCATTAGGCTCAATTGAACAAGAGCGTGCTCAACCTGTGAAGCGCTTCCTCGACGGAATCTTCCACGTTTCGTTGAGGGTCATCGACTTTGCAATGAAGCTTGCCCCAATAGGCGTCTTCGGGCTTACTTTTTCGGCCGGATTGGTTTTGGGGCTGGACGCGATTCAGGCCCTTGGACTATATGTGGCGTTGGTTTTGGTGGCTCTTGCCATTCATATGTTTGGCGTGTATTCCCTGGCGCTCAGGTTCATCGCAGGCCGAAATCCGATCACTTTCTTCCGCCAAGTCAAGCAGGTTATCTTTACGGCGTTTGCCACAAGTTCGTCCAACGCAACTCTTCCGACAGCCTTAAAGGTTGCCGATGAGGAGGTAGGGCTGCCGCGCGATGTCAGCTCGTTTGTTTTGACCGTTGGCGCTACGGCAAACCAGAACGGAACCGCTCTGTTTGAGGGGATCACAATCTTGTTCCTTGCTCAGCTCTTCGGAGTGCCACTCACCATTGCTGACCAGTTGGGCATCATGGGTCTGGCAATCCTTGCTGGTGTGGGTACAGCCGGTGTTCCTGGAGGCGCATGGCCTGTAATCGCCATTATCTTGACGAAGTACAACATTCCCGCTGCTGGCATCGGTCTTGTTCTTGGTATCGACCGTATCTTGGATATGAGCCGCACAGTGCTGAACGTCGTCGGTGATGTAACGATTGCGGCGTGTGTGTCGAAACTGTCGGGTGAGAAGAAGTCG
Source organism: Fimbriimonadaceae bacterium (assembly GCA_019638775.1). Taxonomy (NCBI): domain Bacteria; kingdom Bacillati; phylum Armatimonadota; class Fimbriimonadia; order Fimbriimonadales; family Fimbriimonadaceae; species Fimbriimonadaceae bacterium. Next base: position 767,804 of record JAHBTD010000002.1, on the reverse strand, counting down.
CTGGAAGAGGCGGCTACGGGATAGCATAAGGCATGAGCGCCGCAGTTGCCCTACGCCAAATCTGGGAAGGGAAGGATTTTCGCTCTCCAAAGAGCGTCCTTAGCCGCGTTACGGTCGAGCAAGCCGCTGCCCTCCCGCCCGGATTCAAATACTCACTCTTAACTCTTGTCGAACACACTGACTTTTGGCAGAGGATTTGGCTTGCCCACCTTAAGGGGGAGAAGGCCGAGAACTTCATGAAAGACTGGCGCGTTCCCGCCCACGAAGAGTGGCCCACAGTTCGTGAGCGATTCCTAAAGAACTTTGAGGAAGCCTTACGGATCGCCGAATCGGAACCATTCACGCACAAGATGAAGTCCGACGAGGAAGCGATCTCGACCCTTGCTCAGATTGCTGTGCACAACGCTTATCACGTCGGGCAGTTTGTGCTGATGAAAAGGGCTGTTTCAAGCAAGTCGGACGATTAGCGCGTCTGCCAACTCTTCCAGTACTCGGGATCCTCAAGCTCAATTGCCTGTTTCGTCAGTTTCAGTGGGTGGAAAGTATCTACCATCACGGCAAGCTCTTCGGTCTTTGTCGCTCCAAGGGACGCCTCGACTGCGCCGGGCTGGGGACCGTGCGGAATGCCAAGAGGGTGCAGAGTAATCGAGCCCTCTTCGATGCCTCGACGGCTGCCGAACTTGTCGTTGCAATAGTACAGCACCTCGTCCGAGTCCACGTTGGAATGGTTGTAAGGGATCGGCACGGCTTCGGGATGGAAGTCGAGCAGGCGCGGGCAGAACGAGCAGATCACAAAGCCTTGCCCTTGGAAAGTCTGATGGATGGGCGGAGGCATGTGGATTTTGCCCGTGATCGGCTGAAAGTCGTTGATGTTGAAGGCGTAGGGATAGCAGTAGCCGTCCCAGCCCACCACGTTCAGCGGGCTGAACGGATAGGTGTAGAGCGTGTGCCGATTGCGCGCCTTGATCAAGACCTTGTGCTCGACCCGGCGGTCGTCGGTAATCAGCTCATGCGGAGGCCGGAAGTCGCGCTCCTTGTAGGGGGCATGCTCAAGATACTGGCCGTACTCGTTGCGGTATCGACGCGGCGTAGTAATCGGCCCGTGGCTTTCGACGGCGAGCATCTTGACGGGATACTGGTCGAAGTCGATCTTCCAGATGGTGCCGCGCGGAATGACGATGTAGTCGCCCGGGCGAAAGTCGATCACGCCGAACATGGAGGTGAACTTGCCGGAACCGTCATGGACGAACAGGCACTCGTCGCCCTCCGAATTCTTGTAGAACCAGGGCATCGGTTCGGCGACGCGGACCTGAAACCAGATCAGGTCCTGGTTGCCCATCAGCGGGATGCGTCCACTGATGGCATTGCCCATCGGCACCATGTTCGCCGTCTTGAGGTGCCGATGGCGCAGAGGCTCGTCGTCGAGGAACTCCACCTTCACCGAGCCCATATCCTCCCAGCCCAACACCTCTGTCGGCCGATAGTGGTAGTAAATGGTGGACATCGGGCCGTCGAAACCACGTGTGCTAAAAAGCTCTTCGGGGTAGAGGGTGCCGTCGGGTTTGCGGAACTGGATATGGTGCTTGCGGGGCGTTTCGCCGAGTTTGTGATATCGGGGCATGTGTTGTGGACTCCTATGGCCTGGGTTGAATCTGCCTACAGTTTACTTTGCGAGGCGAAGGTTTAGGGCGTGAAGGCTTAGCGCGGGTTATCTTGAACAGCTGGCTGATCGCTATTGGAGCACGTTCGTCGGTTGGGCCGACGCGACATTAATGTTGTGGCAGACCAACTAAAGCTGAGCTTCCAAGCTGCAAGTGTTGAGGCACATGGAGTGTATATTTTTGGCTGACGGAACCATCTCTGGTCACATTTGCGCAAAGATAGCGTTATGAAGCGTGTGCTTTTTTCGATCGCTGTTTGTGGCATGTTTGCCGCAAGCGCCTTTTCTCAAACCACCAAGTCTCCCCAAGGGCCGCCGGCTGACGCCAAACCCGCTCAAGCCAAGCCTGAGGATGTGAAGTCGGTTGACTCCATTATCAAGGCCCTTTATGACGTCATTTCTGGACCAGCCGGACAAAAGCGCGATTGGGACCGGTTTAGATCGCTCTTCTCTCCTGATGCTTCGATGGCGGCTTATGGCAAACGTCCGAATGGGGAAGTGGTACGACGAGCATTCTCGCCGGAGGAGTACATCACGATGTCTGGCGCGATGCTCGAGGAGCGTGGGTTCTTTGAAACTGAGGTTGCTCGGCGTACAGAGCAGTTCCGAGACATGGCCCAGGTATGGAGCACTTACGAGAGCCGGTCGAAGAAAGAAGATGAGAAGCCTTTTCAGCGCGGGATCAACAGCATCCAACTCTATAACGATGGAAAGCGCTGGTGGATCGTGACCGTTTTTTGGGAGCCAGAGGGTCCACAGGATTTGATACCGGAGAAGTACTTGAAGGGGGGCGGTGAGTGATTTTGGATTGTAGATTGTAGATTTTGGATTGGATTGGATTGGATTGGATGCCGATGACGGACGGCTGAGAATAGGTTGCTCTGAGCAATGTTCTGGTGCGGAATGAACGGCTTTGCAACCCTTTGCCTCTACAATCCTCACTGAATCTTTACTGCTCGTTACTGAACTCTGACCCCTGGCAATCATTCCGGGGTAAAACGCTTTGAACCGGTTGCATTCTGGGGCAGCCGATGGACTGAGGAAGATATGTTTCTACGATTACGTTATGCCTTGGCGGCGGGGCTACTGATTTCGGTTGTCTCGACAGCCGTCTCACAGACCGATCTCCTTTCAAATTTGCGTCCGCGAGCGATCGGGCCCACGACAATGGGCGGACGCATTGCGGACATCTCCGTTTATGAGAAAGAACCGCGCATTTTCTACGTTGCAAGCGCAGCTGGTGGACTTTGGAAAACAGTGAACGCCGGCATCACGATGGAGCCGATGTTTGACCAGTTTGGCCAGCCCGGACTTGGCGATGTCGAAGTTAGCCAAACGAATCCAGACGTGGTCTGGGTTGCCACGGGTGAGCCCGCTAGTCGAAACTCGGTTTCTTGGGGAGATGGGATTTATAAGTCCACTGATGGCGGCAAGACCTTTACGAACATGGGCTTGAAAGAAGTCCAGTTTATGGCTGACATCATTATTGACCCCAAGGACGAAAACACCATCTACGTCGCAGGTCTTGGACCGCTTTGGAACCCAAGCGAGAATCGAGGTGTGTACAAGTCCACAGACGGTGGCAAGAACTGGACGAAGATACTTTATGTCGACGACAAGACTGGTCCTGGCGACATGGTGATGAACCCTTCGAACCCGAAGGAGATCCTCGTTGGCATGTGGCAGAAGATTCGCTACCCTTGGAGCCTGCTGAACGGCGGTCCAAGCAGCGCGATTTATAAGACGGTCGATGCGGGGAAGACCTGGAAGAAAATCACGAACGGTATGCCTGAGGGCAATATCGGCCGTATCGGTCTGGACTACTACCGTAAGAATCCCAAAGTTGTCGTTGCACTCATTGAGTCGAACGCTTCAGGCGGCGGTGGCGGCGGTGGCGGAGTCACCAATACGGGCGGTGGAACCTACCGAAGCACTGATGGAGGAGAGTCGTGGACCAAGGTCAACAATCTAAACCCGAGGCCGTTCTACTTTAGTCTTCCTAGGCAAGACCCGTCCGACCTTGATCGGATCTATGTTGCAGGAACGAACCTGCACATGAGCAGCGATCAGGGCAAGACGTTTACAACGATGCCCATTAACCGAACTGTTCACGTTGACTATCACGCCATGTGGATCGACCCAAAGGACAGCAACCACATTATCGTGGGCAACGACGGAGGGCTTTATCAATCTCGCGACAGAGGAGTGAAGTGGGAGCACATCAACTCGATGGTGATCTCTCAATTCTATGCCGTTCACTACGACATGCGAAAGCCTTACTGGGTAGGCGGCGGTCTTCAGGACAACCAGTGCTGGATGGCGCCTTCGCAGGGCGATGCAGGGTTTACCACGTTCTCGAATTGGTACAACCTTGGCGGTGGCGACGGCTTCTTTGTCCAGTTCGACCCGAATGATTGGACAACCGTATATCATGAGTCGCAAGGCGGAGCCGCTCAAAGGACCAACCTTCTGACGGGCGAAAGCCGTAGCGTTCGACCGCGTGTAGCAGGTGAGCGTATTCGCTTCAACTGGAGCGCTCCTATTGCTCTTTCACCTTGGGTCAGTACGACTGTCTACATGGGCTCAAACAGGCTTATGAAGTCGACGAGTCGTGGCGATTCTTGGGAGGCGATCAGCCCTGACCTGACGACTAACAACCCTGACAAACAGCGCCCCGGCCTGGGGAGCGTCAACCCTGAGAACACTGGCGCTGAGGTTCACTGTACAATCGTTACGGTTGCCGAGTCGCAGAGCCGTCGTGACATGATCTGGGTCGGCACTGATGATGGCCTGGTGCATGTCACTTCAGATGGTGGCAAGACTTGGGAGAACGTTACTACGAACATTCCTGACCTTCCCGAAGGTATGTGGTGCACGCGAGTGATGCCTTCTAAGTTTGCGGCGAACCGCTGCTATGTCTCCTTCGATGACCACCGCCGAGGCAATTTCAAGCCGTATCTATATGTTACGGAAGACCTGGGTAAGACCTGGAAGAAACTTGCAGAGAGCCTGCCGAACGGACACGTAATCCACTGCGTCCGCGAGGGCACGAACAACCCCAATGCCCTTTATCTCGGCACAGAGGTTGGTCTCTATATCTCAGTTGATCGTGGAGCTACTTGGAATCGGCTAAGCCAATTCCCGGCGACACCTGTTCACGATGTGCAGGTTCACCCGCGCGACCTCGACCTCATCCTCGCCACGCACGGCCGCGGCATTTGGACGATGAACGTCTCTGGCATTGAGGCGATGACGGAAGATGCTATGAAGGCCGATGCTGTGATTGGTACCCCTCAGAATGTCTACATATTGCCCAATGGGATGCAAGATGGTGGGTATGGCGACCGTCAGTGGAACGCACAAAACACCCAGCCGGGAACTGAGATTCAGTACTATCTGAAGGCCGATCAAGCGGCGAATAGTGTGAAGGTAATCATCACCGACGTTGCTGGAAATGTGGTGTGGCAGACAACGGGCTCGGAAAAGGCGGGTCTTAACGTTGTGCGCTGGAATGGCGGATCGCAAGGAGGGCAAGGTCGGCGTTCCGGTCGAGTGCCGGGCGAATACCGCGTGACGCTGAAGCTTGGGGAAAAGGAGTTCACTACCCGGGTTACGGTGGAGAGCCTGATTCCTGGCGGGGCATTCCCTGGGAGCTTTGGCTTCGGCGGGTAAGGACAAGAACGGCACAACTGTACTTGATAGAAGTCCCTGAGCATTTTGCTCGGGGACTTTTTCTTTTTAGGAAATGCCATTCCAATGACTCAACTATTGTCGATGACAAACAAATGATTGCCGCGAGAAACATTCACTCTAAAATGATTCTATATAAATCTAATCATTATGATCAAAAAGTATGATCAAAATTATATATGTGAACTGCACAAATAGCTGATCAGTGCGAACTTCGTTACTTGGATCATGGATCTGCGCATGTATTGCAACAAATGGTGCCTGAAACTACAGGGCAAGATATTTCTCTCCGCTCATTGTGAAGTCGGTAGAAAGGGGAGGAAATTGCTCTTATGAGTTCAAAATGTCTCCCTCGGCTCGTTCTTTGAACTCATGGCCCATCTAAAAATTCTGGAGTAAATACGTTATTGGCCCGTAACGAAATTGTAAGTTGTAACAATTAATCTTTGTACTTATTTGATTATTTTGCAAGAATAGCCTTGGTGTTTTGAAGAACCTGTGATATAAACCAGGTCATGTACGCTTCAAGGTGCTCAAAATTTGCCAAGGTAGTTAGCTTGGTGATGTGTTTTTCGCTAACCTTCAGCGCGACGTCTGCTGGACTAAGTACAGTTGGATCGACCCTGAACGAGAAGCTTCAGCAGTTCTTGCGAAGACCTGGAGTTTTCACCGATCGCCCGACCAAGATCTTTCTTGGCACGAATCCTGGAAAGGACCCGGTTTACCGGGCTGGCCGATGGACGCCAAAGACCCTTGCCGTTTTTCGCAGCATTCGCATGCAGCAGCAAGCGGATAACCCTGCGTTTTGGTTTGCCTCGATCAGCCCGTTGCTTGCTGGTGGAGTTTTCCAAGGTCCTGGAGGTTCTGGCGGCGGCGGTGAAGGCGGCGGTGAGGGCAGTGGTCGCGGAGGCGGCGCTGGCCTTGGCGCAGGTGGAGGTAGTGAAGGTGGGGCCGGCGGCTTTGGCCGAACATCAAGCGGCATGGGAGCATCCGTCAACACCCACACGGGCAATCGTTTGACGACTCTCCCGATCGTCGGTTGGTCCTCGGTCGGTCAGACTGGCGTGGGCCTCGTATTGAGCCACAGTTCGCTCGGCGATAGCTGGGTCGGCGCTTTTGGCACAGCTTGGACGCACTCCTATGAGTGGAAGATCGACTACGCGGCAAGCACCGCCATCGTCCACTACGGTGACGGCAGTGATATCGCTTACACGGAATCCGGCGGCGTGTTCTCCGCCCCGGCAGGCATCTTCGAGACTCTTGTGCACAACACGAACGGCACCTGGGAACTCAAGTCCAAGAGCGGCATTAAATATCTCTTCAACTCGGGTGGCTATCTCACCAGTATCCAGGACCGCAACGCCAACACGGTGACCATCGCGCTCAACGGCTCGAACAAGGTCAGCACCGTTACCGATCCCGGTGGCAAGGTCTTGACCTTTGCCTACGACAGCAACGGACGGGTCTCGACAATAACCGACCCGCTTAGTCGTGAGTGGAGCTTTGCCTACAGCAGCGGCGGGGACTTGACGGGCGTCACGTACCCAACCATCAACAGCACGACCCCGACGCGGACCTACGGCTACAACAGCACTCACGACATCACTTCGGAAGTGGACCTGCGCGGCAATACCTGGACGAACACCTACGATTCGACCCAGCGACAGACTGCATGGGCAGACCCGCTTTCGAACTCGACGACTTACACTTACAATTCGACCAACACGGTCATCACCCTGCCCGGCAGCCAGACCATCACCCACAACTACTCTAGCGGGCTGCTTGCTTCGGAAGTCGACCCGGCAACCTACAGCGACGCTTACACTTACGACACGAACAGGAACGTTTTGACCCACACCGACCGCAGAGGCAAGGTCTGGACGTATACCTACGACAGCAAGGGCAACGTGCTCACGGCGAAGAATCCTCTGAACCACACGACGACCATCACGTACAATTCGGCGTTTAGCCAGCCCCTGACAATCACCGATCCTTTGAGCAATGTCACGACGATGACTTACAGCTCAACAGGAAACTTGCTGACGGTGGTGGATCCTCTGAACCGCACGTCGGTAACGAACACGTATGACGCGTACGGACAGCTCTACACGACCAAAGACGCGCAGAACAACACAACGACGATCGGCTACGACAGCCACGGAAACGTAACCAGCGTGTCGGATCCGGCAAGCAACTCAACCACAGCTGCGTACAACGGACTGAACCGGATCACGTCGGTGACCAATGCACTGAGCCAAACAGCAAGCGTCACTTACGACAACTGGATGCGCAGCGTGACGATGACGAACATCGACAGCACGACGACAAGCGCTGTCTACGACAACGAAGGGCACGTGACTTCTGCGACCAACGAGCGTGGCAAGACCTCGACGATGGTCTACGACGCAGCGGGAAGGAACACTTCCTCGACCAATGCGAAGAGCGAGGCCCACACCTTTGCTTACAACAGCAATAGCTGGCTGACGAGCATCACTAACGGACGCAGCTACACGCGCACCTATGCTTACAACAGCCGTGGAGAAGTAACTTCGCTCACCATGCCCGACTCTTCGGTGGAGAGCTGGTCCTACAATGCCAACGGGCAAACAAGCGCCTACACGAACCCGCTGAGCGAAACCATCGCTTACGTTTTCGACGATGCGGGACGGCTAACCACAGTCGATTACCCCACAGGGACCGACACGACATTCACCTACGATAATGGCGATCGCCGGACTCAAATGGTGGACGGCAGCGGCACGACCGGCTGGACGTACAACGCGGCTTCGGAGTTGACGGCCTTGAGCACGCCGCAGGGCAACCTGAGCTACACGTATGACACTCTGGGCCGCCGGGCGACGATGGTCGACGGCTCCTTGACCACGACCTATAACTATAACTCGCTCTCTCAGCTCACTTCGGTGGTGAACGGGTATAGCGAAACGACCAGCTTCCAGTACGACGCTCTTGGGCGAACGACCAAGCGCACGCTCAGCAGCGGGCAGTACGAAGACTTCACCTACGACTCCATGTCTCGGGTGACGGCGATCTCGCTCAAGAACTCGTCGAACGCGGCTTTGATGAGCCAGTCGTACACTTACGACAACGGTTCCAACGTGCTCACGCACACCAAAGACAGCCTAACGACGACCTACACCTACGACGACATCGACCAGCTCCTGACCGAGGTGCGCACTGGATATTCCTGCACCTACACTTATGATGCGAACGGAAACCGGGCGACAAAGGCGTTGGGCGGGACTACGGAGACGTACAACTACGACAGTGCTGACAAGCTGACGAGTATCACGGTTGGCGGCAATACGACGAAGTCTTACAGCTACGACTCGGCGGGCAGAACAACGGCCATAACCTACGGCGGTACGGCCACGAACTTTGCCTACGACTATGAGAACCGCATCACGAGCATTACGCGATCTGGTGTCACGACCAACTCCTTCTCGTATAATGGAATGGACACACGGGTCTCCAAGACGGACTCGTCAGGCTCTTTTACATTTAAGCGAGATGGTGTGGGAGTCACGGCTCCGGTGGTTGGCGACGGCTCGGCTGTCTATACGGCGGGAGTTTCCGAACGCCGGTCCAGCACGACCACATATATCCACTCGGGCATCAAGAACGCCGAAGCACAAGGAACGACAAGCCAGACCGTTGGCGCAACCCGCCAGTACGACGCCTTCGGCAACCTGACCTCCTCTTCCGGTTCCTGGAGTGGACCCTTCGGATATGCGGGCGGGTTCGGGTACCAGGAGGACGGGGACCACGGGTACAAACTCCTTGGACACCGTTACTACGATTCCAGCACAGGAAGATTCCTGACGCGGGATCCTGTTAAGGATGGCAGGAATTGGTATGGATACTGCGGGAACAATCCAGTGAGTCAGTTGGATCCGACGGGTCTATGGTGGGAGAAAGAGATACTTCACAATGGCAAGAAACTTACCTATTGGATATTTCCCACTAACAAAGAACTCAAGGATGCTGCACGTGAGTTGTATGGACGCAAGACCAAGCTTAGATTCGATGAATATGGTCACAATGGCGGGCCGCCACATTACCATATTGGCGATGGTCAAGGCCCTGACAAATATACGCATCCTCACCTGACGACCTATGCTTACGCGGACGATGCTGCAGAAAGGTTTGCCCCAGGCTGGGAGAATTGGCGAGAGAATGCCATTAAGCGAAAGGGGAGTAGTCCTTGGAACGGTATCCTAGCCTTTGGAGGAGGAATCGCTCTCAGAGATCCTGGCATGGCAGGGCAAGGTCTCGGTGCAGCCATAGACCCAGCAGTTGGTGCAGCAGCATATGGTTACGGAGGCTGGACTAATGGAGGTAGAGCTGGATTAGACCCCGGCTTTTTCGATGATCCAGTCGAAAAGCTCTAACTTACGGCAAGATAGCAGTTTTTCTCATCTGAGAAAAACTGCTATCATGTATATATTATGAATGTATCAAAACTAACCTACAGCGATATCATTTGCAAAGAGCTGTCTAACGCCACGTCATCGATACTAAACGTATGTATAGGAAACAGTTCCTTAAGAGAATTTGACAGCGAATCCGCCATGGCACTTAGACAATATTTCCAAAAGATGCTAAATAAATCAATGCCATGGATACCAACAGTGCCTTTGATGCATGGCAAAGGAAATGACTACTTATGGAATTACTTTCCATCCGAATTGCCTCGATTCACAGACTGGGAAGATTTCAAGAAGGATATTCTTCGCTTTGATAAATTAGTCCTAATAGATGAAAATCCTATTCGCGGAGCTCGTATTGTTGATACCAAATCACTTTCTTCTGCCAATATTTCAAGTTCGGATCTATATCTTTTGCCATGGCCTGATCTAAATTGTATCTGGGCCATTGATCATGAAGGTTTCGGGCCATGGAAGATAGCTCCAAATGAACGTATTAAATTGCCTCACTCGCTATCTCAGTCAATTGATCGGAGACTCCTAAGAATAAAGCCTCAGATCACGTCTGCAGATACAGCATCATTGTATTTAAATTCAGCCGTTAGCACTTTTGAGACAATCTCTGCACGAAAAATGAATTATTTGCACAAGTGGATTATGAACCAACTCATAGAACGTGGACTTTATATTCCCGAATATGATCTACCCCAAGGTCGTGTGAGCTGGGATTTCCTCTGGAACTACATCCCAACACAACACGACTTTGATTGGCCTGGAAATGATTACGGGCGGTGGGCATACACAACAGGACCTCAAGTTCTCCTATTCTTTGAAAAGCGAGGATTGCCAGGTTTTATTGTAAATTCAAACGAAATCAATCTTAAGAATTTCGCCCCTGAACATTTTTACCTCATAGATTGGCCTGAGAAGCGTTGGTTAATGGCATTCCCAAAGGATGCTTTAAAATTTGGTGCGGATAGTGCATATGCGCCTTCTTATATTAGATTAAATAGATGAGTGTTATTTGAGATCAATTACCATTTCACAGCTTTTAATCTATACAAGTATCATCACTAAGTCAATCCGCAAGCATTATTATCCTTCACCACGACCGCGACCGCGCGACGATGGTCGGCGGCTCCTTGACCACAACTTATACCTATGACGCGTTGTCCCGGCTTACCGAGCTTGAGAACGGCTATGGCGAGTCTACAACCTTTGAGTATGACGACCTTTCGCGGCTGACGAAGCGCACGCTTCACAGCGGGCAGTACGAGGACTTCACCTACGACTCCATGTCCCGTGTGACGGCGATCTCGCTGAAGAACTCATCCAACGCAACTCTTATGAGCCAGTCGTACACATACGACAACAACTCTAACGTGCTCACGCACACAAAAGACAGCCTAACGACGACCTACACTTACGACGACATCGACCAGCTGCTTTCCGAATCCAGAACTGGCTACTCGGGCTCGTACACTTACGATGCCAATGGAAACCGTGCCACGCGCACGGTTAACAGCGTCACGGAAAGCTACAACTACGACAATGCCGACAAGCTGACGAGTATCACGGTCGGCGGCAATACGACGAAGTCTTACAGCTACGACTCGGCGGGCAGAACCACAGCCATAACCTACGGCGGTACAGCAACGAACTTTGCCTATGACTATGAGAATCGCATCACCAGCATCACCCGATCCGGCGTGACGACCAATTCCTTCTCGTATTATGGACTTGACACACGGGTCTCCAAGACGGACTCGTCAGGCTCTTTTACATTTAAGCGGGACGGTGTTGGGGTAACGGCTCCTGTCGTTGGCGACGGCTCGGCCGTCTACACGCCGGGAGTCTCTGAACGAAGCTCAAGCACGACCACATATATGCACTCGGGCATCAAGAACGCCGAGGCTCAGGGGACGACTAGCCAGACTGTCGGTGCCACGCGCCAATACGACGCCTTTGGAAATCTAACCTCCTCCAGTGGAACCTGGAACGGCCCGTTCGGCTATGCAGGCGGGTTCGGATATCAGGAGGACGGGGACCACGGATACAAGCTCCTTGGGCATCGGTACTACGATCCGAGTACGGGGAGATTTCTGACGAGGGATCCGATTAAGGATGGAAGGAATTGGTACAGTTATTGTGAAAATAATCCATTGATTTTTTCCGATCCTAATGGTCTTTACGTACGTCGTTTACTTTACTCCTGGATTATGGCATATGAGACAGAGTATGGACTGCAAAATAGGAGGCCTTTCTTTGAGTACACTACTGCGAATGAGAACAATCCAAACGATGAAATATGGCCAGGAGATAATGAACACAAAGAGCCAAATCTGAGAGATGATGTCGGACTGAGTTTAGTACAGACTGCAACTGGTGAGGGCTTGACTGCGGGAGTTCCCGGAGGACCGGCCGTTGTTGGCGGAGCAGGATGGACACTAATGAGTGCTGGAGCAACGGGTGCGCAGGGTGTACCTCCAGTCGCGAATCATAAGGCTCGAATCGAAGATTTGATTGATAATCAATTTTATGACGGAAACAATGATGGGTTAGAAGGGGATGCAGGCGAATCTTACAGGAGAAGATATGTAGAGAGCGATCGGTTAAGAAGATAATGAAAAGCGTTTGGTTGTTATCGGTGATGCTGTTTTTGATAGGCTGCGCCTCAAAGCAAGAGGGGCAGCCTATTCAGACGTTTGCTATGGGAAATTGGAGAATTCCCTATGATGATAGCATTGAGGCATCTATTTCTAATGATATGGAGCTTGTGCGTTTGAAAAAGAACAAAGCAGGGCATGGCTGGACTCTTCAGTTTTGTCTGATTGATATGCCGGCGAAGACACTAGAGCAACGCGAAATAGTGCTGAGGGAGTATCTTAAGGATAATGATCGAACAGCAACTGATATAATTGAGTCTAAGTCTGCCTCGGATCAAGGCTCTGAGATAGTACATCTGTCGACGACCTATAAAGGGCATATAGCACATACTGTTTTATTCATGAATGATTCAGTCCTTGAGGTAATTGGAGTGAACTCAAATGATTCAAGCCTGTCAGAAGATCAATTAGAAATCATTAGAGGAGTGTTTTACGTACGTGAATGAGCTTTCCAAATGGCATGTGATCATCCCTCTTCTCTTTGTAGCTATTTTTTGCTTTTTAAGAGGTGCTATAACTCTATATGAGGGGCACACGACATTTGTCAATGTTACGCTTAACTCGGGCACGGGAGCAATAAAGTATGGATTTGGATGGTTGATTACGGGAGTCTTAGTTATTATGGGAATGATTGCTTTTAACCGTTGGTGGAATGATTCTGATTATTGAGATGTTAGCGAACGGCTACAGTCCTGAGGCCTTCTTCTGATATCACGACGGTAGCGACATGGCGTTTGCCGAGGCGGGCGGGCATCTTGGACACACGTGTCCTCAACGGCAACGGGACGTGGACGTTCACGACCAAGCACGGGGTGAAGCTGAACTTCAACAGCTCCGGCTACATGACGAACATCCAGGACAGCAACGCCAACACAGTGACCATTGCGCTCAACGGCTTGAGCTATGTCAGCACTGTCACTGATCCCAGGGTGAAACTCTCCATGCTTAGGATAGGCAGAGATGGGTGGGGCGGAAAAGGCCAAGACACAAGCCGCGCCACACTCATAACTTCCAGTTACAATAACACATGGCTTGGCAAGGTCAAAAAATCCAGCTCGTCCCTCTGGACTATGAAAAGCACTTTGAGAACTGTCTCCGTTGGATCAACGATCCGGAGATCACCGAGTACTTGGCTCATCCCGAGCACCCCATGACGCGCCTTGCCGAGAAGAACTGGTTCGACGCCGTATGCGCCGGAAGGGATAACGACATCATGTTCGCCATCGAGACGCTTGACGGGCGGCACATCGGCAACAGTGGACTGCATCAGATCAGCCACATGCACAAGACTGCCGTTACAGGAACGCTTATTGGCGAGCGGGAAGAGTGGGGAAGGGGATACGGAACGGATGCCGCCCGAACTCGTGCCCGCTATGCATTTGACGTGTTGGGGTTGCGAATGCTGATGTCTGAGTTTTTCGTTGGAAATATCGGGTCAGAGAAGATGCAGGCGAAGGTCGGCTATGTGCAGGCAGGGGTGATTCCGGCGCGATATTGGCGACGGGGAAGGTATATGGATGCCGTTCAGACCTACCTGACCAAGGAAGCGTTTGAGGAAGCCCTAGGGCGAGCAAACTGACCGCATCGAACAGACTCAAAGAGACGTCTATAATGGCGTTATGCTGTCGTTTTTGCCGGCCCTCGTATTCCTTGCTCTCCCCGGACAGGATAGCTTTTCAACACCCATGCAAGTTGTGGAAACACAACGCCTTGCGCTCACGCCAAAGATCGACGGCAAGCTGGACGTTGAGGAGTGGGATGAGCTGGCGCGAGGCTCGTATATGCAGTGGGAGCCGGATCGGCTTTATGCGGCATGTTTGGTCGCGGAAGGCGATACGGCTGTCGTCAGTTATGATTTCAAGAACAACGGTTGGCTGGTAGGGAAGGACAACCTTGAAATCCGGGTTGGGATAGTTGAGGGTAAGCCGGTTGTCAAAGTTCGGGTGCTTGATGCATCAAATCCCAACGCACCGACCTGGACCGACGACGAGAGATACCGGCTCACTGTTCAAGTGGCATCACAACCGACCGAAGGCGGTTGGTTTGTAGAAACGTCGGTGGAGGATCCCGGCGACGACTCGCTTCCTGCGGATAACGGCAAGACGATTGGTGTGCGGGTAGACACCGTTGCGGCGAATACGGAGGGCGAGGCGCTTACTCCCCGGATCATGACGCCGGTCGAGCTCACTTACAACCGAGGCTCGAACGTGCCCGGCGGCATGAAGTGGAACGTCCAGGTGATTACAAGAACCACAAGCCCGGCATCGAATTATCGCATCCGAGTGACGTTCAACGGTACCAACGATCTGGGGTTAAAGATGATCGGTATGCGAACTGAAGGATTTGGCAGAGACGAAGCGCTGACCTTTGAGAAGCCATTCCCAAGGTTTGATAACAAGGGACGCGCATTCGTGGACTATGAGACCACCGTTCCGGCTACTTCGACAGAGGGGTATCGATTGTTGCGAGTCATCGTCACGGATCAAACGGGGCAGTCGGCTGTTCTTAAAACCTCCTGGGAGGTCGCGCCGGTCGTCGAGTTCGATCTGGTTCAGCCAGCGCGTCGCTCGGTTAACAATATCGACGTCGTGGCGAAGTTCTCCTGTTACGTCAAGTCGAATACACAGGATCGCGTTGAAGGAAGATTCCACGTGTACGTGCCTGAGGGCTGGGATGTTCAAAGTGGCCAAGACACCGACTTCTTTATCGCCAATGCACGCGGAAGCTCTCGTCGGGTTTTTGAGGTCCGCATCCCCAAAGACACGGCTGGAACCTTTCCTTTCCGACTTGAGGCAAAGGTCGGAAGCAAGGTGATCCGACGCTTGGTGTGGGTAACCATCGGCTAGGCGGGGGTATCGTAAGGGTATGGCCGACGAGCGCGAACCGTCTGACGATCAAGGCGATTTCTCTGAGCCACCGCCATTCTTTCCGGTCGACTTCAATGAGCATGTCCGGGAGCCAGGCTCCTTGGGCAAACTCATTCAGGTGCAGATCGACGGCGTTTTTGCCTCAGAGACAAACGGTCAGACCACGCGATTTGTCTTGGTCACCGACGGACGTCGGCGCTTGCCTATCGTGATCGGCCCGTTTGAAGCGCAGGCGATCAGCCTTCCACTTGATGGCGCCGTTCCAGACCGCCCGATGACGCACGATCTTTTTAAGACGATCGTTGATCGAGTTGGTGGAGATGTTGACCGGGTGGTGATCGATGACCTTTGGAATGCCATCTACTACGCAAAGGTTTATTTGAAGGTGAGTAAAGATGAGTTTGAGATCGATGCCCGCCCGTCCGATGCCATCGCAATCGCCGTCCGCTTCGACGCACCAATTTATGTTGCCGAAGGGATCCTCGATATGGCGATCGAGGATTGATTAACTCGGGACAGGCCTAACTCAACGGGTGAAATTCCGCCGCCGCGTCGTGGATTGCAAGCTGAGCAGAGAGCAACTCTGCCTTCTTGCGCGGGATTCCGGTAAGCAGTACGGCTGGCAGATCTTCGAGGATGTTCTTCACCTGATTTCGGTTGAGGGCCAACATCGTTTGCAGGGTCGCTATGACCTCTTCCGTCTTGTTGCCTTGAGCAACTAAAACCAACTCGTAGAGCCGCTCGTCGTCGGTGATGGCGTACGCGCGGGCAACGTGACGCTGCTGAGCTCCCGTGGAAAGGGGAATCTCACGGTCGCAACTCTCGCAAACAAGCAGGTCGTTCTTCTCGCTATAGTAGTTGAGCGTGTTGCAATAACCGCACCGTACTTGCTCTACAGGCAGGACTTTGCCGTCGAGAACAGGGACCAGTCGGTTGCACTTTACACATCGAAAGTCTTCGGTGGGGAACTCAGTGAATTCGTTCTTCGCTTTGCATTCATCGTAGACGCAGGTGATTCTAATTCCCGTGACCTTGCGAGCCTGGAGAGCAGTGTAAGCTCCATATAAGATTCCAGCAACTCCGGCGATCATCATCACCCAGGCAAAGCCGATCATTGTGCCGCCCTCGCGCTGATAGTAGTAGAAAAGCATGCCGATGAGCAGGGCAATGATCCCGCCGATGCCAAAGAGCAACGATTTCTCGCCGATCACTTCCAAAACGTCCGACTTTCTTTTGAACATACCGATCCAAGTCTCCGTGCCGTTGCCGGGAATATCCGTCATTACAACAGACGAACAAATCTGCCCTTCTGAACAGCAAAAAAGAATCGGGCCGAGAATTCTCGCGGCCCGATTCATTGTAACACGCCGGACTACTTAGCGGAAGCGGAAAATAACGCCTGATTCAAAGCTGTTCATGTGAGCAGCCGAGTATGTCTTCGTGTGGCCGTCCGCAAAGATCATTGGGCTTCGCCCGTCGTCCTTGCCCGTACGCTGATACCGGCAATAGATAGGCTTGAGCTGCGCTGGAGTAAGAGCAGTAAGCTCAACGATCAGGTCACGGTCGGAAATCAGCGGCAACCCTTTTAGCGGATCACTCGGATGCGTTGGCCCATTGTAAGGGTTGAAAGTATAGCCACGGTAGTTGCCGGTTGTTTTGTTCGGAGTTGTGGCGAACAAAGCTA
This sequence comes from Fimbriimonadaceae bacterium, assembly GCA_019638775.1. NCBI lineage: Bacteria > Bacillati > Armatimonadota > Fimbriimonadia > Fimbriimonadales > Fimbriimonadaceae > Fimbriimonadaceae bacterium. Next base: position 750,792 of record JAHBTD010000002.1, on the reverse strand, counting down.
CTCGGGAGCTTTCGTCAGCCTGCGAGAAGTTAGCTGCTGAAGTGAAGCCTTCACAGCCTGGCCCACCTGCACCTTGCACACAGCCGAGGGGATCATACGATGTCGCCTCGTTATATCCAATCGATTGGTTTCGGCGGTTAGCCCAGTTGCTGGCGAAGGTTCCGTCCGATCCCGGGGCTACAAAGAGCTGTTCGTTTTTCACGTAGGGGTTGGTAAGCGAGGGCCAAAGAATGGGATCGACAGAAGGGTCTGTGGTTCTTAGAGAGCACGGCACAAAATAATCGTCATAGTCGTTCGCATACATCATGACGCCCATCGAGAGTTGTCGCATTTGAGCGATGGCTCGGGTTACAAGCGCGGCTTCCTTGGCTCGTGCAAACACGGGAAAGAGGATCGCAGCAAGGATGGCGATGATCGCGATGACGACAAGCAACTCTATGAGCGTAAAGCCGATATGACGTGTTCTCTTCATGTACATGACCCCACTGGTGCAACTCTAATTATGCAACCTAGATGTAGCGACGGTCTTGAAGGAACCAAACGTTCCGGCAATAATGTCAGTTTTCGTCGCTATCGGGTTGACCATTATTGGGTCGAGTACGCGCGTCTATTCCGACATTGCTCCCAGCATCCCTTGAGTCGCTGGCTTTTGGCGCTGTGCTTTTATCAACCGCTGGAATCAAGAGATACTCACGACCGCCTTGCTTTAACGGCGTAAAGCCGAACTTCTGCCCAAGATCGGCAAGGATCTCTCCAATCGTCATGTCCTTGTAGTCAACGGTTATCGTCGGGTTTTCAAATCCAGGTGCAACCTGAACATCGGCGTTGCATTGAAGGCCGATCATTTCTAAAGCACTCACCAGGCCGACATCTTCCAACTTGACGGTGTATCTTCCTTCCATTTGAACGGGAGGAGGAGTCTGTAGGTTTGGTTGGTTGGGTTGAACGTTCGTTGTCGGTGGTGTGTTTTGGCGGTATTCAAGCGTGTTGCCCGAGCCATCAAATCTTTCCGTTGTCGCCACCGGTGCAGAAGTGTTCGGCTTGTCGCTTTTTGGGTTAAAAACGTACATCCCGCCAAAGAATGCTGCCGATGCGAGGGCGCTAAGTAATGCCGCAACAGGGACCCAACTGAGCCGATGTCGGGTGAGCCTTACGGGAGCCTGGGTCGGCCGAAATCGCTGAGTGAGAATGGCGCTGTTCTCCGGCTTCGAACTTTTTAGAGCCCGTACCATGGCAAGGCGCTTACCCAATTCGTACTTGTGTACGGGGTAGCGCGCTTCAAAGTTTTCGACTGCTGTCATGTCGCCCGATTCGGCGACAGCCCACATCAGCGAGTCGATTTCTGGCGGAATCTTTTTCATTCGGTCTCCTCGTAAAGCGCTCGAAAGCGCTCCCGCGCCCTGTAAAGCCGTGTTTTGGCGGCGTTTGCGTTGCAGCCGATGCTGTCGGCGATTTCGTTTAAGGACAGCTCTTCCCAATAAAAGAGAATCAGGATCGCCCTATCCTGTGGCACCAGTTGGGCCATCGCTGTCTCCACCCTTGGATCGGAGCTGATAGGCGATTCTTGAATGCTCTGAGCGATGGCTTCGTCAAGCTCAGTAGTTCGGGGGCGGTGCTTCTGCTTGCGCGTTTCTTGAATGCTGCGATTAACGGCAATCCGAAAGAGCCAGGTGCTGAATTTCGCCCTTCTATCGAACTTATGAAGGTTGCGATAGACGAGTGTAAAAATCTCCTGCACAGCGTCTGTAGCCTCTTCAACGTCAAAGAGAATGCCACGCGCGATCGCGAAGACCTTATCGAAGTACTTTGTGTAGAGCGACTCGAAGCTGTCGCTATCACCACCGAGAAAACGTTCGACGAGAATGAGATCCTCGTCGAACCCGCCTGTCCTTGATTTGTCAAGAATGACCGACACCACCTTTTGTTAGACGCAGGGGTTCTCGGTCATGTCACCGAGTCCTGGCTTAACTTACGCGAGGCGGCTTATTGCCGCCTCCACCAACTGTAACTTTAACATTTTCGCCCCCGCGCCCAGGTTTAGAGTTCAGATTTTCGAGCATCTTCTGAACCCGCTCGCGGAAGGTTGCTGGAAGTTGCTCATATTGCATGAGACTTCCTGAGCCTTCGATCCGATTATCCTCAAGCGAGCGCGACATCGCTGCGATCGGGCTGAAAAGGAACTCAAAGTTTAATCGCGACATGGTCGCCGGAACAAACTTCTCGTATTTCGGCATGGAAACCGGTCCTTGAAGGTTGCCTTGAGAAGCGATCCAGCTTTGCATCGCATACTCCTCAGCCGACATGAACTTAGATTCTGAACCATCGGCGTTGCTTGCATACACACCTTCGTCGTTGGAGATGCTGAGATTGATCATCGCATCGCGTGGAACGCCGGTCGGCATAAACTCGGTCCTTTCGTCGAGTAGCTTTGTCGGTCCCATTCCCATAAATCCGGACATACCACCCCCGAGGTTCGCCATAGTGACAAACACGGCTTCTTCACTCTTTCCTTGGCGAGGAGGCGCTGGTGGATTTGGATTGATGTATCGCGGGCCGGAGACATCGTCATAGACCATGCGGTCAAGGATGCCCATCTGGAACGGATTGAGGTTGGAGGCTCTCACCCGACCTGCGGTGAGCATGTCGCGTCGCTGCTGTGGGTTCATCGAGCCGTAAAGCTTAAGGAGATTCCAGTTATAGGGGCTTTGCCCAGATAGGTAGCCGCCAGCCGTTTTGTTCACCACATTCAAGTAAGGAATCTCAAACCCATCTCTCTGAAGGGGAGCGCCGTGGCGTGACGCATATTCAGCGGCTTCATCGAGTGGAAGTGTTGGGCGGTTCTTAACCGATCTCAATAATTGTCCAGCCGGGAGCCTGTCGGCCCGATCAAGTCTCGCAAGAGGTGAGAATCGTGGCGTGACGACCATCCATCCATCTTTTGTTTCAGTTTCCATCTTCAAGGTTGATGAAAGGATGTTACGGAGTTCGGTTGGTCGAGTATTGATCACCGCTCGACGAGAAAGGGGGATTAAAAGCGAGTCGGGAATGCTTGCCACAATGTTCTGACCATTCGCCATTCCGGAAAGGAACTCGGATACGGCAAAGCTTAAGGGGTCGTATTTTTCAGGTTCAAGGATCTTGGCGAGCAACTCAGGGGTTGGTTTGACTTTGGGCTGGAATCCCTGCGCCGGCTCTGACTCGACCAACTTGATTCCGATAGCCTCCGTAACGAACGTCCCCCCGCCTCCGCTGCTGAACGTAAAGTGCACATTGTCGTTGGAAGCTGTGGTCCCCATCAATTGGGCATGAAGTTTTGCTTCGTCGGAGAGCTCTATCGGCTTTTCGCTGCTATCAACTGTTAGCGGTTTCGATTTATCTTCGATTCGCCCAGAAATCATGGTTGACGCTGAAGCAGCGATGTTGCCTTCCTGGTCGGCCACAAGAATCTGCGCTTGCACGTCATCGCTGTCCTCAAACCTCTGGAGGACAAGAAGGATTTTGCTGATGCCTCCCTTGATCTCATTTGAGGTCTGGCCTCCCGGTCCCAAGAAAAGAAACTTTCCTGGCATAACTTCCGTCTGGGCCTGCTTTTGTTTGAGCACGTATGCTTGATGCTCTGCGGCAAAATTCTGAAGCTCTCTCAAAGCTGCGCCCGGCATTGCTCGCTGAACTCTTGTTGGGGCGCTTGCGTAAACGACTCGCGTGCCTTCACCCATAGCCGCAATGTCGTTTACATTCATTCGACTCAATACGGCAATCAGCGCTCTTCCAACCGGCGTTTCCCCTAACTTTGGCGGTGGGGGAAGTCGATACTCTTGAAGACCGTTCTCGTTCTCGATCTTCATGGTCGAGCTGACAATCTGCTCGCCCTTAGCTTCGCTGCTCGTTGAACCAGCAGGGGCCTTCAGCTTTGAAATGGCGTCTGTCATCGCTGCGGCTCGTGCGTTTAGATACTTCCGCTCCTGCGTGTTGGACAAACCTTGCGACCGACTGAGTCGATAGCCGGTGCTATCCTTCACCCATTCGGCGTCGCTCGCTTGAGCGATTTTCTCCATGAGCTGCTGCACTGTGACGTCTTTGACAGACACCAGCAGGACATCATTTGCCGTTTGCGGAGTAACGTTAAAGGCAATGCCGGTCTCTTTCTGGAGAATCGGCATTAAGTTCTTCATCGTGGTCGCGTGTACCGCGAACGTAATCTTCTTTTGCAGGGGGTCTTCCTGCACGGGGCGGGCCCAGCAAACGCCCGTGAGAGCCAGTACGGCAATGATAAGTTCAACGCGCTTTTTCATAACATGCCTCTAAGAAGCCTTTCGTAGATTATACGTCCTGACGCAAAAGAACGGTTCCCGATAGACCCGCTGTCGCAGTTTGAACCCGTCTCTCAAACTCCGAAGGAAGGGTCGTTAAGATATAGATGTTCAATCCTATCATGATCGCTCCTAAGACTCCAAGGGCGAGGGTTTGCTTGAACTTCGGAATCGCAGTGACCCCACAGCCGACGGCAATGGCGATAGACGCAATCGCAGGCAGGAGATATCTTGCCTGTGCCTGGAAGTATTGGATATTGAAGCGGATGAAGAGCAAAAGAACGACGATGAAGAAAACGGATAAGGCAAGTCGCACAATTGCAGCTTCCTGAACCTCGGACCTTCTTCGACCAAGGATGTTGGAGATGAGTAATCCAAGGAGACACAACCCCAGCACCGCGTAGAGCGGGGAAGGCAGGAAGATGTCCATGTAGCCGAACACTCCAAAGAAGCTCCTAAACGTCCACCAGCCCGTCCATCGTATCGTATAATCGTAAACTGCGCTAGCAGGCAATCCCTCTTTGCGAACGACCTCCTCATTAAGCTGTCTCGGTGTGATGTCGGGCTTGGATTCGACGATTTGGCTAGCGGCTGCGTTAAATCGTGGATCCGTTTGGATGAGTTGGGATACGATGAGATCGGTTGGTTTGGCTGTCCCGGTGAAGGCTTGATCGAACGCCTTCATCGCTAGAGGGTCGCCATAGAGATTTTGGTTTCTCACCCACCAGGGTGCCGCAAGGACAATCATCAATCCAACTGCGGCTGCTAAGGGTTTGATTTCAAGCTTGAGCTTGCCAGTATCTCGCCTAATCAAGAACAAACATGCAAGAGCCGGAAGAAGCGCTATTGCTGACGTCTTGGTGAGCAGAGCCAACCCTGCCAGCAGACCAACAAGCAAGCCTGAGCTAAGGGTCCAGCCATCTCTTGATGCTCTAGCCCCAAGTGCCAAGGCCCATGTGCACAGGGCGATGAGGAGAACATCATTGGTGATGGCGGCGCTCAACGCGACATTCATCGAGAGGAGCGCAGCAAATGCAGCGGCCAGCAGCCCGATAGACTCGTTGCGAAATCCCCAAAGTCCGATGAAGAAGATGCCCGCTATCGCCAGTGCGCCAAGAAGCGCGTTCAGCCCTCTCAAAACCAAACCCGTTGATCTCTCCTCGACGTCGGTTTGGCCCGTTACCTTGGCGATTCCAGCGGACAGCAGATAGTAAAGAGGAGGCTGGTGGCTCTGATACGTTTCGTAGAGATCGGGGCTGCCTGGTTTGAAAACGGGGAAGCCTTTGCCGTCGAGCAGATGCTGGACATAGTTCGCGTGCTGACGCTCGTCGGGTGCTCCGATGTCCTGAGCGGGAGCGCCACCTTGAAATCTTAATATTCCTGCAGTTCGATAAGGTGTGATTGTCGAATAAACAAGAGCAAGCCCGAAGTGAAACAACAAAATGAGAATTAGCCAGCGTTTCCAGTCCATAATAGTAAAAACCTGAAAATGATCTATGGCCTGTATACGTCATTCAGTTTAGGCCTGATGTATTATTGTGGTCAAGCAACAGTATTCGTTGCCCGAGACGCAGACAGGTTCTGAGGGAGAAACTAGAAATCATGAGAAAGCTTAAATGGACCCTTGGGGTAGCGGCAATCGCCGTGTTGGCGCTTGCACAAGGCGGCAGCCAGCTCCTGGGCGGCTATAACAAGGCAATGACCGAGGCACAGACCCTGAAGGCAACCTATACCCTCCAGGTTCTTGGCGGCACGGCCAACCAATATTCAATCGACTTTTCAAAGCCGAACTTGGCCCGGATTGAAACGCAGGCAGAGACAATCGTCGCTGATGGCAAGTTCGTCACGCGATATGACAAGAAGACGAACACCTATTACAAGGATGCTCAAACACCTGCTCTGTTGAGCGAAGTGATGAGCGACGATGCCTTCAATGTTTGGGCACCGTTCTTCGACGAAAAGGCGCTTAAGCCCGTAAGCTCCAAGAGCCTTGGCAGCAAGAACCGAAAAGGCATGACTCTCAACACTGTTGAGGCAACTTTTGGTGGCGGCAAGGTCATGACTCTGTACATCAACTCGGAAGACAACACAGTCCGACAAGCTGAGCTCAAGTACAAGGATATGGAGAAGCCCGTTCTTATGGACACCAAGTCCTTCGAGATCGGCGCGAAGGCAGGCGATGCCTCCATGTATGCGTTCAAGGCGCCCGCTGGCGCTCAAGAGCTTACGATGGATCAGCGCATGTCGGCTAAGTGGTATTACGACCTTGATGAAGCGATGAAGGATGCGGCCCGAAGCGGACGCAAAATCTTCTGCGACTTCATGGCGTCGTGGTGCGGCCCGTGCAAACTGCTCGATCGTGAAGTGCTGCAAACCGAAGATTTCAAGCAGGAATACAGCAAGAACTTTGTTTTCCTCAAGATCGACGTCGACCAGCAGCCCGCCGTCTCCCAAAAGTACGGCATCACGGCTATGCCCACGCAGATGATTCTCGACAAGGACGGCAACGTGCTTGGCAAGGTTGTCGGCTACGGCGGCCCGCAGGGCTTCTACAACTTCATCAATCAGTATCGGTAAGACCCTGATTGAGACCATTTATCGGGCGGAAGGGAACTCCCTTCCGCCCGATTGCATTTGAAGGGTGTCGGAACAGAAGGAAGCATCAAAAATAAACCGGCAGTAAATTGTCCGCAATTTTTGATACCAAGAGTCCTATACCCTGTCTCTTTGAACCTAATGGTCCGACCATTTTACTAGGGCGTCAGGTAGACTTGAACCCTGATTTCTGGCGGCGGAGTCCGCCTAATCGAACGGAGACCACGGCAAATTGGCTTCAAAAACGAGTAGCGCTGTAACGGCGCCGCAAACACGACTCAGGGACGGGTACGTGGACAACGCAAGCGAACTGTTGACCAAGGATCAGCAACTTGAAATGCTGATGCACCTTTACTTGGCCAGGTATTTCGATGTCCGCCTCATCAAGGAGAAGAAAAGAGGACGCTTGAAAGGCACCCTTTACTCCTCCCATAACCAAGAAGCCATTATCGTTGGCTCAATCTACGGACTGAAGGGCACCGACTGGATCAGCCCGATCCACCGCGACATGCCCATGTTCTTCCTCAAGGATGCGGCAGGAGGCCGTCTGCGTGACCCAGAGCGGTACGGTATGTCTATCGAAGAGGTTTGCGGGCAGGTTTGGGGCAAAGTCACCTCTCCGGGCCGTGCAAGGGACAACTGGTCGCACATCGGCAGCAAGAGGGCAAAGATCATCCACAGCACCTCCATGCTCGCGGGCACGATCCCGGTCGCTGCAGGTGTGGTTTATGCCGACAGATTGAACGGGGGAGATTCCGTCGCCTTGACCTTTAATGGCGAGGGCTCGACAGCCCAAGGCGTATTTCACGAGGCCATTAATTTTGCCGCAGTCCACAAGCTCCCTATGATTACCGTCATCGAGAATAACCAGTGGGCTTATGGTACACCGACGAACCTTGAGTATCCGCTTGAGGACTTCGCTCGTCGCGCCGATGGGTACGGAATTCCGGGTCTGGTCGCCGATGGTCAAAACGTTTTTGATGTTTACGACAAAGTCATGTGGGCAGTCGAGTACGCCCGCGCTGGGAACGGTCCAAGCATCATTGAGTGTAAGACCTTCCGAGCGTATGGACACGGAGACCATGATGATGACCGCGCTGCAAAATACCGACCGAAGGACGAAGTTGACGACGGTCGATCTCGCGACCCGATCGCGGTAGCAAAAAGGCTCCTCCTTGAGAAGGGCGTGATCAACCAAGCGCAGAGCGATAACCATATGGCAGAAGGGAAGAGCGCGGCTGAAGTTCGCGATGACGATTTCCCCGAAGAAGTGGTCGCTTACCTCAAACAGGGCGTCGAGTCCGCCGTTGGAGCGCCGCTACCTTCGGCTGAAGAAGGTGGAATGTGGGTTTTTAAGGGAGACGAAGCATGAGCCCAGTTACTGAGCATGCAGCAGCAGTCAAGAAGAATTATTTGACCGCGATTAACGAAGCTCTGCTTGAAGAGATGTCCACCAACCCGGACATGATCTGCATTGGTGAGGACATCGGCTTGCTTGGTGGCGCCTTTGGTGTTACAGACGGTCTTCAATCCAAGTTCGGCGCTTCGCGAGTCATGGACGCACCGATCAGCGAAGCTGCGATTGTGGGATCGTCAGTTGGAATGGCGCTGAACGGCAAGACCGTGATGGCAGAGATGCAGTTCATCGATTTCATCTCGTGCGGATTCGATCAGATCGTCAACATGATGGCGACGTATCACTACCGCACAGCTGGCGAAGTGAACTTACCTATTGTTCTGCGTGGTCCAGCAGGCGGCTACGGCGGAGGCGCCCTTTATCACAGCCAGATGAATGAGGCGTGGTTTGCCCATTCACCGGGAATTAAGATTATTTGCCCCTCTACCCCTTACGACGCCAAGGGGATGATGAAGTCGGCGCTGCGAGATGGCAACCCTGTCATCAGCTATGAAATCAAGCAGCTGTATCGACTCAATCAGATTGCTGAAGAGCTGCCCGATGAGGACTACACCGTTCCGCTCGGCAAGGCTGCAATCCGACGTGAAGGTTCGGACGTGACCATGGTCAGCTATGGCCAAAACGTTTATCACTGCCTTCAAGCCGCCGATAAGCTTGCCGAAGCAGGCGTTCATGCCGAAGTCATCGACATCCGAACTCTCGTTCCGCTCGATGAGGATACGATTTTGGAATCGCTGGCGAAAACGAATCGTATCGTGGTCGTCAACGAAGCGGCAAGAACATGTGGCTTTGCTGGCGAAATCGTAGCCCGGATATCCGATCTCGGATTTGAGTATCTGGACGCTCCTCCATTACGGGTGACACGTCTTGATACGCCGGTACCGTGGGTTCAGCCCCTTGAGAGCTTTGTTCTTCCTTCGGTAGACCAGGTTGTTGAAGCCTGTCTGCGAGTTGTGAAGTACTAAGTCTGCCTGCAACCGGTCCTAAGGGAGCGTAGTACATACTCACGACATGCTCGTGTACTCGCCGTTACCACCTTGGCTGCGAAAAGTCATTGCCGCGGGTTTGGGGTGTGCAGGGTTGATCCTCTTGGGTTTAGCTGTCATATCAAGGGATCTCGTGTGGCTGGTACCAGCATCGGCAATCGGCGTCATATCGTGGTCGGTGCTCAACCTGCACTGGCATCTTAAAGTCGATACCGATGCCAAGTGGTATGACCTTCGCATAGGAGTCGGAAGATTCGGATTGCACAAGCAGGGCTCGCTTGAAGATTTTGCTCGCATAGAGATCGATTACGTATTGTCCACAAGCCGGTCCTTGGTCAGGCATGAATTTGCCGTAGTTGTCGTCTTTAGAAGCATTCCGCGTGCTTACAGCAAGGCGTTTGCAGCCTTTGTCAAGCTCGAACATGATAGGGTATTGCGGTATCGAATTGGCTCCTACGATGAACTCTATCAAGCTCTCGGGGCAGCATCGACTCTATCTGAAGCGAGCGGTGCTCCGATCATCGAAATGCCAGCTCTTTTGGGCCTCCGCTGGAAACTAACCGGCTCAGCGCCGCTGAACGTTGACCAGACTGCTGATCCGTCGCAAAACGTACAACTCGAAGAAGCCGACAAATCTGATGCCGATTGATCAGATCACTCGTCACCGAGGGCGATTCTTCTTCCAAAGAGTCCATGTGATCTCCCTTTTTTCACCCAAAAAGCACTGTTAGGCGTAGAATGGCGTCATGCGAACATATTTGATCATTCTCGTTATTGCATTGCTTGCGCCATTGGTCGTCAGCCAACAGCCGCAGCAACCTCCTGTACATCCAAAGATGAAGGAGCTTGAATTTCTGCTGGGTGCTTGGAAGGGTGATCTGAAGTATGAGATCGGGGAGGCCTCCTTTAGCGGTCCAGTCATCTTTAAGTTTGAAAAAGTCCTTGACGGAACATATGTTCAGGTCACCGTCGAGAACGATTTGAAAACACAAGGAGTCGTGAAAGGAATCGGCATGCTTGCTTTCGACGGAAAGAAGCAGAAGTTTGCCATGTTCACCTTTGCCAACGGGGGCATGGATGGTGCAGCTCCCCGCGAAGAAACGGGTGCAGTTGAGGGTAGCAAGCTCTCTCTCGAAACGGGTGCAAACTCCGTCATTGGGCAGCTGCGACAGTCTTGGGAGCGGAAGGGGGATGAAATCTCTTACGTACTTGAAATGAGGCAAGGCGACAAGTACCTGCCGATCGCAACGGCGACAGTAAAGCTGGCGAAATCTTAGAGCCTTGCATGGTCGGACCGGCACAGCAAAAAGCCCCGACATTCAAAAGAGTGTCGGGGCTAATTTCTGTGTGAAAGTTAAACGGCTTCGCCGAGATAAGCTTCAATCACTTTGGGATTGTTGCGGATATCGGCGGGCGGGCCATAAGCAATCTCTTCGCCGTGGTCAAGCACCACGATCTTCTCGCAAAGGTTCATCACGAATCGCATGTCGTGCTCAATGACGAGAATGGTCTTCTTGAAGTCATTGCGGAGCTTGAGAACGGTTTGCCTTAGCTCGTCCTTTTCTTGAGGGTTCATACCGGCAGCAGGTTCATCGAGCAGCAACAGTTGTGGATTCGTTGCCATAGCTCTCGCGATTTCAAGACGTCTCTGCTTGCCGTAGGACAGGTCTGCGCTCCGTGCAGAGGCAACGTCGGCAAGGTCCAGTACCTCTAGCAGTTCCATTGCGTTCTTACGAAGCTGTGCTGACTCGTTGATGGCTCCTGGAAGATAGGCAAGGGCGCTTCCAAGCGAGGACTTGTGCCGTAGGAAAGCCCCGACGAGTACATTCTCCAACACTGAGAGCGACTTAAAGAGCCGGATATTCTGGAATGTGCGGGAGATGCCAAGTACCGCAATCTTGTTCGGCGGCGTTCCATTGATCCGCTTGCCGTTGAAGATCACATCGCCAGAAGTGGGTGTGTAGACACCAGTGATGAGATTGAAGCAGGTTGTTTTTCCTGCCCCGTTCGGCCCGATCAGCCCAAACATGTCTCCCTGCTCGATCTTGAAGCTCACTTCGTTGACGGCAACGAGTCCGCCGAACCGAATTGTCGCGGCTTTTAGTTCAAGTACGCTCATGCCGACACCGCCTTAGATGGGCGGTTCTTGATTCCCAAGACCCGCCTAACCCACGTCCAGCTGAATTCATGGTGTCCGAGAACTCCCTGTGGACGCAACAGCATCAGAATAATCAGTGTTCCGGCGAAGATCACCATTCGCAGGCGGTTGGCCTCGATCGCTTCCATCTGTGCAATTGACGGTACGGCGCTCAGGATAAGGCCAAGAACGAACGAAAGTGCTGCCGCCCCAAAGAACGTTCCGAAGTAGAGGAGAGCCCCTTTTCCTTTCGGACCATGATAGGTGATTGAAATCCGTTTCATGACGGAAACCATTAGCAGTACGCTTACGATTCCTCCGGCGATGTAGGCAACCGGGACTGGGGGGAGGTCGCGAAGTTTCTCAGGCAGATAGAAGAGAACAGCCGCGGCAAGCGCCGATCCCGTGATTGAACCCGTTCCACCAAGAACGACCATGGTGAGAATGATAAACGAAACATCCATCGTGAACATCGTCGGCGTGAGGAAGCCTTCATAGTGGGCAAGAAGCGCCCCCGCTGCCCCCGCAAACGATGAACCGATAAGGAAGGCAATCACCTTCATTTTGGTGACGTTCACACCCATCGCTGAGCTCGCCACTTCGTCTTCACGAACTGCCAAGAAGGGAAGTCCATGGACGGTCTTGAGCAGGTTGCGGCAAACGGCGATACATATGAAGGCGAGAACCCACACCATCCAAACTCCCGATGTGCCTGTTCCACCAAACAGCACAGGGAATTTTGGCTGGACGTTCATCCCATAACTTCCACCGATCACTTCTTGGTTTTGGACGATGATACGAATGATCTCGCCAAATCCGAGGGTGACGATTCCCAGGTAGTCGCCCTTTAACCGCAGCGAGGGAAGTCCTACGATTAAGCCAGCTATTGCAGCCGCAATCGCGCTGACACCCATCATCGCGATGATCCACATCGGGCCGGTAAGCCAAGGAATCTTCCCGTAGAAGGTCACAGCAAAGTAACCAGAGGCGTAAGCGCCAACTTGATAGAAGGCTGCATGGCCCATCGAAAACTGGCCGGTGATGCCGTTGATAAGGTTCAGGCTGACACTAAGGGTGACGTAGAGCCCGGCAAGGATGATTAGACGCCTTGAGAAGTCGTCCATACCCCCAGCGATGGCATCAATCGCCAAACACACAAGGAGCCCAATCGCAATGGATCCGAATCGTTTGAGAAAGAACATTAGACTTTCTCCACCTTCGAGGATCCGAGAATTCCACCGGGTCGGAAGAGCAGGACGATGATCAAAATGACCAACGCTACGGCGTCTTTATATTCGCTATAGCCAGCCCAAATCACCATATCTTCGGCAACTCCCATGAGAAGCCCGCCGAGGACCGCTCCGGGGATATTGCCGATACCACCGAGAACGGCGGCGACAAATGCTTTTACGCCGGGTTGTAGGCCAAAGAAAGTGGTTAGGGGCGTGCCCTGGAAACTTGCCAGCATCATTGCGCCAGCGCCGGCGAGCGATGAACCGATCACAAAAGTAAGCGTGACGATCTTATTGACATCGACGCCCATTAGGGCTGCAGAATCAAAATCGTGCGACACGGCGCGCATGGCTCGACCGGCACGGGTTCTCGTTACCAAGTACCAGAGGATGACCATGAGAAACATGGACGTGGAGAGCATGATTAGCTTTCCAGTTGGAACAATAATCTTGTTTGAACTTGTGTCGGCCTCTCTGACTGCGCCGGAATAAGCGCGTTCTTTCTCTTGGAACTCAGAGCGGATCGCTTCGCCTTCTGGAGTCAGTTCGAACTCGTCTTTCTCAATCTTCTTCTGGGCCTCCCACTTCTGCTTGGCTTCTTCGTAAGCTGGCTTGAGGTCCGCGATTGTTTGGGTAATTTTTTCGTCGGGTTGCGTTAGGACGATGGTAACGGGTTTTCGGAATTCGGGGGGATTGACCGTTTCTTTAATGCTCGGGGGTGGAGAGACCGGCAGAAAGAGCGCCCCACCGTACTGCAGCAGGAGCGATACGCCGATTGCGGTAATCAAGGAGGCGATTCGTGGTTGGCTTCGCAGCGGTCTGTAAGCGAAGCGTTCGATCAAGACGCCGATGATCGCGCAGATCGTCATCGAAAGCAAAAGCATGATCGCAAGCGAGAGCAGAGGATTGGTGGGGTCGCCAGAGGCCGCAGGGCCATATCCCAGCGCATAGGAAGTGAGCAGTGCCACATAGGCTCCCAGCATAAAAACTTCACCGTGGGCAAAGTTGATGAGGCGCAAAACGCCATAGACCATCGTGTAGCCGAGAGCGATCAGGGCATAGATCGCACCGTTCAGAATCCCATTTGTCAAAGTCTGTGGCAGAGCTGAAAAATTCAGCCCTGCCACGGTATTGGTCAGATCGTACATAGATATTACTTGGGCTCGAAGTAATCGTAGGCTTTCTTGAAGACTTGCTTCTCACTGACCGGATCAAGGCCAACAACAAGAGCGCGCTTCTCGGGGTTGCCGTTCTTACCCTTGAGAGTGATTGAACCAGAAACGCCAGGGAAGTTCTCGGTGTTATCGATGGCTGCCATCAGTGACTTCGAATCGAGTGTGCCGGTTGCTGCTGCCGTCTTCAGTGACTGAAGGACAAGCATTGTGGCGTCGTATCCGAGGGCTCCCATTGTTGTTGCTGGAGTTGAATTGTACTTCTTCTTCCATGCAGCAAGGAAAGCCTTCACTTCTTCGCGATCTTCGTCGTTGTTGTAGTGGTTGCAGAAGTAGCCATTCTTGATCGCAGCGCCAGCGTTGGTGATAATCTCTCGGCTGTCCCAACCGTCGCCACCGACATACGGCACGTCAATGCCTTGCTCGCTCGCCTGACGAATGATTGGGCCGACTTCTGTGAAGTAGCCACTCAGGAACAGACAGTCAGGATTCTTGTCCTTAAGCGCTTTCAATTGGCTGCTAAATTGCGTCTGCTGTGACTCGTAGTTCTCTTCTGCGACAACCTCTCCACCGAGCTTCTTGAAATAGGCAGCGAAGCTCTTGCTGAGATAGGTCGAATACGGTTGCTTGATGTCGGTCATGATGCCGACTCTTCGCTTGCCGAGGGCCTCATAGGCGAACTTGGCCATAACCGGACCCTGGAAGTCGTCGATATAACAAACTCGGAAGACGTTTGCGCCGATATCGGTCACGTCGGTTCGGGTTGCGCCAACGGCTACAAGCGGAACTCCCTTCTCAAAGGTTGCTTGTGCCATCTGCGCGGTGATTCCGCTCGAAACTTCACCGATCACCGCAAGGGCGCCGTTTGACATTAACTTCTCGGCAGCTGTTTTGCCTTGCTCAGGCTTGGAGTTCGAGTCCTCAATCATGAGATCGACCATGCGGCCGTCTACTCCACCTGCCGCGTTAAACTCTTCAAGAGCAAGCAGCGCTCCCGCTTGACTGTCCGCCCCCCATGGTTTGAGCTCACCGTTCAAGCTAGCGACAAGGCCGACTTTGATCGGGCCGCTGCCACTGTCCGTATTGCCTGCACCAGTGGGAGCTGGGCGCTTTGCGGCAGAGGCTGTTCCACCATCTGGTGTGGTTGAGCCTCCGTTGTCTGCTGTCTTCCCATTACATCCGATGACGCCAAAAGCGGCGATGGACAATGCCATTACACCGAGCGTCGGTTTCCAAATTGCGTTGAACTTCATGCGCTTGTCACCATCCTGTTGCCCTCGGGCAAGAGCCCGGTTGAGTCGGGTTACCAGTATACAGAAAACTATCCCGACTTTGACGGCTTCTCATCTTTCAGGGCTAACTTCTCACGACGTAAAAAGGATATTCAATGGTTCCAGGCGAATTTCTTTCATCGTGCCACCTTCATCAGTCGTCTTCCGTATGAGTAGCGGTAGACTGGACGACTTATAAGGTGTCCGGGGAATGATGATTCAGGGAGGTTAGGATAGTGTCCGAGGATCACGGGAAACAATTTCGCGAAGAAGCGATACAAAGCGTTCAGAGTGGGCAGCCCGAAAAGGCTCTCGAACTGATCAATCAGGCGCTTGAACTGAACGACCACGACAGCGAGGCATATGTCCTGAAAGGAATTGCACTTGCTCAGCTCAAACGAGACGACGAAGCGACCGAGGCGTTTCGAGGTGCCATTTCTTGTGGGCCAAGTAACCCAAAGGCATATTTCAACTTAGCTGTACATCAGTACGGACTCGGTCATAAGGCAGAGGCGGAGTCGATAGCCAGGGAAGCCGTCAGGCTTGATCCAAGCCATTCGGGTGCAAAGGACCTCGTTGCGAGAATCACTCGCGAGATGAACCCGGACGTGATCACGCCAACCGGCAAGGTTGCGGCGGATGCGCCTTCTTTGTCGCAGCCGGGCGACCCGCTCTCCCAACCCAACCCAGGAGCAGCGCCTCCGACCGGGCAGCCTAGCGGGCCTCCGGCTGGTGCGCCTCCCCAAGGGCAACCCGGCCTTCACGGTCCAGGCACCCCGCCTCCAGGGCAGCAATATATCCCACCCGGTGGTTATGAACGGCCTGGATACGGAACGCGAAACGTCCACAGCATGGCTTTTATCGAAAACATGGGTAAAGGTTGGGATGGATTTGGATACATCCTTTCGGCGTTAAACATCATCCTTTTCATTGTCATCTCGGCGGCAACCTATTCCTTAGTTATGGAGGCCTTCCAGAATCCTGAAGCCTTCCAAAACAGGAATATGGGGTTCTTCAGCATGGAAGGGGTTAGCCCGGTCATCACCGTGCTCAGCCTTGTTTCTCGACTGATTCAACTGATTTCGCTGATCTGGATGATCATGGAGTTGGCGGACAGGCGTGGCAACTGGCTTTGGCTTCTGCCGTTCATTCTTTGCTGTTGTTGCGGCCTACCTGGTCTGATCATTCCGATCTATATTTGGAAAGGCAGATCGTAGACTGTTTTCAGAATCGTACGACGCACAAAGTCTCTTTGTGCGTCGTACTTTAATATCAGATTCATCTGGAATAAATTCGTATGGCACTTCTTACTTGCGCAGCATTGCTCCTCACAACACAGGCTCCCGCGGGAATCGTCGACGTTCCGTTTTCAGTTGGTGAAGACGCAATCATCGTTGATGCCACGATCAACGGCCGGAAGGCTTCCTTGATGTTTGACACGGGATTTTCGGGGGCAGTCGTTCTCGATGAGAACATCAACATTGGGCCAGCAACCGGTGTCATGAATCTGCGCGACTTTGTAGGCGTGTTCCAGGCAAAAACCGTCAAGATCAAGAGCCTCAAGCTCGGGCAAAAGGATATCGACAGCACAGAAATGGAGGCAGTACAGCAGCCTGCTGCGAATTATTCCTTCTCTTACAACACACATTGCGACGGCATTATGGGCTTTGAGGTCATCGCACACAACATCACTGAAATCAACTTTGAAAAGAAGATGTTCAGGTTCTATCCGAAGAGCTATGACATCACCAAGCTTGTTCCAGACAACAAGAAGACATTCTTAGCCAAACTGTTGCCGACGGGCCATAACTCGCTGGAGATGTCGGTTGCTGCCGCAAATGGCGGAAAGATGACTCTCGCGCTTGATACTGGCAATGCGTTTTTTGCGACGACTCACAAGGATGTTCTTGAGAGAATCGGGCTTTGGAAAACGGGACAGGATGCAAAGTTTCTGAAATCGGCTTTTGTCGCCTCGGGCGAAGTAGCGAGTTGGTACGCTCGATTTAAGGATATGAGCATCTATGGGATTCCCGTTCCTGATTGTACGTGGAGCATCATCGACGCAGCATCCAGTTCGGCGGAAGGTGACGGTACGATCGGCTACGGATTTTTGAGCAATTTCAACATTATCATTGACTATGAGCGCCGCCGAGTCTGGTTTGACAATTGGACCGGTAAGACAGGCAATCTGCCCAAAGCTGAATTGGGAATAAGCGCAGCACCGGAAGCATCTGGCCGCAGAATGTTCGTTTACCGCGTTTCTAACGGTGGCCCTGCTGAAAAGGCTGGCATCCGACGCGGAGACTTTTTGCTCTCTATTGACGGACATGACGTTGAGGGGATGGATCAACGCAAGCTTTGGAAGCTGATGGAGGGCGAAGAAGGGAGCAAAGTTCCTATTGTCCTTAGTCGAAACGGACAGCTGATTCGCATGGAGCTTTCGCGGGCCTATCTGGTCAACGATCTTCGTGGATAGCTGATTGCGCTCGC
This sequence comes from Fimbriimonadaceae bacterium, assembly GCA_019638775.1. Classification (NCBI taxonomy): domain Bacteria; kingdom Bacillati; phylum Armatimonadota; class Fimbriimonadia; order Fimbriimonadales; family Fimbriimonadaceae; species Fimbriimonadaceae bacterium. The sequence continues at coordinate 733,182 of JAHBTD010000002.1, read as the reverse complement.
CTTCCACCCGCAAAGTTAGAAATGCCGGATCAACTTTTTGTGCAAATCCGGCACAAATCGATACAACCACCAGTCAAATACGCGGGCGTTGAAGCAAATGCCCCATTTTGGGAGTCCATTCCTTGGGGCGAATTCGGAGGACTGGTGGGAAAAACGGGCCGCGGCACACGGCATACAACCTCGGAAACAACCCGCGCATCGGTGTATCTGCCTTTACGACTTAGTTCGGGCGGCGCAAGACCGAGCCGGGGGCTTATTGTCAGTGTGCTCTTGGTACTTGCGATTGGCGCATGGGCTTCGACGACTCTACCAACACCTGAATCTCCAGACATGGGCCTTTGCTTTGGTCTATCCGTGCTCGCGCTACTTGCTTCCCGATTTGGCTATGTGGCCACAGAACCGTTCACTCCAGTTTCGTGGCGTTTACCGTTTGTGGCGGCGATTGCGGTGGTCGCGGGGCCGGTCTGGGCTCTAATGACCGATCTGCTTGCTTTTGTGCTGACTCCTGTTCGTTCGCGTTACATCGGCGGTAGGGAGCATGTCGATTCGGAATCCGCTTGGGCGTTAGTTGCGTTAGTTGGTTTTAATGTCGTTTCGGCATTCGCGATGGGTCTCTTCCTTCAATTAGGCGGGCTCTCGCAAACGCTGGTTTACTCAGGTGTCTACCTCGTAATCAATGCAGCTTGGATGGTGGCTCTCAGTTCTCGACGCATCGCGAAACGGCTCGGTCTCGTACCGCATGGTTTGAGTTGGACTGGCGCGTGGCAGTGGACTCTGATCCTGACGTTTGCTTTCTCAGCCGGTGTACTTGTTGAGATGGAGATGCCAGGTTGGTCGGCGCTGATTCTGCTACCGGTCCTTGCATCGAGAATGGTCGCCGGGAAGTCCCAAGAGATTGACGACCACTACTACGGCACCATCACGGCTCTCACGTTGATGCTACAACGAGCCCACCCTTACAGCCACCGTCATATTGAGCGTGTTTCGCTCATTGCCGAAGAGGTCGCCTTGCGGTTGGGATTGAACCGGAAGAATGCACGGCTGGTTCGCGAGGCGGCAGTTTTGCACGATATTGGCAAAATCGCAGTGGATGAAGAAATTCTGGACAAGCCTTCTAAACTTGACGTCTTTGAGATGGATCATGTGCGGCAGCATTCGGCATTTGGGGCGGAGATTCTTTCTCCCGTCGTGTCTCTCAAGCCGATCGTGCCGTGGATACGCCACCATCATGAAAGGCTCGATGGGGATGGATATCCCGACGGTCTCGTCGATGTCGAGATTCCGATTGAAAGCAAAATCATCGCCGTTGTGGACGCCTACGATGCGATGACTGGAGGAAATAGCGGCAACGATAAGCGGCCCTATCGCGATCCGATGTCGGTGGATCAAGCTCTATCGGAGCTCGTTCGTTGTTCAGGAACACAGTTCGACCCAGACGTCGTTCAGGCCTTTCGTGAAGTGATTGAGGAGGATGCGCATTGAACTGGGTTCTTGCCGTCGCCATTGCTCTACCGGTCATCTGCTGCTTGGCGATGGTCTATTACGCGAAGGTGGTTCTGCCTCGGAGGCTTCAGGAGCGATTCCAGGAGTCCGCAAAGGCTTTTGGGACAGCAATTGAGTTGCGATTCCCATCTCACAAGGGGCTGACAGACCGGATTGTGATGTTAAGTCATTTCTTGGCCGCGCGGGTTGGACTTACCGAATTCCAACTTGAGCGGCTCGAACTTGCTTGCCGACTGCGCGATATTGGTTTGTGTGCCATCCCGTACAAGCTTGTGAATACGCGGGAGTTCAAAGATTGGAGCGATAAGGAACGAGAAACCTACTTTAAGCATGGGGATGTGAGCGGCGCGATGCTTGAACTGCTTCCTCCTCTCAGGACAATTGCCGACCTCGTCCGGCAACATCACACAACGTATGCACCGGCTCATCTTGGCCAGAAGATTTCGGGCAAGGACCTGCCGATTGAGTCCCGGGTTCTCAAAGTCGTTTCGGATTACGTTTGGCTTGAGAAATGGCAGGGCGACATTCTTGCCCGCGAGGTTTTGCGTGACGGGCGCGGGGCCGACTACGACCCAGACCTCGTGGAGGAGTTCCTTGCTGTGCTAAGATCGAACCGTGTCGACAGCGCCCAAGCACTCGCCTGAACGGCTTGTAACTCTCCTCGCGTTCGGCTTCTTCTTCGTTTCGCTGCTGATCCGTCTGCTGGGCATTGGCTGGGGTTTGCCAAAAGAAGGACAACACTATTCGCTCCATCCAGACGAGGATGTCATCTTGAGCGCGTCACGACAGATCGAGCCTGCCAAAGGGAAGTTCGACCCAGGTTTCTACAATTACGGGACGCTCTACCTTACTGTCGAACGAATTGCCAGCGATGTAGTGGCAGGCTACGGCGGCGGACCGAAAGAGGGCGATCGCGAATCCCGTTTCCGATACAACGGATCATGCATCCTCGCCGGAAGGATCATCAACGCTGTCGCTGGTGCGTTTTCCGTCTTGCTCCTGCTGTTGATCGGATTGCGGTTTATGTCGCTTTGGGGGGCTTGTTTTGCGGCTGGGGCCCTTGCAGTTGCGCCGGGATACGTAGTTCATGCGAGATTCCAGACGGTAGACGTGTTTGCGACCTTTCTGTTGGTGTGCTCAATCTACTTTGCGCTGAAGCTGCTGCCGGAACATGCGCATGATGACGTCACTGAGGACAGTGACCCTCCAGACAAAGATGCAGAAACCACCCTCACCCCCAGCCACCTCTCCTTGAAGGGCGGGGAGGCTCTTTCGGACAAGGCAATCCTCAAAGCCACTGTCTGGGCAGGAGTCTTTGCCGGACTCAGCGCGGGCACCAAGTACACCGGCATTCTCGCCGTGCTGGTCCTGATCGCGGTGCACATCGCCCTTAAGCGCTCCGACCGCTGGAAGATGATCGGCATTGGAGTCGCTGCCAGCCTGGTCGCTTTCTTCGTCGCAACGCCCGGTGCATTGCTGAACACGGGCAAGTTCGTTCAAGATTTTAAGTTCGAGATGCTCCACACCTCCACCGGGCACGGCCTCATCTTCGAGGGCCTACCTAGTGGATTCTTGTGGCACTTTGTAAACCTGGGCACGGGCTTTGGCGGGATTGTTATGATCCTCGGAATCGCTGGCTGCTTCCTAGCCGTTCGGCAGAAGGCGAAGTGGCTGATCGCGGTGCTCGCGTTCGCAATCCTGTATTACTTCCTCATCGGGCGGGCTGAGGTTCTTTTCCTACGCTACACCTTCCCGCTGATGATCCCGTTGGCGTTGGGGTTTGGCTACCTGGTGAGCGCGGCACGGAGCCAACAGACGAAGCTCGGACATTTCTCCGTCGCACTTGGCATCCTTGCACTAGGGGGAAGCGCCATCTCAGCTTCGCGAATGACTGCGTGGATGCTGGGCACGGACCCACGCGACCAAGCCGCTGTGTATTTGAGGGAGGAGGCCCAGAAATCTCCGAACGATGTCACAGTAGGACTAGTGAGCGATCCTTGGTATTACACGCCAACACTCTTTCCAGACTCGGCGATGATGCGCTTTGGCCCTGAAGTCTACGCTAATGCGATGGCGGCCACAGCGAGTCCGCGCGTGGTCCGCTACTGGCCCGAAAACCGGGAGGAGAGGATCGATTGGGACACCCGCCTGATCACGGAAACCAAGCCCGATTACGTCGTGTTTAGCAGCTTTGAGGCTGACGACTTGAAGCGGCTGGAGAAGGTAAGCGGGCTAAAGCCGGAAGTCCAGGCCAAAGTTGACCAGTTCAAGGCTTTCACCAAACAACTTTTCGAGACCTACGAGCCCGCAATCACCTTAGGGCGCACCCAGGACGAATTAGTCAATTTGAAGCCGTACGCCATCCACGACCTCGAATACATCCGTCCTTACATTTGGATTTGGAAACGCAAGACAGTCCCCTCCACGACGCCATCGAATGGTTCTTAGATTCGCTGAGGAGCAACCGTGGCGCAAGCGTACACACGGTCGAGGCTTATCGCCGCGATCTTTTCACGCTGTCCGAGTACTTGGGCAAGTTGGGGTTGGAGGACTGGCAAAAGCTCGATTTTCCTACCGTCCAGCGTTACCAATCCACACTCGGTCCGCCCATCGCTCCAACGACAGCGCAGCGGCGGATGAGTTCACTTCGGTCGTTCTTGAAGTTCTTGAAGAAGCAGGGGTTTGGCCCGCCGATGGATTTGCCAAGTACAGGAGGCTTTAAGAAGGCCCGGGCTTTGCCAAAAGCGTTGCCTTACGAACGCGTTGAAGCTTTGTTGAACGCTCCTGATATCGAGACTTCTGATGGGCTGCGTGATCGTGCAATCTTGGAACTTATCTACGGCGCGGGCCTACGCATCTCTGAAGCGGTAGACCTAAACATGTCTCAGCTTGATTTCGATAGCGGATTGCTGCGAGTGCATGGAAAACGTGGCAAGACACGGTTGGTGCCTTTGCCTGGAGATACGGTTTACTGGCTGAAGAAGTATGTGGCGGAGGCACGTCCAAAACTTCTGAAGAAGCCTATCGGTGAAGTGTTTGTGTCGCATCGAGGTTTGAAGCTAAGGCGGACAACGGTTGGGCTCAAGCTTGCCGAGTATTGCAAGCTGGCAGGGATCTCAGAGAAGGTTTCGCCCCATACGTTGCGGCACTCCTATGCAGTTCATCTGCTCAAAGGAGGGGCAGACTTGCGTGCTGTGCAAGAGCTTCTCGGGCATGAATCGGTCGCGACAACTCAGGTTTATACACACTTAGACATGGATGAGGTTCGACGGAAGTTTGAGAATGCGCATCCGAGGGCGTAGGAAAGCGTCGGCAAGTGGTCACGTCTTTACAATTCGTTGACCTAGTCGGGGGATCCAGCCATTGTGAAGAGAGGAACGTGCACTTGCCACCCCCATCCTGGCCTTCCCCCGTCAAGGGGGAAGGTAACTACACTGCATTGTGGAAAACATCCCCCTTCCTTCGAACTTGGGGATTCGTCTTTAAGGGCACAGGATTTGAAATACTGGGTTTGAAGCTGTTTCAAGCTAACAACGGCGCGGTCCCGGTACATTCAAGAGAGATTTCACAAGGTTATGCGGCTCAAGCGCGTCAAGATATTTGGCTTCAAAACGTTCGCCGACAAGACCGAGTTCGACGTTGACGGCGATCTCATCGCTGTTGTTGGGCCAAACGGTTGCGGCAAATCCAACCTGGTCGACGCCATCCTCTGGGCATTGGGGGAAGGCAACGCCAGGCAATTGCGTGCGCAAACCAACCAGGATGTGATCTTTAGCGGGAGCTCACGCCGCAAGCCAGTGGGATACGCCGAAGTGACGCTCCTCTTTGATAACGAAGACGGCTCGCTCCCTATTGACACTCCCGAAGTTGCCGTGAGTCGTCGGCTCACGCGGTCAGGCGAATCCGACTACATGATCAATCGTCGCAACTGCCGCTTGCGTGATGTTCTAGAGCTTCTTGCCGACTCTGGCCTGGGTCGGGCGGGTTACGCGATTGTTGGTCAGAAGGACATTGATCAGGCCCTCGCCGCTTCCCCGGAAGAGCGTCGAGCTTGGGTTGACGAGGCTGCGGGTGTCCAGCGTTACCGCGCGCGGAAACAAGAGTCGCTCAAGAGGATGGCTCAGGCTCAAGATCATCTCTCCAGAGTTGGGGACATCATCACTGAGATTGAGTCGCAGAGGGAGCCCCTCCGGGAAGAAGCCGAAGTCGCTGTGCGCTATAAATCGGTGTTGGGCGGTTTGCGCGAGGTCGAAAGCGGGCTTCTCATTGTCGAGATTGCAAATGCTGTCAAAGAAGTTGAGCTTCAAGAAAAGCACATCGAAGAGTCACAGCTTCTCGTAAGCAAAGAGTCCGCTCGCGCAGAGGAGTTGGAAGCGCAGGTTCGGCGTACTGGCGAGCGTATCAGCGCGTTGGAATCCGATATGGATTCCCTCCGCGCTCAGCAGCAATCCAGCATCACCGCGCTTGAGCGCGCGGATGCCGCGATGCGGCTCTCCGAGCAGAGACTTACCTCGCTTGATGAGCTTGAAAAGAATTTGGATCATGAAGGCACGGCGGGGCAGCAACGCCTCAAAGAGCTTGAACAGGAATTAGAATCGCTCAAGGCCGAAGAAGAGCTTGAGCGAGAGAACCTAGAGCGGCTGCGCGCCGAGTTTGCCGGGGCGGGTGAGGATGCAAAAGCTCTTTCTGCGCAACTGAAAAAGTTGGAATCGGAGCTTCAGCAAGCACGCGAAGCCCACACACTTCGGCTCAAGCAGAAAGCCGAAACTGAGCACCGCAAGCAGCGTGAAAAGGAGATCAAACGCGAGATCCAGGGCATCGAGTCCACTGTGCCGGACCTTGCGAAAGCCCTCAAGGAAGCTCAGGACAATTACGACAGCGCCAAGATGGCGATCTCCAAGATCGAAGCTGCCATCCAACAGGCCGCTGCAAGGATGCAAGAGCTTCGGACTGAGGAAGAAAAGCAGGCTCAATCCGTTCGCAAACATCTCGCCGAGAAGGCGGCGTTAGAAGGGCGTCGGCGCGGCATCGAATCCACAATTGAAGCGCATGAAGGGCTTCATCAAGGCGCGCGAGCGGTAATGATGGCCGCCGAGAACAATAAGCTCGATGGCGAGTACATCCCGGTCGGGGAGTGTGTGGAAGTTGATAAGGAGTACGCACTTGCGATTGAGACAGCGCTCGGTGCGTCCTCGAACGATCTCATCGTCCGAGACGAACAAGACGCTAAGCGGGCCATCGAATATCTTAAGGCTGGTCGTTTGGGTCGGGCGACCTTCCAACCCATCCCTCTGATGCGTCCATTTGAGCCGTCGCCAGGTTTGCGGAGCGTTTTGAATGAGCGGGGTGTCGTTGGGCGGGCTTCGGAATTGATTTCATGCGCTTCGATCTATCGGCCTGTCATCGATAGCCTTATGGGCCGAGTTGTGATTGTTGAGGACATTGACGTTGCGTTGCGGCTTGCAAAAACCTCGGGTTGGAATAGGTTGGTGACACTCGATGGAGAGGTTGTACACAGCTCGGGTGCCGTTTCAGGAGGACAGGCGGCGAAGTCGGGTTATGGAATGGTGCAGCGTAAAGCCGATCTCGCAGAGCTCGGGCGTGCGCTGGAAAGTATTGAGCGAGAGATATCGCAATTCGAAAAAGCATCTGCCAAGCGGACAAAAGAGATCCTCACCGATGAGGCTAAGATCGCTGAATTACGTGGACAAACTCGCGAAAAAGCACCCGAGCTGGAGGAGGCTCAGAACTGGCTTCAGAGCCTGCAGCACGAATTCAACGACACGGGTCGTGCGAAGAGCAAACTTGAGGCCGAGTTGGCTCAACTTTTGGCGGCTGCGTCTGTAGAGCTTCCTGAGATTGATCTGCCTGGAGTTGAGGCTGACCGCGATCATCTGATTAAGCAACTGGCGGCTCGATCTGCCGACGCAGAACAGGCTGAGAATCGACTGAATGAGGCGATGCAGAGACTAGAGCAGGCACAGGCCCGATATGTTGCCGCTCAAAAGCGATTCTCGAACGCAAAAGAGGCAGAAGAGCACCGACACAAACGAGCGTCCAACCTTGAGCCAGAGAGACAGCGCGCTCGCGACGACATCGAACGCCACAAGAAAGACAAGGCACGTGCGACTGAAGTTCAGGCGGATGTCACCGCTAAGCTTCAGGTTGCTCAAGAGAAGAAGCGTGAGCTTCTCGATGGCAGCTTCCAAAGCACAGAGCAGGCAAAGGAAGCCCGACGCAACGCCCAAGCCTGCGGCGACACTGCACACCAAGCCGAACTCAATCGAGCCAGAGCCGATGCCAAACGCGCGTCCAGCCAGCAGCGTTTGATGGAGGAGTACGGCCTAACTGAAGAGGATGCGTTAGCTCAGGCCGACTCCATAGAGGTCCCTTCGGACGCTGCCGCGCTAGTGAGCAAGCTAAGGCGTGAACTCAAGTCGATGGGGGATGTCAACCTTGGCGCAATCGAAGCTTTTGAGCGGCTGACGGAGCGTTACGACGAACTCGCGACGCAGATGGAGGACATCGTCGAGGGCATCAAGCAAGTTGAGGCCAGTATTAAAGAGCTCGACGAACTCACACGAGATCGCTTCTTTAACACCTTTACTGCGGTCCAAGAAGCCTTTTCTGCGATCTTTGCCAAGGTGTTTCCCGGAGGTCAGGGCAACCTTGAACTCACCGACAAAGAGAATCTGCTTGAAAGCGGCATTGAGATCGATGTACAGCTTCCGGGCAAGAATAAGCAGAGGCTAGTGCTTTTGAGTGGAGGCGAGAGGTCGCTGTGTGCCGCGGCCTTCCTTTTTGCGCTACTACGTGTAAAGCCTTCACCGCTCGTTGTGCTTGACGAGGTGGATGCTCCGCTTGATGGGCGCAACGTCGAGCGGTTTATCGACCTCTTACGCGAGTTCAAAGAGACGACACAGTTTATCGTGATCACCCACAACCCGACGACGATTGCGGCTGCACCGGTCTGGCTTGGCGTAACGATGCAGGAGCCGGGTGTTTCTACTTTGGTGCCGACGAATGTCGGACTATTGCCAGAAGAGCCCAGGCAGACTGCGACGAATGGCGGCTATGCGGTCGTTCAGGCTTAGCGCTACTTGCTCATTTCATCGATTTGCCAAATCCGTATATCGTGTCGCCCGCCTTCGTAAGACTCAAACATGAACACGTCTACCAGGTCGAGCGCCATCTGAAGGTTCATCATTCGCTCGCCGATGGAGATCATGTTAGCGTTGTTGTGCTGCCGGGCGAGTTTCACCGATTCCTCATTCCACACCACTGCGCAACGGATACCGTGAATTCGATTTGCTGCCATGGCTTCGCCGTTTCCAGAACCGCCAAGGACGATTCCACGTTCGTACTCTCCTGAAGCAACGGCCTTTGCCGCCGGGATGACGAATTCGGGATAGTTGCAAGAGTCGGGGGAATGGGTTCCGAAGTCTTCAACGTCATGCCCGAGCTTGATAAGGCGGTCTTCGATGGCTTCTTTGTAGCGGTATCCGGCGTGGTCGGAGGCGATTGCGATCTTCATGGCAAGTTGGGATTGATTATGGCTTCTTTCGGTGTTCGGGCTGAGGCATCAATCATTGTGTTTTGTTGCGGGCTGGCTTCCTAAACAACACCACGCAAAGACAGCCCAACCAACCATCAAACTCAGTCCACCGACAGGCGCGACCATCCCGAGCTTGGTCTGCCCAGTCAGGACAATTGCGTAGAGCGACCCGCTAAAGACCACAACTCCCGTAACGAACAACCACCCGCTAACCCTTGCCCTTTTCTCAAAGGCCAGCTTGCTGGCAAGCGCTGCAAGGACTAAGAGAGCGATGCCATGGAAGATTTGGTAGGTCGAGGCAGTCGACCATATCTCCATCTCCCGAGCGGTTTTAGATTCGCGTAGGGCGTGGGTTCCAAAGGCGCCCGCAAGAACTCCAAGCCCAGCAAAGAGAGCGCCAAGAAAACCAAATGTTCGGATCATAGAATTACGGTACCTAACCGGTGCCACAGTAGATTGCCCATGCACTTTAAATGAGTTACAGGCTAGCCGCTGGCCTTGGGAAGGAATCTATGGCCGCCACGACGAACTGCATAACATGCGGTTGTGTCGCTTCCTCATTCTCACAGTTACTTTCTCATTCTGTGGTCTCACACTGGCTCAAGCGGGTCAACAGCGCCCCACTCCTATCAAGGATGCGTATCTGAAGGCTGAGTACATGATCCCGATGCGGGATGGCGTTAAGCTCTATACCGCCGTCTACGTTCCCAAGGACGACTCGGGGAAGCACCCGATTATGTTGACGCGGACGCCTTACAGCGCCGGACCTTACGGACCCGACAACTTCAAGTCTGGCTTTGGTGGATCGCAGAAATTCGTGTCCAACAACTACATTTTTGCATTCCAAGATGTGCGTGGGAAGTACATGTCGGAGGGTGATTTCGTCAATGTTCGCCCGATGATTTCGAAGCTGAACCCAAATGCCAAGATCGACGAGAGCACCGACACCTACGACACGATTGAGTATCTCATCAAGAATGTACAAGGCAACAACGGTAGGGTGGGAATCTGGGGGATTTCTTATCCGGGGTTCTATGCGGGCGCATCAGTGGTGAACAGCCACCCCGCGCTGAAAGCAGTTTCGCCGCAGGCTCCCGTTTCTAACTGGTGGATCGGCGACGACTTTCATCACAACGGCGCGTTCTTCATGATGGACGCATTCAACTTTCTCGGCAACTTTGGGCAACCTCGCCCCGAACCAACAGCCACCCCAAAACGCGGACCAGCGCACGACAAGAAAGGCGACGCGTATCAGTTCTTTCTCGATCTCGGCCCGCTAAGCAACGCCAATGACTTGTATTTCAAGAACGAAGTTGCATTTTGGAACGAGCTGTTTGTGCACCCCAACTACGATGACTATTGGAAGGCTCGGGCATTGCCGGACCATGTAACTGGTGTGAAATGCGCCGTAATGACGACTGGAGGCTGGTACGACGCTGAAGACTTGTGGGGAGCCCTTTACCTCTACCGTGGAATTGAGCAAAAGAACCCAAATGCAACGAACACAATCGTGATGGGTCCCTGGTTTCATGGCGGGTGGCATCGCTCGAACGGTTCATCATTCGGTGGCGTGAACTTCGGTATTCGCACTTCCGATTGGTATATGGAAGAGGTAGAGTTTCCGTTTTTTGACAGTCATTTGCGAGGCGATGGGAGCTATCGGAATCCTGAAGCGATCATGTTCGTCGGCGGACGCAATCAATGGGCAAAGTTTGACGTTTGGCCTCCAAAAGACGCGAAGGCAACAACTTTCTTCTTCCACGGTAACCGCCGTATCTCAACTTCCAAACCCAGTGAGGTAGGGCCTGCCTTCGACGAATACACAAACGACCCGGCTAACCCAACGCCCTATATTGCCGAAAAGACAGCATCACGCACGCGAGAGTACATGATCGACGATCAAGTTTTCGCCGAGAAGCGCGCCGATGTTCTCACCTACCGAACCGAGACTCTGTTGGAAGATTGGGTTCTGGCGGGACCCGTGAACGTCGACCTCTATGTGCAGACCACTGGAACGGACGCAGACTTCGTGGTGAAAGTGATTGACGAAGCGCCTGGGGGATCGCAACGACTTGTACGCGCCGAGATCATGCGCTCAAAATTCCGCGACGACCCAACGCATCCAAAGCCGCTCAAGGCCAACAGTGTGGAGCGCGTGCGTTACACCATGCCAGACCTCTTATACGGATTCCAGAGAGGGCATCGGCTGATGATCCAGGTTCAAAGCAACTGGTTCCCGTTAGCGGATCGTAACCCGAATCAGTTTTTGGACATCTACCGCGCGAAGGCAAACGATTACATCAAAGCCCAAATTCAAATCCACCGGTCGGCGCAGTACCCGTCGTCGGTGTCCATCGGTCGAATAGGGAAGTATGACGTGATAGATACCTCACGATATGCGGCAGGCGAATAACGACAACTCCGAATCAGAAGACATTCGGAGTTGCTGGTTCGTTGCCAAAGTCAAAGTCCGGCCTGAACATATAAAGGTGGCATTTGTTCTGGTCGTACCACGTTCCAGATGGGTGTGGACCGCCGCCGTATTCGAGGAATGGATCAATCTTCGGGTCGGTGTTGCCGGTCGTGCCGATGCCAAGCTTGCGCCACTTGGTTGAAGAGTCGGCATAAGAGTAGTTGATTCCCCCACTGTAAACGTCGTATCCAAGCCCACGGGTGTTGTTTGAAAGGAAGCTGATCACGCCGTTTGGATTGCCGCTGAAGGTGCAGGGACCCGACGAAGGCACGTAGACGCAGGGCGAGAAATAGTCGCGGCACTCAAGGTACGGATTGACATAGCCATATCCGACAAATGCGGCACGTCCACGCCCCATCCAGAACACAGGCGTCCGGGTCTGCTCGGCGACAGAGCTGAGTGGATAGCCGCTCAAAAGGCCGTTGAAGGTATAGCTGATCTTGTTCTTGACGGTGTCGGGGGGCATACCGGCGCTGATGCTGCTTGACCGGATCTCCGATGTACCCGGATCGTAGTACATGTCTATGTTCTTCATGTACGGTTGAATGTTGTTCCCCCAGAAGGTTTGAAAAGCGTTCATCTGGTCGGGGGTGGGAGCTGTTGGCCAGGTCGTCGGGACGGGGATCAAAAGGTTGTGTGAGTATCCACGCGAAACGGTCCAGGGAGCATATGTTGTCGGGATGATGTCGTCATAATCCGGCGCATAAATATGCACAGCAGTTGCCATCTGCTTCAGGTGGGCGATGCCGACGGTCTTTTTTGCGGCAAGCTTTGCGCGGGCAAAAACAGGAAAAAGTAGGGCTGCCAGGATCGCGATGATCGCAATCACCACGAGCAGCTCAATCAAAGTAAACGCATTCCGGACCTTTCGTATTGAGGGGACGACGACCATAGAGTCAGTTTACATGCACATATACCAGGGCGTCCACTCTGCCGACGATCCTTAGGTATCTCCGACGTCTAAAGTACGGTCCCTATGATTTTTTGCAATCGTGTGAACAATTGTTAGCGCTACCCACACTCAGTTTTCAAGAAGTCCGGTAATGGATGCAGATGTCCAGTTAGCTCAGCGCGGAGACCGCGAGGCGATGGGAAGGATCGTAGACATGTACTACGATGCCGTGTTCGCGTTTTGTGCGAGGTCGGTCGGAAGAGAACTCGCGCAAGATGCTTCACAGGAAACCTTCCTTACGGCGCAAGGCTCTATCAAGCGGTTTCGTGGTGATTCGAGCCTAAAAACCTGGCTATTTGGCATCGCTCACAACCACTGCCGGAGCGCTCTGCGCAAGCAACGCTGTGAATCGGTGGATTGGATCATGGAACTGCACGGCATAGAGAGCCCAGAGGCCTCCGTCATCAATCGTGAGGTTCTTCGGACGGCATTGAAGAGGCTGAGTCCCGAACATCGGGAGGTCGTGCTTCTGCACGAAATCGAAGGCTTGAAGTATGAGGAGATTGCTCAGGTGATCGGTGTTCCCATAGGAACGGTGAAGTCGCGCCTTCACCACGCATTTTTGAATTTACGCACAGCGCTGTTTGGCGCAGAAGAGGTTATGGCATGAGCATTCGCGAGGATTTAAAGGCATATTTGGACGGCGAACTCTCGCCGGAGCGCGCTCGCGAAGTAGAGGCTGGCATAGCCGCTAGCCCTGAGTTGCGAGAGGAGTGCGAGCAGATGAAGCTGCTCTCGTCGGAGATCAGAACCGTTGCTCCCACTTTGACCATCGAAGGCAAGGACCAGGTGAGACGATTGGTCACGACAGCCAAGACACCTTGGTGGAGCCCTTCGACCCGGAATGGTCGCCTCGTGTGGTCAGGGGCTTGTGCCGTCGCTGTGATGTTTGTGATGTTCCCCCTAATGAGAGGCTTGGCTGGGGAAGCTGCAAACTCCTCTGCCGATATGGCTGCGACTGAGGAGGCGTTTAAAGCGAGAAGTGCACCTGCGAATGCCGATGGTGGCAGCTCCGCCAAGGAGAGCGCAAGCTTCAGCTCAAACGACACGTTGGATCGGCGAGCGGAAACGCCTTCGACAGAACGGCCTGAGGCAGCATTTGAAGATTCGAGCCCGACCAGAAGCTTGCCAGGAGCGAGTGAGCCGCGGCTTCGACCGTTTGATCCTAGCGTGAACAGTACGCTCGGCACCAATTCAATGAATCCAGAAAGCCCGGCTGACGCCAAGCAACAGATGGCGATCAAAAGGGGTGAGATTGGGCTTAGCGTAGAGAATATTCAGTCCTCCGAAGAGAAGATCGAGAAGCTGGCTAAGTCGCTGGGCGGCAAACTAATCAGCAGCATCTCCACCGATGGTTCCAAGAAGTCGGCGACCCTTATCACCATCCGAGTGCAAGAAGCCGCATTTGAAAAGGCTCTTGAAGGTCTTAAGCAGATCGGCACGGTGACGGCACGAGAGGTCCGTTCGTCGGATATGCAAGCCAAGTATGCCGAGACTCAAGCTAAGGTGAAGGAGCTTGAAGAGGAAGAAAGAGAGTTGGCAAGGCGCGCCGGAGCCCGGCAGCGAGACTCTCAAGCGAGCCGTGACCTTGAAGCGGTACAGCAGAGACTCGATCAGCTTAGGAAGACGGAAGGTGATCTGAAAGATGGAGCCTCTCATGCGACGATCGTGATTACCTTGACGGCGAAGAATGAGTGAAGTTAGGGTCTGTGAGATACCGCAACCCGCTCAAGTAGACTGACACTGTGCAGCGGCTTTGGGAGTTGGACCAGCAGATCTTTCGCGCCATCCACCACGGATGGCACCAAAGCTGGCTCGATCCCATCTTTTGGGTGATCTCGACCAGTGGCCTTGGCTGGGTGCAGATGGTTGCGCTCCTGCTGGGCTGGTACGTCTTCAGAGTGCGTACACTGGCTGCAAACGAGGGTGGAAGTGGGCTTGCCTGGGCGTTGCGAGGCTTCAAAGGATTCCGGCTTACAGAGTGGAGAGCTTGGGTCTGGCCCTTGATCCTGTGCTACGCCGCCTCTGGCATTCTGAATTCAGCGATCCTAAAGAAGGTTTTTGATCGCGACCGGCCCAGCAGGTTGTGGGATAGCTTGCCGCAAGAGGGTTTCCACCACAACGCTTTCCCGAGCGGACACACCGCGTCTGCATTTGCCATTGCCTTCTATCTGTTTCTGAGGTGGTACGGGACCGAGCGGCAGAAATGGGGATGGGGCGTCATGGCTTGGGCGTGTCTGGTGGGGCTGAGCCGAATCTATCGGGGTGTGCACTGGCCGACCGACGTTATGGGTGGGGCGTGCATCGGGATGTTGACGGCATCTGTGGTTTATCTGTGGTTGGATGGGAGGGAAGGTAATGATCCAGAAAGTGAACCTGCAAGAGAAGTTTGATTCGATTTCGGACCAGTGGAATCCGCGCATTGTTGGCGAACTGAACGCGCAGCTTGTCAAGCTCGTGAAGTTCCAAGGAGACTTTGTTTGGCACCATCACGACAATGAGGACGAGATGTTTCTGGTGGTCAAGGGACGGTTTTGCATGAAGCTGCGCGATGGCGATGTGTGGCTGGAAGAAGGGGAGTTTATGGTCATTCCTCGGGAAGTGGAGCATTGCCCCTTTGCAGAGGAAGTGTGTGAAGTGATGCTGTTTGAACCGGCGTCAACTCTGAACACGGGGAATGTGGTCAACGAGAGAACGCGGGTTGAGTTAGAACGGATGTAGAGAGTCGGATCGGCTTCTCTTTTGACGTAGACGATTGACTCTATATCCGCGCAATTGCCGCAGCTGAGAGTGCTTCTAAAGCTACAAACCGCCCCTATAATATCTCTGTGAGGACAATTCGCCGATCACTATCCGAAAATGCATCTCGACCAATGTACTTGCCTCATTTAGTCACTCCAATTCTGATCGTTGTACTTGGGGCGACATTGTTCCTTGTTTTGCTGCATTCAAAAGCTGGACACTCTGGTGCATTTGATGAGGGCAGCGGCATACCGCTGCGACCATTTCTAAATGGCACGTTGTGCTTTACCATTATTCTTTGGTGGACTTTGTATTTTCTATTTTCGAGAGTAAAGTTCGGTTTTGTGTGGGCGTTTTTGGTGAGCACAATGGTGTCTTCGGTTGTTTGGAGCACGGCATTTTGGGGGAGTATCCGTTGGGGTTGGGCAGCAGACAATGCGATCTTTGCGGCCATTGTTTTCTGCCTTTCTGTGCAAGTCGTGTTTGTGATCTTTTACGCCAGGGCTGGACTTGTCAAAAGAAGATAGTCTGCTCATGCATGCATAACTTGTTTCTCTTGAGCGTCCAATGTGCAAAGACCAACCCAATCAGGCGATCAACCAATACCTTGACGAGGTCAGGCAGCGACATCCGCACAGGCGGACAGACTGTGGGGCGCTTCTTTCCGAGTTCGTCTCCGCCCAAGGCACCTTCGGTCAGGGACAGGCTGCACTTCACCTGGGTATCACTAAGTGCCACCGTGCGAGAGGTCGGCTTGAGGCTGCGGCGAATCAATACTTAAACTTGCTATCCCCTGGGATGGCACGCGAGGACTTTCCGCAGGAAGGCTTGCTCTCCAACATTCTGGTGGGCCTGGGCATACTGGATTCTGCACCATCGCACCGTTTCCTCTGTCGGCTCCTTAGCGAATCGGAGCATCCTTTCGTCCGGGCGGAAGTGCTGGAGGCGTTGTCCTTTGAGCATGAACATGGCGACTTCCGCATTGCGTTACCCTACCTCGCGCCGGAGGCTGACGTACAGGAGACTCTCAGCGCCCTCTACATGCTGGAGTTCCTTGGTTACGCCGGCCGACGTCCAAAAGCAGCACGGGAGCATATCTCGCCCCTGCTTTCCCACGAAAACCCGAATGTGAGGAGTTTTGCCGTCAGTGCGCTTGCTCAAAACCGCTCCAACCGTGCGCTGATCCTTTCCCTGGAAAATGATCCGTACCTGTCTGTCAGGGCGGCTGTGCTGGAAGCGATCTGGAAGATGGATCGGTGATTTTAGCTTAGGGCCTATGAGTCGAGATGACCCCAGTCTGAGGAGGTTGAGCCCCGAAGCATCAAAATCTTGGAAAGTACCTTATGCCTCTCTTCTCATTATCCAGATGCTTCCCTTGTCATCTTCTCGATTGCCTGCGTGTAGCTTGACCAGTGTCCCGTTAGGACGACGTATTACAACGGGTCTGAATCCTTCAAGCTCTACTTTTGTGAGGTCGCTTGGTCTACATGACGTAATCCGCCATCCTTCCTTCATAAATCCTTGAATTTGAGGATTTCCATTCAACGCATCGCTAGACATTTGAAACCAATCTAAATTGTCATAATCAACGCTATTAGGATCATCCTTATATCCCTTACGGTCACCAATGGGAACATATTTTATTCTTGGACACCGTCCAGTTGCCTTAACAGAATAGCCCATTGCAGATAAACGATCAGACAGTTGATTCCTCATTGACTTAGCATCGCTCCACCGAAATGGGTGCAGCCCAGCAACATCAGAGTGTAACTCTACATCCCCAAATTGGACCACAATTACACGCCTTCCAAATTTACCCAGTGCTATTCCATGTTCAAAAATGACGTTTGGTCTGGCCTGATATTTCTCCTTAGCGTCGCTTGCGTGTCGGTGTAGTTGTGGGCGGAGGATAGCTCTTTCATCCGGGCTCAGGATTACAATCGCGCCATCACAACTCTCAAAAAGGCGGTCGATGATTTCATGATTGAAATCATCAGCGCTTTCTCCTTTTATTTTAGCGAATTGAAAGTCGATAAGGTTAACGCTAAGTGACTTTACAACCCGACGTATACAGTTGGTAGCTACATCGTCACGTCCGAAAATAAGAGCTAAGTTGTTCTTGTTAAGTCTTGGCTGGTCCGATCTTGCTCTTTCGGTTGCGAGAATTGCGTTGTCTCTCAGATTAAGATAACTCTGATGTTGCGCCGAAACACTGTCGCCAAGGGCTCTGCTTACAAAGTTTCGTGCTGTTTCCTCTGCGGTGCTGGAGTCGATCTTTATGGCCTCCGCACAAGAAGCGACTAAGATTGGTGTCCAGGTTGATTGTTGCGCCTTAAAATGCTGATAGGCTACTTCAACGGACGTCGTGTCATGGTTCAGCCCAGCCTGCTCAATCCGACTTACATACATTTGCCAAGCCTTTTCGGCGAATTCGCTGATCCAAGAATAGATGGCTGAATATAGACGCTGAGACGTCACAGTGTCTCGTGACATTGAGTAGCCTTGTGTTACTAAACGCCCGAGTGTATTGCTGACATGCAACTGGAATTCTCGACTCTTGCTGGACAAGAGGCTAAGACTTGTCTGTGATGCGAGTTGAATTGCCTGTTCGGTTAGGGTTTTTTGCGATATATCTCCCTCCCCTAACCCCTCCCTCATTAAGGCTTCGCCGTTAACAAGGGAGGGGTATCATCTCTTAGCCCTTAGTGATGATGGTGCCCGTGGCCATGGCCTTCGTCTTCCTTCTCAGGAAGGTCAGCCACTGCGGCTTCCGTCATCAACAGCAGGCCGCTAACCGACGCTGCGTTTTGCAGAGCCAGTCGGACAACCTTCGTCGGGTCAACAACGCCTGACTTCACCAGGTCTTCGTAGACCAGTGTGCTGGCGTTGAAACCGTAACCCGGCTTGCCGCCGCGCACGTTCTCAATGACCACCGAACCCTCAACGCCCGCGTTCTCCGCGATGATGCGGATCGGAGCTTCGAGAGCCTTGCGGATGATGCGAATGCCGATCTCTTCGTCAGCGTCACCCTTGAGCTTGTCAAGAGCCGTTGCTGCCTGGAGCAGCGCCACGCCGCCGCCTGCCACGATGCCCTCTTCGAGAGCTGCACGGGTTGCTGCCAGAGCGTCCTCGATGCGAGCCTTGCGCTCCTTCATCGCGGTCTCGGTAGCGGCGCCGACCTTGATGACGGCAACGCCGCCGCTGAGCTTGGCAAGTCGCTCTTGAAGCTTCTCCTTGTCATAGCTGCTGTCGGTGGTTTCGATCTGTCGCTGAATCTGCTTGATGCGTCCGTCGATGTCCGCCTTCTTGCCCTTTCCAGCAACAACCGTTGTGCTTTCCTTGGTGATGACGACCTTTGAAGCGGTGCCGAGCATCTCAATGCCGACGTTCTCCAGCTTCAGACCGAGGTCTTCGCTGATGAACTGTCCTCCCGTGAGGATCGCCATATCTTCGAGCATCGCCTTTCGACGGTCGCCGAAGCCAGGTGCCTTGACGGCGGCTACGGGGAGGTTGGCACGGAGTCGGTTCAGCACGAGGGTTGCCAAGCACTCCGGCTCGACGTCCTCAGCGATGATGACCAGGGCCTTTCCACTTCGGAGGACCTTTTCGAGGATCGGGACGATGTCCTGAACGTTGCTGATTTTCTTCTCATAGAAGAGGATCATCGGGTCTTCGAAGATGGCTTCCATGCGGGTCGCGTCGGTGATGAAGTAGGGCGAGAGATAGCCCTTGTCGAACTGCATACCTTCGACGATATCGAAGCCGGTCTCGAGGCTCTTCGACTCTTCAACCGTGACGACGCCGTCTTTGCCGACCTTGTCGATCACCTCGGCGATCAGTTCGCCGATCTCGGGGATCTTGGAGCTGACGGTGGCGACCTGGACGGTGTCGGCCTTGCCCTTTACCGGCTTGCTGATCTTGACCAGCGCATCGACAACCGCATCCACGGCCTTCTCGATGCCGTGCTTCATTTGGGTGGCGTTGCTTCCGGCGGCAACGTTTCGGATGCCTTCCTTGAAGATAGCCTGAGCCAAAACGGTGGCGGTGGTGGTTCCATCGCCAGCGGCGTCGTTGGTCTTGGTGCTGACTTCGCGAATAAGCTGGGCGCCCATGTTCTCGAAGCGGTCCTCGACCTCGATCTCCTTAGCGATGGTAGCGCCGTCGTCGATGACGACCGGGCTGCCAAATTTCTTCTCGAGCACGACCGTTCGGCCGCGCGGGCCGAGGGTGACTTTGATGGTATTGGCGAGCTTGTCTACGCCTGTTTCGAGAGCCTTCCGGCACTCGTCTGAAAATTTGAGTTCTTTTGCGGCCATTGGTTTCCTCTATCTGGTGGGGAGGGAGTTCGTGAAAAAGCTTGTAAGGATAGTAAGGAGTAAGGGTGGTAAGGAGTAAGGGTGGTAAGGAGTAAGGGTGGTAAGGAGTGATTAATAGATCGACTGAGGTTCTTTTCCCCTTACAATCCTTACCCTTTACGACCCTTACGCCCCCAAACTACTTCTTCGCCCCAACCTTCTCCTTCTTCTCAGCCTTAGCTGCCTTTGCCCCTTCGATGACGGCAAGGATTTCGTCGGCGCGGAGGATGATGAAGTCATCGCCCTCAACCGTCACTTCGGTGCCGCTGTACTTGCCATAGAGCACGGTATCGCCGACTTTCACATCGACCGGCTCACGCTTGCCGCTGTCGAGGATTTTGCCGGGGCCGACGGCGAGCACGCTGCCCTGTCGGGGCTTCTCTTGGGCGCTGTCCGGGAGGTAGATGCCGCTTGCGGTCTTCTCTTCCTTTGCGGCAGCTCCCACAATCACACGATCGTTCAGTGGTTGCAGTTTCATAGTTTCTCCTTAAATTGCTGTCTTCTTCGGAGTGTGTCGCTCTAGCGCGCTTGGTACTCCGATGACGCTTCTGAATGATTAGCAGTATACCGCTGAGAGTGCTAATTTCAAAGAAGAATAGATGGTGATTTGAGTCTAATGGGCCAGCATCTTTGTGCAGGGTTTTGGAAGCGATAGAATCTTTGCATGATCCGCCAACACGGAGAATATGAAATCGACGATGAGCTATCGCGCGTTGACTTCGCCATCGTTCATGAGATGTTGACGAACAGCTACTGGTGTCCCGGTATCTCTCGTGAGCGGATAGAGAAGGGGGCGAAGTACAGCGCGATGGTGGTTGCGGCTTACCATGATGGTCAGTTGGTGGGCTTTGAGCGTGTGGTCTCGGATCGCATTCGGTTTGCATACTTGTGCGATGTGATCGTTAGCCCTGAGCATCAAGGGAAGGGAATAGCGCGGGCGATGACGCAGTTTGCGCTTGATGACCCCGATCTGCGTGAGTGCCGATGGCTGCTTGCGACGAAGGATGCCCATGGCGTTTATGCAACGCTCGGATTTGAGGCGTTGCCCAAACCCGAGCGCTGGATGGCGATGCTCCCAAAGGACTTCTATGATCCGCTTGCAGAGCCTGATACATCTCGTTAGATGCAATCTAAGCATTATCCTGGCTCTCGTGGAATGCAAAGCAGACGGCTAATCCTCTTCGACAAATTGTCGTAGCGCTTCCAGCCGCGCATCCCATTTTGCTTCAAGCTCGGCAATGAAAGACTTCGCTTTCTTCAGAGTCTCTGCATCAAGCGAGACGCGCACTTGCCGTCCCTCCGGACGCAGAATAATCAGCCTCGAGTTCTCCAAGACCTGCAGATGCTTGCGCGCCCCTTGACGGGTCACTCCAAGGTCCTCCGTGAGATTAGAGATTGTATACGGCGTGTCTTGCGATAGCCGTCTTACAATCTCTAACCGCACAGGATCGCCCAAAGCCCGAAAGACTTCGGCAACGGCCATTACGCCTGCTCGACGAAGGCTTTGAGCTTCGGAAGCTCCTCGTCCCAGCCGCCGTTGTTATCCTTGAATGCCTGCTCATAGTAATCTGGAGATAGAGAGGTAAATCCGCTCTCTACCATTCGGAGCTTCGTTCCACCTTCTGTCTCTGTCAAGAAGAACTCAACCAGCGTCGTTGCAACTTTGGAAAGGTCTCCTTCTATAGTGTCCGACCCCGGCACCCAACGATAGGCGCAGTAATGCTGTGGGTCCATTGCCACTATGTGAGCCGAAACGCGAAACACTGCCGTTGAGCCTTGGAACATGAAGACGACGTCCTCCCCAGCTTCGTACTTTCCTTCAATTGCTGTCATAAACCAAGAGCAAATGCCTTTGGCGTCGGCAAGTGCGTGATAGACCCGGCCAATCGGCGCGTTCAAAATCATCTCTCGTTCAATCGTATCCTGCAAAGTGTTGTTCATATGCAACCTCCGAGTTGCATTATAGCAATTGCCGAAGAATAATGCAACCATATAGTTGCATAAATTACAATTTCCGATCTAAATGGATCAAGTGCGCCACAATGAAAGGGCTTCGCACATTGCGTTGCGAAGGTCTAAGATGTCGAAAAGTTTTGTAGTTGATGAGGGAGAGAGGCTGGACATGTTTCTAAAGAAGCAGTTCAGCACGCACAGCCGCACAAAGATTGCCGGTGCGATTGATGCTGGGTATGTGCGAGTGGATGGAGAGTTGCAGAGTAAACCCAGCCTCAAGCTTAAGCCGGGCATGGTTGTAGAAATTGAGGAACTTCCTGAAACTTCGGCCCCCGACCTTACTCCAGCGGACATCCCCATTGAGGTTTGCTACGAAGACGAGCATCTGCTTGTGGTGAACAAGCCACGTGGACTGGCAGCGCATCCGGCAGCTTCCTTGAAAGAGCCAAGTTTAGTCAATGCTCTTCTTTCTTGTGGGCAGAAGCTCAGTACGGCAGGTGGAGAATTTCGACCGGGGATCGTCCACCGATTAGACAAGGACACGACTGGTTTGATGGTCGTCGCGAAGAATGACCGCATCCACAACGCGCTTGCAAAGCAGTTTGAAAGCAAGACGGCCGAACGACGGTATGTTGCTGTGGTCGACGGGAACGTCGCGGCTGAGCGATTCTTGATTGATGCCCCAATTGCTCGCGATCAGAAAAATCGTCTTAAGATGGCGGTTGATCCAAAGGGCAAGCCTGCCAAAACTCACATCCTTCGTGTTGCACGGCTTGATGCCGGTTGGCTCGTTGCGGCGAGGCTGGAAACTGGACGCACTCACCAGATACGCGTTCATCTCACTTTTGCCCATCATCCGGTTCTTGGAGACACGCTTTACGGTCAGAAGCACCTGAACAGTGTCCCTCTTCAGCTTCATGCGGCGTATCTCGCTCTAACACACCCGGTTAGCAAGTCACGGCTGGAAGTTTATGTTGACCCGCCCGATGATTTTCTGGGATGCTTGTCGACCAGTCGCGAAGTCCTTGACAAGCTCTGACTGCCGTACGGTCAATAGAACGGGCTCACCTTCACGATGAGCCCTTGGTGGTTTGTGGGATTGGCCTTTAAGCTTTCTTCGTATTGCGACGGCGCAGCGCGATTGCGCCGATCGTCAGAACGGCCAATGTCGCAGGCTCAGGTACGGGCCCAGAAGTATAGATGTGATCGCCGACAACCCAATGGCTTGAGAAGATCTCAGCGCTCGCAAAGGAACTTGCCCCGACCCAGCCTACGAACGATCGCGTCGCGCCCTGCGTTAGGGCCTTCGACTCGCCATTGCTCAGACGCAACGTTGAGTCTCCCGCGAAATCGTTTCCGTTTTGATCACTGTTTCCGAGAACCAACCCAAAAGCGGTGACTGGCAAGCCAGTGAAGTTGAAATTGATGATTTTGAACGGAGAGCTCGTCGATATTGCACCAGGCAGAGAGTACAGTCCTTGATCAGCAGATGCCGTCCAACCGAATCCGTTTGCACCAGGCGATGCCCAGGATGGAGCGCCATTCAAGGGAGAAGCGTTGGTCCAGCCATTAAAGTCCTCCAGATAGAGATTTGGCCCGACAGCGGCAAGGAAGTCAGCCTCGTTGGTGTACCAAGTTGCGTGTGCGCTCATAGACAGCGCAAGGAGCCCGCTGCAAGCTATTGTAAATCTCATTCGTTTCAGCATCTACTCACCTTTAGTCCGACATCACGCGGACTACAATAGTAGTGAGTATGTATCATTACAGCTGTAGTTAGTCAAGGCTTCAGGAAAAGTTGGTCTGAACTGGTGTTTTTGCGGGCAGGGAGGGAGAGGCACAAAAAAGCGAGTTCACCTTAAGGTGAACTCGCTTTCCGTTAGTGTCGGATGAAGGTCTTTACGCCTTCTTGTTTCGTCGGCGAAGAAGTGCGAGTGCGCCAACTCCGAGGACTGCCATGGTTGCGGGCTCGGGAACAGCGGCTGCGCCCGTGTAAACGTGGTCAGCTTGGACCCAGTCGTTAGCCGGGCTGACGGTTGTGAGTGTTGCTGATGTCAGAACGTCGTTGCCAACCCAGCCGAGGAATCCTTCGGTTGCGCCCTGTGTGAGCGTGTTGGTTGCAGCATTGCTGAGCGTAACGGTCGAATCGCCAGCGATGAAAGCACCGGTGATATCGGTGTTGCCGATCTTAAGACCGAATGCTGTAACGGGGGCGCCCGTGAACGTGATCACGATCGGATCTTCGGCGAGGTTCGTTGACAGTGCGCCAACGTTCGACCAAAGGTTACCTGCTGCGAAAGCATCCCAGCCGTAACCGTTTGCGCCTGGAGCCGACCAAGTGCTCGTCGTTCCGTCGAGCGGCGTACCGAACGAGGTGAACGTATTGAAATCTTCAAGGTAGAAGTTCGGATCAATTGCTGCGAGGAAGTTCGCTTCGTTCGTGTACCAAGTTGCATGTGCACTGGCGCTTGCAACCATCAAAACGGCGCCAGCCGCTAAAAATCTCATTTTCTTGTTCATAACGTGTTCCACCCACCTGTCCAATAACCATGGACAAACTTTCTGTAGAGAATTTAATATACTGCAAATCGTGCCAACCTCACCCTGAGTCAATCGAGAAGTGGCAATAATTGGTGATTTTACCGGGGAGAATCTACAAAACAAATCCGATATGTACAAGTTATTCAAGATTTCTGCAGAGAGCGCTCTGAATGGTCTTGACATAAAACAAGAACCCCCCAACGATTAAGTAGAGGGGTTCTTGAAAAGCCGTGTGCTTGCAGGCTTTAGCTTCTTCGTCGCCGAAGCAAGGAGAGCACTGCCAACCCGAGGATGGCAATCGATGCAGGTTCCGGAACAGGCGCGGATGTTCCAGTGTAGATGTGATCGGCGGATACCCAATTATCATCCACATTGGAATTTGTTGTGCTCAGGGCTGCGAATGTGAGGGTTTCATTGCCCGCCCAACCGAGAAATCCCTGATTGCCAGCCAAGCTCAGTGTTTTCACGGCTCCGTTGCTCAGTGTAACGGTTGCATCGCCGGCGATATAGTTCGCTTCAAAGTCGGAATTGGCGATGTTCAGTCCAAACGCCCTTACTGGCGCTCCCGTAAAAGATAGCGTTAAAGTGTCGTTCGCGAAGTTAGTTGAAAGCGCACCCGGAATAGAGAACAATCCATCGGCCGCAAACCCATTCCATCTATATCCGTTCGAGCCAGGAGCTGACCATTCTGTTTCTGAACCATCGAGTGGTGCAGAGAAATCCCAGCCGGCGAAATCTTCCAGGTAGTACGATCCGTGGATAGCGGAAAGGAAATCGGCTTCGTTTGTGTACCACGCAGCCTCGGTATTTGCACCAAAGACAAGCAGGCCAATGCCCGCACCAAGAATTCTCAGTTTCTGTTTCATTTTCACTTCCTTGCACCGCGAAACACGGAGATGTAATCATCGGGTGTCCCGAGCCGTCGTCCTTAACGGCGCTGGCGGGTTGAATTGTGTCAACCCAGTAGGATTATCGGGTAACAATGCGGGCATGATTACGTTTGATGGGAACGGTAATTCTTATGGCGGTTATCTGGCAATCCCCGAGTCCGGCACTGGCCCGGCTTTGATCGTCATTCAAGAGTGGTGGGGAATCGTCGGGCACATCAAAAGCGTGACCGATCGATTTGCGCAGGCTGGATTTGTTGCTTTGGCCCCAGACTTCTATCACGGAAAAGCCACAACTGAGCCCGACGAGGCTGGGTCACTGATGATGGCCTTGAACATCGCAGATGCCGAGAAGGTGTTGAAAGGCGCTGTAAACTTCCTCTTAAGCCACGAAGCTGTGACCTCGAACAAGGCTGGAGTCGTAGGCTTTTGCATGGGCGGTCAGCTCTCGCTCTATGCTGCTACGGTGAATTCAAAGATAGGAGCTTGTGTTGACTTTTATGGGATTCATCCCAACGTTCATCCCCAACTTGAGAACCTGAACTGTCCGATGCTTGGCATCTTTGCCGAGAACGATGCTTATTCTTCTCCCGAAGTCGTATCCAACCTATCGGCAAAGCTTAATGAGCTGGGAAAACCTCACGAATTTGTCACGTATCCGGGCACTCAGCACGCGTTCTTCAACGATGATCGGCCTGAGGTGTACGATGCGGCTGCCTCTGCAGATGCATGGAATCGCACGGTCAAATTCCTCGGCCAGCATCTGAACGGAAAGTAGCTATCGACGAGCCGTAGTCGGGGCGATCTCTTGGCTGACTATTCTTGCTGTTTTGCAAGCTGCAGCTTGTATAGGGTTATCAGAGTACGGTCTCAAGTGCCCGAAACGACACAAAAAGTTGACGATTGCTTTAACATTTTTGTCGCAGCCAATGAACACGTACACGCGCAGTGAAATGTCAAGTTTCGAACGTGCAATCAAACTCTATATTCCATGCGATGCTATTGACCAGGAGGCAAATTTGTCGCATACTTGAGTTCTAGATTCCAGCGGGGAGGCTGAAAAATGGATGAAGTTCGCGGGGAAACCGATTTTAGAAAGCTGTTTGAGCTTTCTCCCGGGCTCTATTTGGTGTTATCAAGAGAGTTTGTTATCGTTGGTGTAACCGCCGCCTACTTACAGGCGACTCTTACAGATAGAGAGTCAATTATCGGACGACATCTGTTTGATGTCTTTCCAGACAACCCCGACGATCCAGCCGCAACCGGCGTTCATAACCTACGCCTCTCCCTTGAGTCCGTTCTGAGAGAGCGTCGGCCAAATACGATGGCCATCCAAAAGTACGATATTCGCAGGCCAGAATCTGAGGGTGGTGGGTTTGAGGAGCGGCATTGGAGTCCGGTTAACTCTCCCGTTCTCAACGAACTTGGTGAGGTCGAGTACATTATTCACCGCGTTGAGGACGTTACCGAGTACGTGCGTTTGCTTGATCGTGCCGATGCTCTTACACAGGAGTTTGGTGACTCCGCGCGAGTTCGTCAAGAGATGGACATTGAGCTGTACCATCGTGCGCAGGAGATTCAGTCGACCAATCAACAGCTGGCTGAAGCGAACGATGCTCTGCGAATGAGTGAGGATAACGCAAAGGCGCTTGCCAAGGAGCTACAGTCTGCAAACAAGGAGCTTGAGAGCTTCTCTTATTCTGTTTCGCACGACCTTCGTGCTCCTTTGCGAGCGATATCGGGCTACTCCGAAATCCTGCTTCAAGACTTGAAAGAGAAACTCACTGAGGAAGATGAGTTTCTTTTTCGTCGGATCATTCTGGCTGCCGCAAGGATGTCTGACCTCGTAGACGCGCTATTGCGTCTCGCCCGAACAGGCCGGGATGTGATGGACATAAGCAAAGTAGACCTAAGTTTGATTGCAGCTGAAGCCGTTGCCGAGGTCTCAATCCGTCATTCGCCAGATGAAGCGGAGGCTACGGTTGAACAAGGCTTGACCGTCGTTGGCGACATTCGGATGCTTCGTATTCTCATTGATAACTTGATTAGCAACGCGTTCAAGTTTTCTGCGGTGGTGGAATCGCCAACCATCGCGTTTGGTATGAGAACAATCAAGGGCGAGAGTGTCTACTTCGTCGAAGACAATGGAACGGGTTTCGACGTGACTCTTTCAGAGAGCATTTTTGAGCCCTTCGTCAGAGCCCACTCTGAGGAGGAGTTTAAAGGCACTGGAATTGGACTGGCAATCGCGGCAAAGATCGTCTCGCGACACAACGGCAGAATCTGGGCAGAAAGCGAGCTCGGCAAGGGAACGACTGTTTACTTCACCTTAGCGGCAGAGGAGTAATGATTCCTGTTTCCTTTCTATGAGATTGCTTATTGGCGGATGGAGGTCCTACATCTTCGGAATGAGAGGGCAGTGCGAGTGCTTCACATGCCAATCCAGGAAGAGCTGGCTGCAGCCTTCTCCGTGAACCGTGTACTTCTCATTCTTGCCTTTGCCCGAATTGAACAGTTCGCGCGTTTGGTCGCTGATGTGGGTGGCTCCGGCAGGGTCGCGGACCGCATCCAAGGGGGCTGAGGGATAGCTCGCTGAACCCAGCCAGCCTGTATAGCTGCTCCGGACAATCCGTCCATCGTAAACGGTGTCCGGCGCGACGAGCGGCTGGCCCTTGTAAGGGTCGGACGGGCAGAAGGCCATTGCATCCTTGAAGCCGTGGGGCTTGAGCTGGGCGATCCAGCGTGTCGTCACCCACGGCAGAAAATAGGGGTCGCCGGGTTTTGGATCGAGCCCGGGCATATAGGTGGGGAGCAGGCTGTCGTAGTCGGCGGTGTAGAGCTGTGTTGCCGTTCCGATCTGCGACAGGTTGGTGATGCATGCCGAAACCTTGCCGCGCTCCTTCGCGCTGATCGTGACCGGGATGATAATCGCCGCAATCACAGCAAGGATCGCGATCACGATCAGAACTTCGACCAGGGTAACTCCCCGAACTCGGCTGCGTTGGGCCACAAAACAACGACGTATCGGCAAGCGCCGTTTGTTGCATAGCACAGCGAATGAGTGGTCTGAGCAAACGGTAAAGAGCTACTCTCCCCCGTCAAACTCCGGCTCGATCGGCCTTGCCTCTCTCTCCTGTGCAGATAGCAGAGCCGGGAACGGCTTGTGCGGTTCAAGCTGATACCAGAACGCCGCCGAGCTGTAGTCGTTGTACAGCTTGTTCGCATGGCCCGACTCGATGGTCACCCGGATCGACTTGTAGAACCGGATCGGGTCTTCGATGTGGAAGCGGTACATGCCGTTGCGGCCTTTCCACGGCCAGTTGCTGTTGCCGCTATAGAGGGTCAGACCGTGGTAGGGCGCGCAGTATTCGGTCTGGGGGCAGAACGCCATGTTGAAATAGTCTTCAGTGCCGGTGCCGTGCAATCGGGGAGGCCAAGGCTCGCCGTCGACGAAGATCATGTCGTCGCCTTCGCCGTACCAGTCGTTGCCTTGCCGTTTGAACACGTCGATGCTCAGGACGCAGCCGACATAGATGCCGCTCCCTTCGGCGTCCAGGATCACGTAATTGTCGTCGCCGGTGATGTTCGGCTTTCGGCTCCACACATCCCAGATGTTCTCGTTGTTCAGCTTCTCCTTCAGCCAGCCTTCGGTCTTGTGGACGCGCCGCCACTGGCAGTGAAACCGCGCAACGTCCTCGGCCTGGGGCTGATCGTACTCCTCGTAATCGACATAGAAATAGAGGTTGCACTGCTCGGGGGCCTCGTTTTGAATTGTGATCTTCGCAGTATTGAACGGCATGGCCCACCAACAGTTCATGCCGCGACCGTCCTGCGGGCTCATCTGGATGGGGAGGCTGATAAAGTTCTTGTGAACGCCGAACCCAGACCCAAAGAAGTCGCCCAGCGGACACTCTACGCTGGGGGTTTCCTCCCCGTCCCAATACATGCGGATCACGATGTGCCGCAGAAAGTGCGGCCCGCCTCCGCCCACGGTCATCCATATGTGCTTGATGCATCCGGGGATGTCGGAGGCCATGATGGTCTTCTCCTCTCCGGGCTGAAAGGTCCACCAGTCGCTGTTGTTTCCGGCGGGGTCGAAGCTGGAGGCGCGGTTGCTGCGAAAGTCGCGGAGGCGGGGAAGTCCGTTGAGGGTGGTGTGACCGAGCATTGCTGAATTATGGGGACGTCGGCAGGTTGTTGGCAAGTGGTGAGCAGGTGGACTGCAAGTTGTGGGAAGCCCGCAAGTACTCGAATGAATCACCACAGCTACCTGCCAACTACTATCCAACCACTTGCCAACAACCTGCCGACATCCCCCATTTCCCCGTAAGGCCCTGCACAACCTCCATCTCCAATCATAATCACGATATGCCCCGAGCTGATGAGCTTGCCGCCTTAACTCAACTGGTCTCACGCCAGGCCGATTCCGGTAAGGCGCTTGAGCAGCTCACTCAAAAGGCGCTTGAGATGACGGGAAGCAGGAACGTGCTGATCGCCTGCATGAACGACGAGCTTGGCGTACTAGAGATGCGTTATGGGGCTGGAGCCGATTGGACGGCGCAAAGGCTCGGCAAGTTTTTCCACATTGACGTCAAGGAGAGCGCGGGCATCGTCGCTCATGTTGCTGCAACTGCGGAGTCTTTTGTCACTGGCGATGTCAGCGAAGAGCCGATCTATCAGGACATGTTCAGTACGACCAAAAGTGAGATCGCGGTACCGATCCTCGACACGATCGGTCGCGTTCGTGGTGTGCTCAATGCTGAGTCGGACAATCTCGACGCATACTCCGAAGACCACCTCATCGCCTGCCAAATCATCGCTGATCTCATCTCTCTTGTCTTTGAAAGAGAAGAGCATCTCATGCGCGAAGAGGCGCTCATCGCGGTTGGAAGTGCGATGGATCAGGCTCAAAACGAGAAGGAACTGCTTTCTCAGGTGATCGAAGTTGCGCAAAACGTGCTTAGGTTTCAGGCCTTTTCGATCTTTCTTTACGATGCAGAGACCGATAAATTTGTGCTGCGCGCGAGCTTGGATCAGCTTAAAGATAAAATCGGCAGTCTCACCTACAAACGCGGAGAGGGCTGTACGGGTTGGGTATGCGAACATGGTGAGCCATTGCGGCTCGACCAACCCCAAAAGGACCCTCGTTGGCGGGGGGCAAACCTTGAATTTCCGAGTGAGCAGGTCGCGAGCTTCATCGCCGTTCCCATCTCCATCAGATCACACTGTATTGGGGCGGTCCGTGTTATCCGAAGAAAATCGGACAACGAGTATCTAGACAACCGTTTCACTGAAGGCGAGCAACAGGTGATCCAGGCTGTCGCCGACCAGATCGCCATAGGGATTGAGAACATTCGGACGCTTGAAAAAACCCTTCATTCCGAAAGGATGATCGCGTGGGGCGAGATGAGCGCGAAAAGTTCGCACATGATCGGGAACCGAGTTTTTGCTCTTAAAGGCGACGTGAACGAGCTCAAACACTTGCTAGGGGAAGAGGTCTTGGCACGAAAATCTCTCCAAGACTTGCAGGCAAGTTTATCGACTAACGTGACCCGCGTCGATGAGATCCTGCAGGACTTCCGAGACTTTCTCACAGCTACAAAGATTGCCAAGGTCTCTACAGACATCCCTCAACTTGTGCGCGAAACAGCAACTGAAGTTTTTCCTCGACGAAGTCGGATTGAGCTTGTGCTGGATATTGATGAGACTCTGCCCGAGATTGAGACGGATTCCAAGCGCATTCGGAGGGCTCTATCTGAACTCATCGAGAACTCCATTAGCTTTATGGACGAAGGGAGTCTGCGCATCTCGGCAAACGCAGCCACCAAGCGCGATGTCATCGACGCGAACCTTAGTCCACTGAAGCCATTTATCAAAATTGAAGTTCGCGACACTGGTCCTGGAGTGACCGATGACAAGAAAGCCAAGATCTTCGAGCCGTTCTTCAGCTCACGCGTTCGGGGCATGGGTCTTGGTTTATCTATCGTCAAAGGCATCCTTGAGGCTCACGGTGGTACCGTAGTAGAGACAGGCCAAGAGGGTGAAGGGGCCAATTTCATGATGCTCCTGCCCGTCGGTGAGCGTCAGAACGGAGAGGAAAAATGAAAGCTCTTTTGCTTGCGGTTCTCTTATTCAATGCACAGGGGCAAGAAACCCCGCCAAAGCAGGAAGAAACGACGACGCCTTTTCGGAGCGCGGCGATCGGCCTTACCTTCAGCTACCCGAAGGAGTGGAAGGTCACCGAGAAGAAGACCAAGACGAACGCTTGGTCAGAACTTGAGGTTCCTACCAAGTCTGGACCGGCGCGAATTGAAGTCTTCGGCCTATACTTCCGCGCCGACAAGGAGATCTTCCAGATCTCGCAGAGTCATGCTGTCAAGCAGACTGAGTCTGAATTGGTCAGGCAGTGGGAAGAGGAGATTCTTGGAGCTCCATTGTTGCTTACGCAGTCGAAGAAGAAGTCAGAAACGGTTTTGGTTGGGCTGGTTTACAGCTTCACCTTTAATAAACTGCTCTTTAGAATCACGGCTCCAGAAGATTCCTTTGACGACGTTCTCTACCATTGGCGACAAGCCCTTCAGTCTCTGCGCACGTTTGACGGGCAGATTCTCAGGCCCGACGATCCCACGAAACTCCTTCCTGGCGAAACGCCATTCTTGGGGCCTCACACAGTCCGCATTGGCGGTGTTCCGAACACTTACGTTCTCGATACCGCCAGCCAGCCTCCACCACTCGTGCAGATCGCTGCCAAAGCCAGTGGCAAGCCCTTGATCTTGGCGGCTCCGGATGGCTGGGATGGCAAGCCTAACGAGATTGGAGATGTCGTCGAGTTGACGCACCCCAAAGTACCGGGCAAGGTTACCGTTCACCTGGCGTCTACATTGAACGCGGAGTCTCCAGCACGGGCCTTGTTTAGCCAGAGCCTAGACACATTGAACCGCTTTACAGTTGTGGATAGGAGAACGGAGACGAATCCTTCGAAGAACAAGTCGGGCGCGATGTACAGCTACATTTGGCGGTTTGGCAAAAACGATAAGGGGCCGCTCGTTTCACTTGATGCGGCAGGCTCAGTCGATTCGTACTATTGGTTAGTGGCATATCACAACGAAACCCTCGAAAAGGAGGCCCGGGAGCAGCTGCAGATACTGATTGACCGGCTGTTCCTTATCGTTGGCTCGTGATCCTTTCCATCAGCACTTCGAGTCCCTACGTGAGCGTGGCCTACCTTGACAAAGGTGGCCAAGTCTTAGCAGCCGTCGGTGCGGAGGCAAAGCGTCAAGCCAGCGCTGCCATCCTGCGACTTTTGGAGGAGGTTGAGCGAGAGTTTGGATTGAGTGCAAAGACCGCCGATGCCTTCATCGCCGATATAGGACCGGGAAGTTTTACAGGCGTCAAAGTTGGCGTGACCATGGCAAAGACGTTTGGCTATGCCTTTGGCAAGAAGGTGGGCGGTGTCTCGAGCTTTGACCTTGTCTCCGCCTCTCAAACCGTCGTGATTCCAAATGTCGCAGGCAAGTTCTTCGTGCGAGAGCCCGGGAAAGCAGGTGCCCTGCAACAAGGATTACCGAAAGGGAGTTTTGTTGGCTACGGAGTTGGGGTGCTGGAGCCTTGGCATCCAGATGCTGCCCATGCGGGTGAGGTTCTTAAGAGCGTTGAGTGGGTTGCACCAGAGCAGCTTGTTGCTCTCTATATCGCCGAGCCGAGCATTAGCGCTCCCAAGCGGGCGTACGGCTCCTTGGTCGCCGAGGGGCAGTCTGGGGGAACGCATTGATCGAGCTTCCGTACGACATCGCGTTTACAAAGGGTGGTTGCCTCCGACCCTTTACGACCTTGAAAGCTGGCGGCAACGCTGAGTATCTGGCCATTGCACGAACCGCCGACGAACTGTCCTCAGTCGCAGAATCTGTGCAGCAGCGAGGTATCAAGGCGACCTACCTGGGTTCGGGGAGCAACATCTTGCCCTCCGATGCAGGGGTCCCGGGTTGGGTGGTCATCAATGGGGCACGCAAGATCGCAGTGAGGGAAGATGGAGAGGTCCTCGCTGATGCCGGGTGCAGCTTTCAAGAGTTGTTTCTGAAAACCGTACAGGCTGGACTGAAAGGATTGGAGTTTGCTGTCGGGATTCCCGGCACTCTCGGGGGAGCTTTGGTGAGCAATGCGGGCGCTTATCGCAGCAACGTCTCGGAGTTCTTAACTGATATCGAAGTTGTTTTTGAGGGGAAACGACAGTGGGTTGAACCCGGATTCATGCAGTTCTCTTACCGCGACTCAATCCTGCGTCAGCCGAACCCTCCTGCCATTGCCCTTGTCCGAGTGAAGATGAAGCTTCCCGAAGGCGATCGCAAGGCGAGCTATGACGAGGCTCGCGATTATCAACGCCAGCGCATCGGTAAGCAGCCGCCATCCGCTAGTGCAGGGAGCTTTTTTAAGAATGTCAATGATCCCAAGCTTGCCGCATCACTCGACAACCTGCCGGAAGGATTGAGGAAAGCAGGGGTTGTGCCGGCTGGGTACTTAATGGAGAAGGTGGGCTTGAAGGGTCAGCGGGTAGGCGGAGCGATGCTGAGTGCGCGCCACGCCAACTTTATGCTGAATGTTCGGGGAGCTACATCGACCGATATCCGCAGCCTTGCTTTTCATGCCAAGTCCCGGGTTGAGGACAGTTACGGGGTGACTTTGGAAGAGGAAGTTCTCTATCTTGGAGATTGGAGTGCGTTTACGCCACTTCCGCTTGGTTCGGGTACCTGAAATCCGCCTCGAACGTAGATGTTGAGCGTCATCCAATACGCTGCCGTAATGAGCAGACTGTAGATGAGCAAGTTCATGAGAAAGGTGACAAGCTTGAGGCCGTGCCTGCGGGCGAACCTTTCCTGTCGCTTGTATGCCTCGATTGCTTTGGCATCGCCACGGTTTCGCAAACGATTAGCCCAACCCACGCGGCGTTTGCGAATCGGCGACCAGCGTAGGAACTTCAGCATTCCGTACCAAACCCACCGAGCCAAAAACCGCGCTAACGACGACATTCAGTCTAATTGTGCTGCACCAGCGGCTACTCTGACTTGGCAGGCGCCATCCGGGTAAACACTCTCTGTGGCGCACATTCATCTCTCCGACGGCTTTAACCCCGAGTTTCAGGGTGCCTTGCCGACCGATCCATTCGTGCAAATGGCAGTGGAGCTATGTTCATACGCCACTGTCTCACACGGTGGGGAAGCACCAGACGAAACAACTATCTTGGTTGCGGGGAGGCTGCAAGAGGGCGAGAAGAGCCTTCCGAATCTCCACACCGTTGTCGTCCCATTTGCGGGCATCCCGGCGGCGCTTGCGACAGCATTGAGCGAACGCCCCGAGATCAAAGTTGTGAACCTGCACTTCAACGCTTCGGCGACGGCGGAAATGGCGATGGCATTGCTACTCGGGGCTGCTCGTGGCGTCCCACAGGCCGACGCAGCTTTGCGCAAGGGCTACTGGAGAGGGCGACAGGACTCCGTAACTGGAGTATTGCTGGCAGGGAAGACGGCAACCGTTCTCGGTTACGGGGAGGTCGGGCGACGGGTCGGGGTGGCTTGCAAGGCGCTTGGGATGGATGTTATCGGTGTTCGGCGAACTTTCGATGCGGCTGAGCCTGAGGTGTTAGGGGTTGACCGATTGCACGATGCCCTTTCGCAATCCCATGCGCTGATCGTAACTGCGCCGGGCACACCCGAAACAGAAGGGCTGATCGGGACGCGTGAGATTGGTCTGTTGAAAAAGCCGAGGTTGATCGTCAACGTAGGCCGGGGAGCAGTGATCCACGAAGAGGCCTTGTATGATGCTTGCCGAGATGGGGAAGTTGCTGGTGCGGGGCTCGACGTTTGGTATCAGTACCCAAAGGGGGATAATGACGGCCCGAACTTTCCTTCAATGTATCCCTTTCATGAACTGGACAACGTCACGATGAGCCCGCATCGCGCCGGGACGGGCGATGATACGGAGCGATTGCGCACGGCTGATCTCCTGCGGGTTCTGCGGCAGATTCTTTCTGGGGAACCCGTGCGGTATGTGGATTTAGGGAATCGGTACTAATACAGATGTGCTGGTGCTGCTGATTCCAGTCTTTAGTTCGTTCGTCGATCCACACTGGCATCGACGATGTGTTGCCCTCCCGCAAGCCATAATCATTCGTGCGCGGGCTAGACATCACAATATTCCGTTGGATCAACGGCTGGCCAGACTCCTTCAACCCCTTCTTCCACTTCCTTAGCGAAGGGAACAAGATGCTCGGAGTGCGCATTTTCCTGCTTGCCGTCATCATCACGATGCTCATCGTCAACAAGACGACCCGCAAGGCCGCTCTCCTCGCCCTTTTGGGAGTGCTGCTGGCTAATGCCCTCACTGAGGGTCTCAAGTACGGTTTCCAGGCGCTCAGACCGTGTGTGGAGCTTGCCGACGTGAACATTCGAGTGAACAAGCTCACGAGCTTCGGGACGGCCTCTAGCCACGCAGGGAACATGATGGCGGTCGGTTTCGTGTTCACATACCTGCTTGGTTGGCGTTGGAGTCCTTGGATATTGCTGGCGATTCTGACCGGTCTGAGCCGCATCTACATTGGCGTACATTATCCGTCTCAAGTCCTGCTTGGCTGGGTTTGCGGGGCTTTTTGTGGTCTCATGCTCGTCAAGATGAGTGAAGCCTACGGTCGTTTGCGCCGTAAGAGTGTTACGGAAGACAACGCCGATGCCCCAGAACAAAGCCCAGAGAGCCCTCCTGATCGCGAGCCTGCTTAGCGCGGCGGGGCTTGTATTGCCCTATGCCAACTGGCTCCTTTTGCCCGTTCAATATTTGAACACCCACATCCACGAGTTTTGCCACGCCTTTGCGGCAATTGCTACCGGTGGGAGGGTCGAAGATATCCATGTTTATGCGGCTGGAAACGGTGAGACGCTCCTTGGTGGTGGTTGGGCAGTCGTGATCGGCTCGGCGGGCTATGTTGGCGCTACCATCTTTGGTGGGCTGATGGTTGCCGTTAGCCGCACAGAAAAAGGGGCGAGGGTCATGCTTCAATTCCTCGGGGTGCTTTTGGCCATCTCGATGGCGCTGTGGGTCCGGGGCGATTGGATGGGTGTGGGTTCGGGCGCGTTCTGGGTTTTGACGGCGATTATCGTTGCCGCGAAAGCGAAAGATATGGCCTTGATCGTCACGGCGCAATTCATCGGCATCCAGCAATGTCTTTCTGCCCTGCAGTCGCTTTGGGTGTTGCTAAGAATTAACGCCTATCCGGGCATCGAAAACGATGCGGCGATACTTGAGAAATCGACTAGGATTCCCGCTATGGCGTGGGCGATACTTTGGTCGGTGATCAGCCTTGGGGTTCTATGGGCGTCGTTCCGTCAGGGCTGGTCGGGTTCTTCCAAAGCCCCGGGCGAATCACCTTTTGCGGACCAATAAGTTCGATGTGTCCCAATGCGTCTACTTGGTGCCCGTCGGAGAAGAACTCCACCTCATCGATGGAACCGAACTGACCCATCACCGCACGGATGCCGTTTAGAAGAGTGGCTTCGTCTTGCGACCCCAAAGACTGCTCACCGAAAGCCTTGTTAAAGTAAAGAAGAGCTATTTTCCCGTCTAGCTTGATCTCCTCAATTCGAACCGGACCGTCGGCAACATCGCTTCGCTTGATAAACTCGTTGACCGCGAATATCGCTGAATTCTGTCCATTGGGGACATCAATCTGTGATTCCTCGAAAGTGAGCTTATCTCCATCAAATCTTGCGATGGCCATGGACACGCGAGATTGGGTGAATGGGTTATCTTTTTGGCTGGATACCGACCTGCCGTTGCCGGTCTGCCGGTCGGGAAAGGCCTGATCGGCGAAAGGCTCCCTAATATCAGCGACCCTGTCAGCGGGGGTGAATTTGACATAAGCGCCAAGCCCTGCCGCCAGAGATGCAGTAAGAACCAAAGCGTAAAGTGCAATCGGTTTTGCGCGGTTCTTAGTCTTCCTTCTCATCGCCAAAATACACCTTGATTCCTTTTACGATTGCCTGAGAGACGAGGATTGGATATTCGTCTGTCTTAAGTTTAGCGCGGTCTTTTGCGTGGTTGATAAATCCGAGTTCAAGCAGGACGGATGGCATCTTCGAATAGCGCAACACCGCAAATCCACTGTTGTAGATCCGACTGTCACTCCAAGTGCCAATCGTCGGAATGCCCGTCTTTGCTTTTGCCATCTCACCATTGATGCAGTCGGCGAGTAGCGTTCCAAGCGGTGAACTCATGTGATAGAAAACGATGGAGCCTGAAGTTGAGTTCGCCTTTTTGTTCGAGTTTGTGTGGACGCTAATAAAGAGATCGGCACCATTGCGATTGGCAATTTCGGATCGCTCCTTAAGTTCGATGAATACATCGGTTTTACGGGTGAGAATGACTGTCGCACCTTGGGCGGTGAGCTGTTTTGCCAGTTCTTTACCGACTCTGAGATTGACGTCTTCCTCGTTAATCTCCTTGGCTGGGCTCCGTGCTCCCGAATCGTGTCCACCGTGCCCAGGGTCAACGACGATGACCTTGCCTGCGAGACTGCCGTCGCCAACGGCCGGTCGGGTAAGTCCAATCTGTATCTCGGTTCCAGTGTTGATCAATTCGATGCCCATCGGCTTGGCTAACTTGAGCCGCAGCACCGCGACACCCTCGTTCTGCTCAATCTCAACACCAGCCAGAAGTTGTGATTCAAAAGTGGGAGCATCTTCGGCAGAGTGCCTCGTGCCAGGAAGATAGATCTCAAGCGTGTCGGGGTCTACGCGTTTGAACATCGCCGGCTTCGGAAGAGTAGCGCTAAGCGTGATCGCGAGCTGTACCAGAGTCGGTTTTTCCGAAAGTAACCGAACGGGACCGGCGACGACACTGGGTTGCCCTGGATTGGCGGGCGCTGTTTTCGTAGGATCCAGTATCGTCGGCGGCGCTTGTCCGGTAGTCGGAGGGTTGTTTTGTCCAGTTGTGGGTGGTGGATCTTGTGTGACTGGGATGATCGTGATCGGTGTATTAAGGTTATCACCACCTGAGCCGGGATTCCTCTTCGAGGCGCTCAAATCGATGGCGTAACTCTTTCCCGGGTCAATGTCTAAATTTGGATTGATCGGCTTATCCGAAGTCTCGATCACGAATCGAACCGTGTCGGGCTTGAACTGACCTACTCGTGAATCGTCGGAGATTTTGATCTCAGTCTTGTCTTGAAGCTTTGCACCAATCAAGTCAATGACAAGTCTGTCTGGGCCCTCAAGGTACATCACCTTGGGTTGAATCTTCATTGTCGATTCAATATCGAGCTTGCCATCCACAAACTTTATGCTTTTGATCGGGCTGACAACGTAGAACTGGCCCGTTCCTTCCATCCATCCCGCTTCTCCGCCAAGCTTGTTGACGATCGCGCTAAGGGGGATGACCTTTTTGCCAGATTGCGTGCGATAGGGAACGTTGATCTTTTTGTCGGCGGTTGTGATCTCGGCCTGACGGTCATCTACCTTGACCTTCCAGCCCCACACTTCGACAGCATCAATCGGTACGAAACATTCGGTTCCGATCTGATAGGCTGGGGCGGCAAGCTTCCCGTAGTGCGTAAAAAACACTTGCGCTGGGCGCGGCATTTCTTGCGCGGAAGCTACCGCAATCACCATCCATGGCAACACGGCGAGGAGAAAGCGCTTCATCCTTAGCGTCTCCATTGTAGCCCGAAAAAATACGGATACAAAGGAGACGCAAGGATTTTGCTTCTTTTTTACAATCTCTACTTGGCTCGGACGTCGCCCGATCCCGTGACGTTTTTGGTTACCGATAACTTCTCCTGGCTGGCGTATACGATGTCGCCGCTGCCCGTAATGGACGCCTTTAAGCTTGTTATCGGTCGAGTATGGATTTCTCCAGAGCCTGTCACTCTGGCGCTGGCTTCATCAGCCGTAAGGTCGCCAGCTTGGATACTGCCGCTCCCGGTCACCTCAGCAACTAGGAAGTCGCATTTACCTGAGGCACGCACGGAGCCAGAACCTGTAACGGTAAGCCCGAGAGTCTTTCCTTCAAGGCCGGTCAAAGTCGAATCACCCGATCCGGAAGCAGAAAAATCTTCGAGTGATGGGACAACGATGGTCACCTTGATATCGCCAGTCGAACTAAAGTTGCGCGAGGAATCAATAATGAGTGTCCCATCTTTAACCTCTGTCCTGACTATTTCAAGGATGTTGTCGTCTGCACTCACCGAAACAGACTGAGGCGAACCGATCTTCAACTCAACGTTGAATGGGCCAGCCGATTGGACTTTGGTAAACGCATCCACTTTGCGTGTTTCGGATTTGACATTGCCGGAACCCTTCACCTGTGGCCCGCCAACCATCCTTTCGACCATACATCCGTTGAGGGCGATTACCGAACCACCGAATGCGACAGCAAGAAGTAGCTTTGAAAATTGCATAGGGACACCTCTTTCGACAGTTTAGAGAAGGTCTTTGGATATGCCAAATGGACTGGGGCTTTGTGCCGCTGGGGTCCTACGGGTACGCTGGGCCTTATGCGACCAGGCATCACCGCAGCGATGATCGTGAAGAACGAGGCCCGCTGTTTACGACGTTGTCTGGACTCGATGCGAGAGTGGGCTGCCGACATCATTGTCGTCGATACTGGCTCCACCGATCGGACCCTAGACATTGCCAAAGAATGCGGCGCGCGCACGTTTACGATGGAGTGGCCCGGGCGCTTCGACGTTGCCCGAAACTTCTCTTTCGATCTTGTCGAAACGGAGTGGACCCTGTGGATCGACGCAGACGAGTGGTTTCCGGATGGCGTAGGTGAGGCGATGGAGCAGATGGTTGCGGTCGATTATGCCTCCGCCTATTGCTTGACACGCCATGATTTGATGAAGGATGGACGGTGGGGCGAACAATGGCTGATTCGGATGTGGCGTACGCATCCGGAAATGCGTCTAATTGGGATCATCCACGAGCACTTTACAGACGACCAGTTGGTCGATCTCTATCCTGGAATGCAAGTCGGAACGACAAAGGTGCCCATCTATCACGATGGTTACGCCCCGGAATACACCGACGCGAAGGCTCGACGAAACCTACCGCTGCTTCAACAGGAGCTATCAGAGAGGCCAGAGCAGTTTTATTACGAAGTCGAACTTGCGCTGACGATGCGGCAGCTTGGAAACCCTGAATACCAAGCTGAGTTCGATAAGATGATTGATCGCGTCCTTGCTATGCAGGACTACGATGAAGTACCGGACCGAAAGGTCGCTAGCGTTATCAGTGCGTATTTCCCGCTGGTTGAGGAAAATGAACTCAAATCACCTAGGTTGAGCTCGCTCATCCGTTGCGCTCGGGCATGGTTCCCCAAGTCTCCAACGGTTCTCTTTCTAGTGGCGCAAATGGAGATTCGGAGAAAGAACTTAACGATGGCCTTGCAGGACTTGCTTGAGATTGAGCGAATGAAAGAGACCGATACGTACGAGAAGTTTGCGCTCGTGGAACCACGTGTATTGAGCGAGGGACTGTACACGAACTTGGCTTTGGTTGCTCACCAGCTTGGTAGGAGGGATATCGCCATTCGCAACTATGAGCGGCTCTTAGCCGTCGATCCAAACAACGAAGTAGCTCTGCAAAACATCCGGTTGCTGTGATAAGGAGTTGGGCGCAGACCTGACGTATGCCGCCGGTCAAAGATTTCTCTTTTCCGATACTAATCTGTCATCAAATCTATCTGCATTTTCCGTCCATTCTTTGAACAGCGATGATGATGGAGAACCCGCTTTACGGGTCTTTCAACCGTGAGAGGACGATGCTTATTTTCAAGCAGCGGTCGCTTGAGGTGCATGCCGCCCAGGCCTCGCTGATAGGCGGTTCTGTACTCTTCGCTGGCGGATTAGCTGGCGCGATTCTCGGTATCCCCACCTACATCATCAGCCCCTTTTGGAGTGTGATGTTTGGGTTCCTTTTTGCTTTGGCAGGGGCCTGGGCGTTTGCACTGTTTCGCATCATAAAGTTCGACCTTCGCACGCGTCAATATCACGAGAGATACGGTTCGGGAGGCTGGGTGCGTTGGCGCAAGGGGTCCATCGACGAATTCAAGGCGCTTGAGCTAATGGCTTATCAAGGTCTAGCTCCTCAATTCGGAAATCCGTCTCCACCCGTAGCGACACCGCAAGGCCCCATGGCTCCCCCTGGGACAGTCTTTGTGATCCGTTTGTGGAGTCACGACCCGTACCGGCACCCAATGGTATTGGAGCATGTTGTGGTTGGGCAGAACTACGGCGCTAACGCGGAGCGGGCGGCAAACTTTGTGACGATAGCCCAAATGTACTCGCATAATCTCAAGTTGCCGTTGTACGGGTCACTCGCTCCGCAGCCATGGAATCCGCTTGCTTAGTGGGTTTGGAAGGTAGTTGGCAAGTGGTTGGAAGGTTTTAGATTTTGGATTTTGGATTGGAAATACCGTGTCTTGTTGTTGGCACATGGTCAGCATGTCCCGAGTCGGGAACAATAGGGAAGCCTTCTTCCTTACCTATACAGGAGCACACCCATGAAGAAGATTTTCCTTTTTTGCATTCCTATTTTAGCGATTGGAGGACTACTTGTGGCTTATGGAGCCATGAACCCCCAAGAGAAAAGCGGCTCGCAGAACCAGAAGGAGACCGAGCGGAAGGCGCGTCCGAAGCCAAACAAGGACGGCAAAGTGGTACTCACGAACGACGAATGGAAGAAGATTCTCACACCTGAGGAGTACCACGTCCTTCGCGAGCAGGGAACTGAGCGCGCTTTTGCAGGTAAGTATGATGAGTTTTTCGAGGCTGGCACGTACGTCTGCAACGGTTGCGATTTACCGCTCTTTAGCTCCAAGCATAAGTTCAATTCAGGGTGCGGCTGGCCGGCATTCTATCAACCCATTGATAAGAAGGCGATCGAAGAGAAGCCAGACTCATCGTATGGGATGAGGAGGATTGAGGTGGTTTGCTCGCGCTGTGGCGGGCATCAGGGCCACGTCTTTGAAGATGGTCCCAAACCAACCGGTTTGCGCTACTGCATCAATTCGGTAAGCATCCACTTTGAGCCCGAAAAGAAGGGAAAGTAGACTAATCTCCTCTGCTCAGCATGTGTCGGCGGCTGACAAAAACCCTACGAGAAATCCAGATATGAAAGAGATCACCAACGTTCGTGAAGTGCAAAAGACCGATGAAGAGTGGAGAGCCGAGCTCACACTCGAGCAATATCGGGTTCTACGCGAGAAGGGCACCGAACGCCCCTTTATTGGCGAATACACAAATTCTAAGGAAGAGGGGATGTACGTCTGTGCCGGATGTGGCGAAGACCTCTTCTCGTCGGATACAAAGTTTGACTCGGGCTGTGGGTGGCCCAGCTTCTTTGATACGATTGACCGGGCCAAGATCGACTATGTTGAGGACACCAGTCACGGGATGTACCGGATTGAAGTCGTTTGCAAAAAGTGCGGCGGTCATCTTGGACATCTGTTTGAAGACGGACCCAAGCCAACAGGGCAGCGCTACTGCATCAACTCCGTGAGCCTGAAGTTCAAGAAGCCGGACCCGAATCCATGATCGATTCTCGGCAATAGGTTCGTCCAAAGGACTGCCTAGGTATTTGGCGGCGACCTCATAAATCCCTTTTCGTCACAATCGCGGGATGGTTAGGAATTTTGCAATCTTGGTTGCCCTCATTGCGGCGATCATTAGCGTCGGTTGTGCAACTAAGGGCAGTGAAGGTACCACGACGGAGTCGAAGGATTCTGGAAAAGCTGGCGAGCAAGCGAAGGTTGAAGAACCGAAGGGAGTCGTCGGAAAGTGGATCCTGAAGATGGATACCTCCGCAGTTACCGATGCAAAGGTCAAGAAGCAGATGGACGCCAATATGCCTCCTTCGACACCGGCGCTGGAGTTCCAAGAAGGCGGCAAGGCCATCTCCTTCATGAACACGGCCGAGACAGGTACCTGGACACTTGAAGGCAACAAACTGACCGTCAAGGGTTCTTCCGGCCCGGACATGGTCGGCACCTTAAGCGCCGATGGCAAGAGGATTGATTTAATCTTGCCGCCAGAGGGTGAGGCTCAGCTTATGGGCGCAAAGCCGTATCTGGAAAGAGTCTGAGACTTCTCGACTGGAATCGAATTAGAGCTTGGCTTGATGCCAAGCTTTATCTGTTTGTGGACTTTGATTTTGCGGACGGGAAGCCAAGCGTCAACTCTTGCACGATGCCTTCCAAGCTGCAATTGCTGCATCCAGCATCTCTTCCGTTAGCCTTCCGGTGAACGTATTCTGCTGGCTTGGGTGGTAGCTTCCAACGATCTTTGGCCCACCATCAGCCTGAAAAACTGCTCCATGCGAGAATCGGGGAAGTGGCTTGGTTTCAAAGTGCTTATGCACTGCCTGCCAAGCGATCGAGCCCAAGCAGAGAATCCCCCGCCACTGTTTCATATCCAGCGATTCACGCAGGAAGGGTGCGCAAGCCTGGAATTCATCGGGCGTCGGTTTGTTGTCCGGTGGGGCGCAGTGAACGGCCGCAGTTATTAGGACTCCCTTAAGTTCGAGCCCATCGTTAATGCTGTCGGCTTCGGCCTGACTTGCCAGCCCGGCCTTGTGCAAAGCACGGTAGAGCCAATCTCCACTGCGGTCTCCAGTAAACATGCGTCCAGTCCGGTTTGCGCCGTGGGCAGCTGGAGCAAGGCCGACGATAAGGAGGTCGGCTGCTGGGTCGCCAAAGTTCGGTACTGGCTTGCCCCAATATTTCCAGTTTTGAAACGATGCCCGTTTCTCGCGGGCGACTTTCTCACGCCAGTCCACAAGCCTCGGGCAAGCTCTACAGGCGGTAATCCTTGCATCAAGTGTGACAAGGTCAGAGGTTTTGGACACATCTGATTATGGCGGGACGTCCTTGTTAGTGATAGTGCTATCCGAGATTGGAAATCGGATCTATCAAGAAATGCGATGCCCATCTACGAGTACGAACCCGTTGACCGAGAATGCCTGATGTGCGATGGGCGGATTGAGGTCATCCAAGCGATAGACGAGGAACCCATCGAGTACTGTCCGTTTTGCGGACTAGACGTTCGTAAGGTGATCAGCAAGGCCTCTATCGTAACCGCATCCAAGACCGACCCGGACAAGGCGGCAAAGAAGGGATTTAGCACGTTCAGAAAGCTGGAGAAAGGGAAGTGGGAGAAGATTGCTGGGCCGGAGGGTGAGGCCACTCCCGATGCGCCAAAGGATGGGATTCTGCGATCGGAAGACATTGAAGACGTTTGACAGTGCAGATGATGTGTTAGGAGATACCCAGTGTCTCTTCAAAGCCTGCCATCACGTTCATCGCATGCACAATCTGTGCAGCGCCGCATTTTCCGTTTCGGTCAGCCATGACTTGAATCGTCAGTAAGCTTGTCGGCTCTCCAGGAGTGATTCGAAGGCGATAGAGTGCGTTTGGCGTTCCTTCGACGAGCTTTGCGTCCCAGTCCTCATCTTCGGACCGACTGATATAGAAGCTTCGCCCGTACGCCTCTTCGTACAAGTCGTCGATGAGTTGCCAGTTCTCGACGTTTTGGATGTTGGCGATAGCATTGAGCGCACACACGTTACCAAGCTCGATGGCCTCGAACTGAATCGTCGACTCCTCTGTCCAGCCAAAGTTAGATAGAAAAGCATTGACTTCAGATTCATCACCCGTTTCAGAGAATTGCAATGCCGGGGGCTCAACCAGAATCCCAGCACGGATAAGAGGGCCGAGCGCGATGAGCGCTAGCGTTGCGCACGACGACGGCACCGAGGCTTCATCAGCACAAACCAGAGGGTTATTATCAATCAACTCGACGAGGCCATTCAAATCGACGCTTGGCTTTCCACTCCATACTCTCCGATGCCATCCATCCTTTGAGAATTCGAGAAGAGCTTCACGAGCGAGTTCGATATTGCCGACTCCGGGGTGATTCTTGAGAATCTCGCCGATAGGTGAATCTGCATTGCAATAGACCGTCAGCTCGCCCATAGCTTA
Source organism: Fimbriimonadaceae bacterium (assembly GCA_019638775.1). Taxonomy (NCBI): domain Bacteria; kingdom Bacillati; phylum Armatimonadota; class Fimbriimonadia; order Fimbriimonadales; family Fimbriimonadaceae; species Fimbriimonadaceae bacterium. Next base: position 688,208 of record JAHBTD010000002.1, on the reverse strand, counting down.
TGATCCCTTTTTTCGGGACAGGTGCATGACCGTCTCAATCGACGATTTTGAACCAACCGGGGCTCCAGGCGGACGCGCTGTGATGCGCATGTAGTTGCTTTCGTAGGTGCCATCCGCTGTGCGCAGCAGCAGGGTTCCTTGACCGCTTAGCACTGCTGATTGCTGGGTGCCCGTAAGAGTGGTCGCGATCTCCGCGACTGAAACGCCATTGACTGTTTTGATTCCAACAAAGGTGTATTTGGTCTTTGCCGTGAGCGTTCCCAGCTTCATCATATTTCCGACGCTTGCTGTTTCCCACGTAAAGCCTGGTTTGATAGGTTTGTCGGGAAAGGTTAAATCCATAATGTCGGGCGCTGCCCCTTCCGGCGCATCGCTCTTGACGATTCGGTTAACGCTGTCGACCGTCGCGTTGACGACTGCCTTTTCCCCCGTTGTTTGTTTCTTGCCATCCTGGACGACTGTTGCCGGGAAGATGGTGAACACAACACCATACTGCCCTTTGTTCGCGGTTTTGGCGGCAACCTGCATCCCGAATACGACTTTCACTGACTCGCCAGCAGGACCGCCGTATCTGGCTTCAGTTGTCATGTTGTAGCCGATCGTTTGCCCTGGCTTGTACTTTAGCCGAAACAGGTAGCCGGAACCGGATTTAGCGATCTGTCCCGAACTTGTAGCGGCTAAAGCGCCGACGACGGCAAGACTGAGCAAGATGTTTCTTGATTTCATATTGAGCTTAGACGTATCGGGTGGCCGCAAACAGTTTTAGAAGATTTTCTTGAGGGTGACCTCATAGTAAAGAACTTGCGGTGGTGCAAGATACACCTTCTGATTCATACCCGACCACAGTCCATACGGCATGCGCATCTTACGTGTTCCGCCCACCTTCATCCCGACCATGCCAACGCTGATCGATGTGCTGATTCGATCTTCGCCAATGGTGAAGATCATTTCGTCGTCGTAGTCGTTTGAGTTTTCATACTCAAATCCGTTTGCCAAGCGACTCAAGTAGCTAATTTCGACCTTATCGCCTTCCTTCACTTCCCGACCTGTCCCGACCTTGATATCTTCTATCGACATCTCTTTTGATTTGCCAGGCTTGACAACGTCGACGACTGTAACAGTGAAATAGAGGGTCGCATTCGGTTTGACGTCGGGGGGGAAACCCGCCAATCCGTAGCCAAGGTTCGGAGGAATGACAAGCTCACGCACGCCGCCCTTTTTCATGCCAAGGACGCCCTTATCCCACCCTTCGATCAACTCCTTTGAGCCAACAAAGAAGCCGAGTGGAAGCTTGATGAACCCACCCTTGTCGTCTTTGTCTTCGTTGCTATCAAACTGCTTGCCATCCTTGAGTTTGCCCGTATACATGACAAGGATGCCGTCCCCATTCTCGATGGGGTCGCCTTCGCCGACTTTGATGTCGGTAATTTTGAGTTCACCCTCTTCCAACACAAGGGGACCGTTTGCCTTTTCGTCTTTACAGCCGACGAAGAATAGGGAAAGGGCAACGGTCAGCCCGACGTAAATCGTTCGAGACATATCTTTGAATGTACCTCCGAGTGAAGTCCCCTTTCCAAGTCAGGTCGTTTGGTACACTCCTGACCCCATGGGGAAGTCCTCTAAGAACAAAACATCGGAAAGTGGGCCGCGAGTTCTCGAAAATCGCAAAGCCCGATACGATTACGAGTTCTTGGAGACTCTGGAGGCGGGAATTGCACTCGCAGGCTCCGAAGTGAAAAGCGTTTGGAAAGGCAAAGTCAATATGACGGATGCCTATTGCCGGATCAAATCGGGCGAATTGTGGCTGATGAACCTCGATATTGAGCCCTATGAGCACTCTTCTCATTTTCAGCCAGAACGCCGTCGCGACCGTAAGCTGCTCGCTCATCGCAAAGAGATCGACACTCTTGAGCGAAAAACTAACGAAAAGGGCCTATCGCTCATCCCCTCCAAAATCTACTTCAAGAATGGGCGCGTGAAGATTGAGATCGCCCTCGCACGGGGTAAGAAGCAGTACGACAAGCGCCAATCCATCGCCAAGAAGGAGCAAACACGCGAAGAGCAACGGCTGCGTTCGATGAAGCTCGGCTAAATGCTTGTTTGCGCGGCCTAAGAATCTTGCTGCAATTTCCCGAAGATTCCAAAGAGGAATCTTCGCATGAGCAGTCCTAAAGGTGATTTGGAGCGCGTGTCGCTCGTATGGTACGAAGGTGGCGAACCCCAAGTTGCAATCGCACAGGTTCAGTCAAAAACGCCGTTTGCGGTGACGTGCCCCGACGACCGGCTTGCCGAGTTGCAGCCGGGATGCCATCTGTTGGTCATTACGCAGTCGGAGAATATGCTGCGTTTCGATGGTCAACTTTCCTACGTCCGACGATATGGGACGAAGTGGTATTTGGAGTTTGAGTCGGCAGATTGGCATGTGAGCGATCAGCGACGATACCCCCGATTCGAGCGCGAGCTACAGTTTGACCTTCGCGCAGCCGTCGACAACACTGAAGGCGTTGAGTTCATCGAAGCCAAAGGCTTTACCGTCAACATCAGCGTTGGTGGAGCTTTGCTCAAAACGGACGCGACTTATGATGCCGGTCAATTGCTGCGTTGTCACTTCGATCTTGGACAGTTCGGTGCATGCCACGTCCTTGCAATCGTCGCACATCGTGACCCGGCAAAAGGCTATGGACTTGAGTTTGTCGACTTTGTCGGCAGCGGTCGATATAATCTTGCCCAATACTTGAGCAAGGCGGCATAGCTACTCTCCACCGCGAACCTGGAATTTGACTTCGGCGACCGTCCAGCCAAGGACGTTCGCCAATCGCCATTTGCCACCCAGACCACGCACGAGGCTCTCGACGATTTGCAAGCCCAAATTCTTGGCTTTGTTCATATCAAAGTCTTCGGGGATAGGGACGCCGCTGTTTGAGACCCAAAGGCACATCTCCTCGTCACGCTGCTCCACCGTGACATGGATTTCCCCTTCATCAGCATCCTTGAATCCGTGCTCGACGGCGTTTTGAATAAGCTCGTTTAGGATCAGGGCGACCTGAGTTGCCTGTATGGTATTCAGGTGAACTTCATCTCCCCGAACCAAGAAGGTAATACGCTTTTCCGGAATGGAGAAGGACTCACGCTGGTGCTGCATGAGCGTGTTTGCAAGTGTGTACATCCCCACGTGATCGAGGTCCTCTCGACTCAGAAGATCGTGCACTGCTGAGATCGCTAAGATTCGGGTCAGGCTATCGCTGAGCGCCTCTTCAAGCGACTTATACTGTCCGTGCCGCATCTGAAGTCGGAGAAGGGAGGCGACCTGCTGGAGGTTGTTCTTGACCCGGTGATGCATCTCCTGCATCAGCGTGGAGCGCACTTGCAGCTTCGCGTTTTCGATGCTCATGGCTGCATGTTTGGCAATGGTTTCCAGAGCGGCAATCTCGTCGGGAAGAAAGTTTCGCATTTCCGACGTATAGCAACTGATAACGCCCACGGCATTGTCGTGAATGACCAAGGGAAGACAGATCATCGACACCAGACCTTGCTCGACCGCAAGATCGTGCCCAATATAGTCGGGGTCGTTCTGAACGTCAAGCACGATGATTGGGTGGTTCTTCTCGATTGCCTTGCCGGCGATGGATTCGCCGAGGCGGATGGCTCGTTTGCTCTGATAGGCCTTGGCCTGCGACTGCGTTGCCCGAAGTACCAACTCGCCACGATCTTCATCCAACAGCCGGACAGTGCAAACTCGGTAATTGAACTGCTTTGCCGTCATGCTCACGAGCAATTGAAGAATCTCTTCGATATAGGGGCTGTCGGCGATGGTCTTCGTCACTTCGGTGACTGCGCCGATACGGCTCCTGGCAGTTCGCAAATGGTAAAGGTGACGGAAGGTCTTGTGGGCAAGGGTAGCGGCTTCGACAGCTTTGCAAACCTCCCTTTGATTGGCTGATGTAAGGTTCCATTCGCTCCCTGTGCTGAGTACGCAGATCCCGCGAAGATCGGGGCCGGAAAGCATCGGCACAACCCCGCACGCCTCAAAGGGAAGGTTATCGAAACCAGGGACCCTGACATTCTTGGGATGGCTTGCCGCGTCTGCCGGAATGAAGATTGGTTCTCGAGTCGTTGCAGCTTGGCCAACGAGCCCAACATCTGGCCCGAGCCGCGTACGGTAGTTGAACTCTGGGGCGGAAGTGCTGGCTCTCAGCACCAAAGCGCCCTTGTCGGAGATGAAGATATGCACGTCTTCAACCCCACATTCTCGGACGAGTATGTGAGCAATCTCCGCAAGCAAAGCGTCTTCGCTTTGAGCGCTGGAAGTCAGCTCAAGGAGCTTTCTTGCGCATTCATAAGCATCGATATGGATTGCCTTGTCGGTAGCCATCTTATGCAGGACCGATAGCAGTCGTGCTTATCTTTTCGACGCTCAAAATCTTTCTGGCAATCTCTACAAGGTCATCATTTGTGACGGAATCGATCTTTGCCATAGTCTCTTCCAGCGGAATGTCGCGTTGATGAAGCAACTCATTTCGGCTGTTGCGCATCATTCGAGAGGACATGCCTTCTAAGGCGAGAATAATATTGCCTTTGATGTGCCGCTTGCACCTTTCAACCTCGTCAGCGTCGAACCCATTCGTCTTGACGCTCTCGAATTCGGCATGTATAAGTTCCTGAACTTGGGGCCAAGTTTCCTTGCTTGTTCCCCCATAAACGGTGTATGCGCCTCCGGCGGTGTAGTTCAGTGTGTAGCTTCCGATGGAGTAGGCAAGACCTCGTTTTTCACGAATCTCTTGGAAAAGTCGACTGCTCATGCCACCGCCCAGTATTCCGTCGAGTACAGCCATGGTGTAAAGCTGAGGATCGTAAACCGAAGTGGCGTCTGTTCCAATGCAAAAATGAACCTGCTCGACATCCTTTTCGATGTAGTTCATGTTTGCCGATCCGCTTGGACGCGGCATGATTTCGTCCTCAACTCCCGAAGCGACACCGCTGAGCTTCTCCCCGGCAAGGGACTTGAAGGTTTCGGGGTTCACATTGCCAGCAATGCTGAGGATGATGTTCTCGCCCCGGTATCGTCGATCGATATACGCTCGCAGATCATCGGATTTGAATCCACCAACAGATTCGTGAGTACCGATGATGGGCTTTCCAAGGGGATGCTCGCCCCATCTTCCCCCTAAATGCAGTTCATGCACCTGGTCACCGGGCTCATCCTCTGACCGCCGTATCTCTTCCTGCACGACGCCTATCTCCTTAGCAAGCTCGTCAGGATCAAGTTTTGAGTTCAGCATCATGTCCGAAAGCACATCCACCGCGTTCTCGATATCGTCGCTAAGAACGCGTGTGTAGTAACAGGTCATCTCCTTATCGGTAAAGGCGTTGAGCACACCTCCGCGGCCCTCGATGGACTCAGCGATCTCTTTCGAGTTGCGCGTATTGGTTCCCTTGAAGAGCATATGTTCGATCAGGTGAGTAATTCCTGCTTCGTTTTCTCGCTCATGACGGCTGCCGGTTCTACACCACAAACCAATGGCGGCAGACTGGACATGGGAGAAGGGCTCGACAAGAACGCGAACGCCGTTTTCAAGAGTGAATTTTTGGAGAGTGGACATGGGAATCACTATTGTGAATGAAGAAGGAGGAGTGATGACGAGCGAATGCTGGGAGTGATGAGTTTAAAGAAGCTATGATGGCTATCTTAAGCGTCACATGGCAGGCTCATCATTCGCAGGCAAAGTTCAATTTCAGTTCATCGTGATTTCAAATGAATCGTTTGAATTCATTCAATCACACACCCGAGGGCTCCGAGGCGGTCAGAAACAAGAATCACTTCGTCTTCCGAGGCCAGTCCCTGCTTCAGTTCGGCTGTGCCTAACGCGATTAAGAGGATATCTCCTTGCAGCACAGGCCGAGTCCGGCTTGCGTAGGCAATGAGATCGGCGGGTGTCCAAGTGTCCTTATCCGTGGTGAATGCCGCGACATCCTCCTTGTTCACCTTGAGTGCAAATTCAAGCTCGTAATGCTGGCCGTGGGGAGTCTCTTGCATACAGTCCTCCAATTCCTCAGGTGTGGTTAGTGCAGGGCCGATGACGCAGGCAATGTCGTGTGAACGGGCTGGACCGAGCCCACGCATTCGATCACTTTCAGCAAGTGAGGAGTAGTAGAACACCATCGCGGGCATGAGCCCAAGCAGAAGCCCGTCCGAGATGTCGGGATCTACGCTTTCAGCGGGGTTTGCCACGACGATAGCGAGGCAGGGAACGACCCCGATGTCGTCGGGGTAGGGATGCTTGATGATGAGGTTTGGCCCCACGACAGAGGCGGCGTTGAGGTAGGCAAATCCAAGGTCGGCAGTATCCGCGCTTGCCGACATTGCACCCGCCCATTCGCTAAAGCCGGCTCCGATGTAATGAAACAAGCGTACGCTCGGGGGTGTCCCGATAGGAGAAAGAAAACGAACGATCGATGATTCGTGAACGGCGATGGCTTCTTGCCCGTCCGTCTCATAGACCTTGCCGCCGTAGTAAAATCCGGAACGTGCAGTGCCTGGGTTTTCGAGGAGTTCGAACCGACATAGCTTCACGAAAGGAAGGGTACCCGGCAACGATTTTCCGCCGATATGCGGCTCAGGCCTTGAGTAGGCCCGATTGACTTGGTAAGATGGATCAGGTAGGATGCACGAGCACCCGGAGGAGCATGAATGCCGCCGCTGAAGATCTTAGTTTGCGATGACGAGAGACACATAGTTAGACTCATTCAGGTCAACCTGGAGAGACAGGGCTACCAAGTAGTCACTGCCTTTGATGGGAAAGAAGGACTTGAAAAAATCAAATCGGAAAAGCCCAATTGCGTCGTACTGGACGTAATGATGCCGTACATGGACGGTTTCGAGGTCCTAAAAAGCCTGCGGCGCGACCCAGAAACCGAGAATCTTCCGGTCATCATGCTGACCGCGAAGGCTCAGGATAAGGACGTTTTCGAGGGATACCATTACGGGGCGGATATGTATCTCACAAAACCGTTCAACCCGATGGAGCTCGTGACGTTTGTGAAGCGCATCACAGCCCCAAGCGACGACGGCGGACCGAAGCGATTTGATATCTAAAGATTAATGAGTGAGCGTCGACGACGACCACTTGAAGAAATGGACCCGTTAATATTGAACGGGTCCATTTTCGTTTTCATGTTGAACCTGGCACAGAAACTGCATCCATTCTCCGGTGTAGAGCTGGAGGGTCGTGGTTAACGCTCCTCGTTTCTCATAATGTCCTGCCACAATACGAACGGTGTACGCTGATGGAGATGTATTTTGCTTTGACCGAACCAAATAACTGGTTTGAGCCGATGTTGCTGCCGCTGATTGCTTCGATTTTCGGCGGTCTCATGTACTTTGTGGGGGCGATGAAAGAGCGTGACGGGGCAAAATCGAAGGCGAAATGGGTCGGAGTTGGGATTTGTGGTTTAGGTGTCTTTCTTGGATTCTCCCCCTTCTGGACTTGGGTTTCTTCATCGCCCGAAAGTGAGATATATCGTTCGATGTATCACGGTCGCAAAATGATGATCGGGCACCTTGGGAGCCTGCTTATGCCTCTGATCGTGATTCTGGTCGCGGTCGGACATCATTTCATCGCGAAATGGCGTAATCGCGTCTTCGAAGAATAGAGTCCTCGGGCAGGAATCTGCGAGTCGGGCCCATAATAGTCGTAGAAACTCTTGAGGAGTCGAAGAAGATGGCCCAAGCAATCCCCCAATACGATCCCAACGGCCCCGGTTTGACAACGACCATGGCCCCCTTCATTGAGGAGGCCAAGGCGAAGGGCGAGCTCTACATCCGCCAGCCGTATGAGCTGTACAACGAGGAGAACCACGAGGCGTGGCGCAAGCTCTACGCCCGAATGCAGGATCGCTGGGACAAATATGCCAACGAGCATTTTCGCGAAGGCATCTCGCGGCTCTGTCTCAATCCTGACTACGTCGCCAATCTCGACGATGTGAACCAGTTCTTGAAGCCCCTGACCGGCTTCAGCGCTAAAGCTGTCAGCGGATATGTGCCAGCCTATCTTTTCTTCGACTGTCTGCGTAATCGGGAGTTTCCGACCACGATCACGATTCGGCGGTCCGACAAGCTTGAGTATTTGCCCGAGCCGGATATCTTCCACGACATCGCCGGGCACGTGCCCATGCACACCGACAAGATGTTTGCCGACACTCTGGTCCGGTTCGGCGAATGCGCCCACACCGCAGCCCAGATTGCACACGAGATCAAGGATCGAGAAGAGCAGGCACGAAAGCTGAGCTGCATCATCAAGGCGATGGCCCGGTTCTTCTGGTTCTCCATCGAGTTTGGTCTGATGAAGAGGCCCGACGGCAAGGGACTATCAGTCTACGGCAGCGGCCTGCTCAGCTCCTATGGCGAGATCGCGCACTGTATCGACTCACCAGAGGTTCAGCGCTATCCATTCCAGATGGAGTGGGTTGTGAACCAATGTTTTGAGATCGATCATTATCAGCCATTGTTGTTCTATGTTGATTCGTTCGATCACCTGTTCGCACTTGTGGATGAGCTTGAGCAATGGATGAAAGAAGGAAAGTTGGACAACGTGTCCCCCGGTGAGCCCGAGGTCAACGAGGAAGACCTGAAGAGCTTCTTGCAGGCTGAGTTTGATTGAGGAGCGTAGGCTGGTAGTTGACAGGTAGTTTGCAAGTGGCTCACTGCCTGACGGCAACCTGAAAACCACCCGCCCTCCACTTGTCAAAAACGGGATAGCCAATAGCCGACGCTCCCAAAAATTCTCAGACCCAAGCAACCCGGACTTCGGCAAGGCTAAAATAGGGCATGGCCGTCGAGATTCTCATGCCTGAGTTGGGCGAATCCGTTCATGAAGGCACCGTGAGTCGCTGGTTGAAGAAAGAAGGCGACGCTGTCAAGGAAGACGAACCGATCGTAGAGATCATGACCGACAAGGTCAACACTGAGCTTCCCGCGCCTGCAACCGGTGTTCTCTCAAAGATCATCATCCCCGAAGGGGCAACCGTCAAGGTTTTCGAAGCGATGGGAACGATCGACGATGGCACAGGTGCGTCAGCTTCAACTGAGACCAAGGCGCCTGAAACCAAGAAGGCAGAGGCCAAGCCTGAGCCAAAACCCCAGGTTAATGAAACCCCAAGTACTCCGGAACCCGCTGCTCCTGCTGTTGGACCGAACGGTCGTGTCTGGTACACGCCTGTCGTGCGAGCGATAGCTAAAGAGCGAGGAATCTCAGATGCCGAATTGTCGACAATTCAAGGTTCGGGAAGCGGCAATCGGGTAACCAAGAAAGACCTTGAAGCCTATATCTCTGGTGGTCGTCAAGGCGGCACGGCTATGCCCAACCTTTCGGCAAAGCCCGCGCCAATCGCAGCAGGTCCGGATCAAGAAGTCGTGCCTTTGGTTGGTATGCGCAAGATGATTGCTGAAGCTATGGTGCGCAGCAGCCAAGTACCAACAGTCAGCACGGTCATCCAGATCGATGTCACCAATCTTGTCAAGTTCCGAGAATCGAACAAGGACGCTTTCCAGTCGGCAAACGGAGTCAAGTTGACCTATACGCCGTTCTTTATCAAGGCGCTTACGGAAGCCTTGCTGGAGTTCCGAATGGTGAATGCAAGCCTGCAAGAGGGCAACGTGGTTTACACAAACGGTGTTCACATGGGATGCGCCGTCTCATTGGGTGAGAAGGGCGATGAGGGCTTGATTGTCCCGGTCATTCGCGATTGTCACAAGAAGTCCCTAGTGGAGATAGCGCGTGACCTGGAAGCTATTGCCAAGAAGGCTCGCAACAATACACTGCAGGTTACGGATGTGCAAGGCGGCACGTTTACTTTAACTAATCCCGGCAGCTACGGTGCCTTGTTCGGTACGCCGATGATCAATGCTCCCCAAGCCGCGATTGGTGGCGCTTATGCAATCCAAAAATTGCCCGTGATTGTGGACGACATGATCGCTATGCGCTCGATGATGTATTTCGTCCTCACATACGATCACCGGATCATCGATGGTCTCCTTGCCGGACGATTCTTGCAGTCGTTTAAGAAGCGCCTCGAAGGATTCGACTTTTATAAGTAGCTCTCAGCTGTGAAGGCGCTATCGTTAGTTTGAAACGATAGCTGCTTTTTGAGGACAGGTTGCAGACTTTACGTCTACAACCTGTTCTTTTTGTGCTTTGAGAATGTTCCGAATGAATGGTCAGCTTCAGCAGGCCAGATTCGACATCCTCAGCGAAATTGCTTAGAATGGTTAGAGATCGGAGGATTTCTTGATCATGCTAACAACACTATTGCTGGGCGCGACGTTGCTGCGACAGGACACTTTTCAGGGTGTCGTTGTTGAGGATCGCGGCGGGTGCAAAGTCATTTCAACTACCATCGATGGTGTTGACCTCCGAGCCTTCTTGCCGGGCGATACGCAAGCTGGCGACAGGATCAGTGGCGTCGTATTGGAAGCTGATGGCAGCACGCTTAAGCCGTCAACAAAGTACATCATCACGAACTCAGCGGGGTTGGGAGAGCCGACAAGAATGGGGTCCGGATTCACCATCGGCTGGGCCATTCGAACAACCGACAACAAGCCAGTAGTAACGGGAAGTATTCTCGCCCGGCTTGATGGCGCCATCGTATGCCCTGCGCCCTCAAACTACAGTTCAAGCGCGATGGTTCCCCGAGGCACGGCAATCGCCGTCAGCGGACCCTTTGATGGTGACGTAAAATCAACCAAGGCATCGACCGTACTGGGGCCGATGACGGTCGTGGCGGAATCTCCAAGAAGTTGCTATGTACTGCCCCCCGGCTTGATGACAGGGAAGTTCAAATTCAACATTCAGGAGGGATCACAAGCTGCCGTTCAATGCGAAACACGAGTCGTGACACCCCTGTTTTCGATCGAGGACCCGCTCATCAAGGTTGGAGAATCGACTCAGGCAAACATCGGCTTGCTTGGTCTAAGCGACATCCAATCAGAAACGATCCCGATGGTGCTGACCAACAATAGTCCCAGCATCGTGAGCCTCAAGGGTGGCAACACGCAAGTTATCGAAGTGAACAAGTCGAAACTTGACGCCAACGGGGCATTCCGAATCGAAGTTCCGGTCACGGCTATAGGGGCGGGAAGATATGAACTTTCATTACAGACTGCGATGAAGAGTTCTGTGTCCGACCCCGATGACGAGCCCGACCCAATCGTCGTGAAGGTGACCGGCCCAAGCAAGATCAAAGCAAATGAGTCTGCAACCTTCTCGGCTACTTGCTTCCCACAAGGGAAGGTGCCTGTACTAGTGCGCTTTGTCTATGTAAGTTTGCGCGGCTTCATGCGCGATCTAGGAACCGATTTCGACATGAGTGACGGCTTCAGCGCTCAACTCAATGCGTCTCAATTGCCCGAGGGCCCGGGGTTCGTACTCGCCGCTGCCATCACAGGCGAACAAAACTCCGCAACGGATGGCATTGCCGTTACCATTGGCAGCGACGATCCACCTGTTTCCTTCGGGAATGGCGATGTCCAACGCGAGTACACGAGGGCTGCCCGCAACACGATGACGACAACAAGCTCGATGATCATGGCCACGTTTAATCAGGTTGTCCAGTACGAATCGGCAATCGACGAGTGGAATAGAAAGGCGACAGAACAGTGGCTAAGGGAAGCCGAGGAGCGTAGCAAGGCCCGTGAAGCCCTGAAGCAGGCGAGCAATCTGGAAGCGCTTGATGCCGAGCTTGACAGACTGATGGGCACTGGCTTCTTCGAGATGGACAAACTCATTAAAGAGCTTGAAAAGATTAAGGCAAGCCCGGGTGGCGCTGCGAATAAGGACGACCTTAAAAAGCAGGCAAATGAGGTTGAGGCTGCGGCAAAGAAGTGTAAGGAGGATTGCGACGCCCTTCAAAAGGCTCTCGACAAAGCCAAGCAAGACCAAAAGGACATCGAGAAGCAGATGACGGACCTTGCTGCCGATGTTCAGGCCACCTTCCTGGCGGACGGTTGGACGGGCCGGGCGACTTTTGATGCTGGGGTGGGCATCATCCGGTGGGGATTTGTCCACGATGGGCCAAATCAGATCAACAACTTCGGCTCGCCGCAGAGCCAAAAGATCAATGATGCCCGCAGGAAAAAGCGCGATCTTGCCAAAAAGCTAGCGGACAAGAAAAAGGAGATCGAAGACCTTGAGGCTAAGGTCAAGGCATGCAAGGAGCATTGCGCAGAGATGGAGGAAGCGGCTAAGAAGGCTCAGGTCGCTGCGGCAAATGCCCAAGCTGCTGAAGTCAAAGAGTCGGAGATTGATGTGCTCTGTCACAAGTTCCGTGAGATTCTGGAGCGAATCCGGTCGTACATCGAGGGCCGTGCCAACTTGAGAAGCAGACTTGAGCGGTTCTTCCAAGCTCTGACTCAGCATTGCCCGAAGACCTCAAAGGACCTGCAGCTATACGCCAACCAGATTAGAGATCTCGCCAACGCGAAGATGCAGCTTGAAGAGGAGTTGAAGAAAGCAGCCGAGCAACACCGACAGAACGCAAAGGCTGCAAAGGATGCGGCTGAAGCAGCCCAGGGCACTGCCGATCAACTCGCTGAACAACAGCGACAGGCTGAAGAGACAGCTCGAAAGCTTGCTGCAGACCGTGCGCGACAGCAAGCCGAGACCGAGCGAAAGGCTCGTCAAGCTGCTGCTGAGGCGCAAAAGGCACAGGCCGAACGCCAAGCTAAGGAGGCTGAGGAGCGAGCGAAGGCGTTTGACGATTGGCTAAAGGACATGATGGGCAAGGGCCTTATATCAGGTGATGGTGAGAAGCTGATCGAAGATTTGAAGGACAGCCTTGGGGCAGGAATCGATATTTCCGGGTCTATCGCCGAAGGTTTTGCTGAGGCCCTCCATCAGTGGATGATGAACAGTTCCAGTGGACAGACCACCGCGGCTGGAGCGGCACAAGCGCTGGTTGGACTCGCGGCGACCATCTACTATTGGTGGATTGAAGCAGAGATGAGAGGCGCAATCGATAGGATAAAGGAGAAGCTAGAACCTGGTCGACTGCAGGAGCTCTTGGTGACGATAGGTCAGAACTTTAATCGGCAGCCTTTTGGAAGGGTTGATATTCCGATGAAAGGCAATGAGAGCTTCTTTTTCATGCGCAAGGGCAACATGATCATCATATTCAAGGCCGAGCGAGGAAAGGGGCTGACGATCTGCTATGTTGGGCGGGCAGGCGGGCAGTTGACAATGCGTATAGCCTAAAGACGAATCTATCAGCTTGATTTGCGCCACTAGGAAAGGAGTTTTTCCATATAGATCGCATTAGCGATTGGCTGTTCGTAATAGGATGAGATTCTTACGAACCCAAGGCTATCGTAGAGTTTCACGGCACTCGACATCTGAGGGAGTGTTTCGAGCCTAACTGCACTATAGCCGAGTTCTCTAGCTTTGCGAATCAGGAAGCTAGAGATATCCCTCCCTAACCTGTTTCGGCGATTTTTTGGGTTAACGTAAACCCGCTTCAGTTCAGCAATCCCGTCGCCCAGGTCACGCAATGCACCGCATCCCATCTCTTCGCATCCGAAGAAGGCTACAACGAGGAGCCCCTTGGGAGGGCTGTACAGGCCGGGAAGAGAGGCCAGTTCTTCAGCAAACCCCTGAAAGCACACATCAAAGCCGACCTCCTTCTGGTACTCGAGAAAGAGAGCATGAGCCGCCGCGATCCCAAAGGCATCATTTGGAGGAACGCTTCGAAAAGTGATGTCACCTGCTGCCATGAAACTCACCAGAGAGAATTGTGACCGCGTCGCCTATCAAAGACGTGCGGTCTCCTCGCCACTCCACGCTCACATAGCCTCCACGAGAGGATGCCTGAAAACCGGTCATATCAGTCTTGTTCAAGATCGCGCCCCAATAGGGCGCAAGGGCACAATGCGCAGAGCCCGTTACGGGATCTTCTTCAATACCTGATTGCGGAGCAAAGAGCCTGGAGATGAAGTCATAGGTCGAATCGTCCGACTGGGCCGTGGCAATCACAGCCCGCATGCCGAGGTCTCGAACTTTAGCAAAGTCTGGCTGAAGCGCCCGGACTTGGCTGGCGGTTTCAAACACCACAAACCAGTCCATTCGATTCTTACGTATCTCCTTGATTCCGGAGGTTTGCAAAGCAAGTTGCATCTGTTCGTGCAGCTCGGATGCTGACTGAATGGGCTCCTCGGTAGGGAAGTCCAACATAATCTGATCACCGTGCATGCGTTCTGCGGTTAAGAGTCCAGATTTTGTTGAGAAGCCCAGAACTTCGTCATGCGTTGCCCTACCTGTCTCATAGAGGATGTGCGCCGAAGCAAGGGTTGCGTGTCCGCAAAGATCAACCTCAACTTCTGGGGTGAACCAGCGTAGATTCCAAACTTCGCCATCGCGATAGAGAAAAGCGGTTTCTGCATGCTTCATCTCTGCTGCAACGAGCTGCATCCAGTTATCCTTCGCGGGATTTTCAAGGATGCAAATACCGGCAGGGTTGCCGCTGAACGGCTCTTTGGTGAAAGCATCGACAACGTAGATCGGCGTAGGCATGTCCCGAATGTACCGCTATTTGCAGGGTTAGAATATGCCCGATGGAGATGGCGTCAATTGCGAGTCTTGACATGCTCACCGGCACGATTTCCGGTGAGGGAATAGTTCTTGGCGAAAGGACTGTTGGGCAGATGCAGGGGGCATTTGCCGACGAGGCAGCTCGACTTGCGATGAACCCGCAAACCGTTGTCTATCGAACTTACGGAACAACGACTGACGATAACTCGGACCAGATGCTATACGCCACAACCGTATTAATGCCAGGCAAGGTTGGAAGTGAATACTTCATGACTCGCGGGCACTTTCATCAAAAACCGCAACGAGGAGAGTTTTGCCTGACTTTACAGGGAGAGGGCTGTCTCTTCCTGATGGATCGGGGTGCGAACACCCGTATAGAGCCTATGGTGCCAGGAGCGATCCAAAACATAGACGGCGCTCTCGCTCATCGAGTCGCTAATATCGGCGATGTTCCCTTGATTTTCCTCGTCACGTGGCTCGCTGATTGTGGACATGACTATGAGTCGATTGAGCGTGATGGATTCTCGCTTCGGAGAGTTGAAGAGCTGGGTAAGGTCGTTGAGATTCCGGGTTCACTTCGTCCGATCGCTCTCTTCAAAAGCGAGGACGAGATACACGAGTTGATCCGTAGGTTTGAAGAATGTGAGCTGAGTCATGAACAGTGGACACACTCTGCCCATGTCTCCTCTGCTGCCTATTTTTGCTTCAATCTACCACCCGCACAAGCTCTAGAGGCTTTCAGAGAAAGGATCATGAACCTGAACGATTCGCATGGCGTGGTCCAAACGATTGACCGAGGCTATCACGAAACACTGACACGGTTTTGGATGGCATACGTTCGTCGCTGGATTCATGCAGCAAGACCGAGCTCCTTGATCGACGCCGTCAACGGTGCGACGGAAGCATGTCGGGAGAGATACCTCGTCCGACTTTTTTACTCAAAGGACAGGATAATGACTTGGGAAGCGCGCAAGGGTTGGATTTCGCCTGACCTTGCGACTTTTGCGGAACTGGACGAACTTGCTGAATGATGAAGCCGAACGCTAACTGTATGTTTGTGCAGTGCGTTGTTTTTGCATTCGTTTGAAGACTGGGTGGCCGATTACGATTAGCACACAGAGGTAGAGGAACCAATCTCCAAGATACCGAGCAGGCGTAGGGTGGGCAGGTCCTACCGCGCTCGCAACAACTGCTTCGTCTGGTGGGCATTCAGTGATGATTTGGCCCCAAGCATTGACGATCATGGAGTGCGCGCGCACGTCCGCCCGAACGATAGGCATCCCCAATTCAGCAGCTCGGATGGACGTGAAAGCAGAGTGCACAGCGGCGAGAAAGTGGTGTGGAGACTCTGGATCGAGGTTCGGGAGGGCTATAACGTTGACCCCTTCTATCTGCGCTGTGTCGCGCATCACCCAAGGGAAGCAGGAGTCGAAGCAGATGTTGAGGCCGATTCGATTTGTGCTCAAGCTCGCGGCTGATGGTTTTGAGCCGGGGATATGATTCGCAGCTTCTGACCCAAAGAGTTTCCGCTTGGCGTAGCGGCCCGTCTCTTCACCATTGGTGAAGAGGACCGCAACATTGTGGGGCAGAGGTCCTGTGTCGTCGGAAAACGTTGTAACAAATGCCGACGTTGTGTTCGATGAAATCTCCTTAAGACCCCTAACGCTGCCTATCGGAGACATAGCTGCCCCACTATATTCCGGCCAGATGACAAGTCCGGCACCCTTACTGCTGGCTTTTTCATGCAGTGGAATAATCAGTTCTCTGTCTAATGTCTCGGTTTGTATCAGGGCCACGCGAATGCCATTCGATGAAGGTTCGGTTCTCCAATCAATAGCACTGACAAGAATGAGCAGTGAAGCAACAAATGCTGGAACATTAGATTTTCCGCAAACAGAAACAGTAAGCCACAAATTCACCCACCACAAGAAGAACGAAATCATCCAAATGCCCCCGACGGCAGCTATAAGGACAAAGGGGCTTCCGTGTTGAGTGAGTGCAAGATGTCCTGGTAAAAGTACTAGCAAACATGCCTCAAGGGATACTGCAAGCGCGGCAAACCACCAAAGTGGTTTCTTGCCATTTCGATCCTCGCCCCAAGCGCCAGCTGTAATGGAGATGGCGAACCCAAAAAACATGCATGAAGTTGCAATCCATGAGGCTTCTCCGTCCCAATGTGGCCTCTCGTAGAAAACTCCTGATTGGGCAACAAGACAGGTGACGAAGAGAGTGAGCAGCCCTCCTAAGAATCCCCAAAGTAATCCACGCCCACGCACCGCCATGAGTAAGGGAACCAAGCAGACCCAGCCCAAGAGCGTCAGACCACATGGTGGCAATGCTGCTGCCAACAAGATTCCCGACAGTACCGAAGCAGTCAATAGCACGCCAATGTATCTCACAGAGCTATGACGCATTGAACGGAAAGAGAATGTCCTCAGCTGGTACTGATTCTTTAGTACTCGCGCCAGAGCCAAGCGCCATCGTCTCCACTATCTTGTCTAGACGGGTTCAGCGTGTAATTCTGCCGAACGCTGCAGGCAAAGATGGGAAACGTAGGGTAGGACAATCGTCAACTTAGGGATGATTAAATATTTGCTCTAATACAAACATATAATAAAATTATAGTAATATTAATATGTCATCCCTTCGAGCATACACAATATATAAGATAGATGGATTTTCCACTTGCAACTTTAAACTCTTTAGCCTCAATGTGGCATCTTCCTTTACAACTAATGCTCAAACACTTAAAACGTGGGGAACCAGCTGTTGTTATCGCTATGTTGCACTGCCGTCTACGTCGCCGTTTGCTGATGGCAATCTTAACATTTTTCTCAACGAGACTTTCACCATGTCTCATACATGTGTAAGAAAGCGCTCTTTCGTCAGGGTCATACTTAGGCTTGACGATAAATTCCGATTCTGGTTCAGCTTCACTACAGTACGGCAGAACGTAGGCTCCACCCTCGCTGTCTGGAATGAGCGCAATAGCGCTTCCATTGCGTGGAATACGATTTCCGCTACGGAAATCTTTGCGAGCCTCGCTCCATTGCTTCAAGCTCAAATGGATGACGGTAGGCTTCCTCGGTGTAAAAACAATCTCAGAAATGTTTTTTATGACAAGCTTTGACACTTTTCTCTCCCCAATCGCATGATACAGAATTTACGAGTATTTTAGAGTTTTCATTTGACGCCTTTCTTTCCTCGCAAGCACGATAACAATTGTCTCAATTTCAAGAAATAAATAACTTAATGACTCAGACGATGAACGCACCCGATTTTTGTCGGCGAGTGTTTAGGCATTATTATACAGAACTGGCCTCTTAATGTCGAACGTGTTTGTCGAATCCCTTTGGTTGCACGTCGGAGGCACCTGCCTGTAAACAACGGCTTGGGCGTGGCATTTCTTGCAGAACACATAAATTTTGCGAACACCTGGCATTGTCGTGGAGTTATCAAGATTGGAGCGCTGACTGTGTTGGCGCCAATTGGGGAAAATATGAAACTACGCATACTATTGCTCGTCGCAATGGCGGCTTTCGCTGTTTCGGTTCGAGCTCAAGTCGCGATCGGCCCGTTTGCTGGTGCGATCAATGAGAACTTCAACGCGATGGTTCCAGGGTCTTACGTAGGCTTTGCGGGCTATGCTGGCGCCGGAGGGTTCAATCGCCTTAATGTGGGCGGCCTGTTGGTTGTAAACAACAACCCAGGGTTGCTCCCGATGGTCGACGCGCCGAACAACATGTTCGGTCGCGGGACAGACGTTCAGATTCGATTCCAACAAGTGTGGAAGAGGTTTGGCGGTGTTTTCCGAGTGCCCAACGCGGGCATCGTTGTAACAACTGCAACCTTCCAGTTCTATAGATTCGGGTTACCGGTCGGAGTGCCTGTGGCCGCTCCGGTAAATATGGCAGGCTGGGTTTGGATCGGTTACGACTGTGGACCGATTGGAGGGTATGACGAAGTCCGTATCTATGGCAATGGAACATTGCCCGGATATGTAGGGATGGATCTCCTTCGTTCAGCCTAACCTTTGAAAATCTCTTGAAACTGGCCTCGACTCATTGATTGAGTCGAGGCTTTTTACTTGGCAGCTCTGCTTCGCAAAAGGCACGCGATGTAGGAGTCACGCAAATTCACGCACGGTTTGTAACCTCCATATCTGGAGGACAGTATGAAAAACAAATCGTTAATTGGTGTTTGCCTGATGGCCTTGTTGCTCGCCGGATGTGGAGGAAGTGGACGCGGCGGAAACGTGGGAACACTCACGCTGATCGGGTTCGACAGTAATGCAGATGGTGACTTTGAAATAATGATCGCCAACTCTGATGGGAGCGGGGTAACCGCCCTCACCGACAACACAGACACGGATTCATTCGGCAACTTCAGCCCCGATGGCACCAAGATCGTGTTCAAGCGCTATACGGGTGGGAATGATGAGATCTACATGATGAACGTTGATGGATCGAACGTTCTCAATGTTTCTAAGAATCTCGCAGACGACTACCACCCTGTTTTCAGTCCGGATGGAACCAAGATCGCCTTTGCCACGCGCAGAGATGGGAACAGCGAAATCTATGTGATGAACGCAGATGGCTCTAACCCAGTCAACTTGACCAACAATGCCGCCGACGATTACTCCCCCGCTTGGAATGCGGACGGCACAAAGATCGTTTTTGACAGTGAACGCGATAACGATTCGGAGATCTTTGTCATGAATGCGGACGGATCAAACGTTACCCAGCTCACCTTCAACGACGCAGAGGAGTACGAGCCTGCCTTTTCGCCCACGGGAAAGATCGTGTTTGACAGCAATAGGGACGGAAACTTCGAGATTTATTCGATGAATGGTGATGGTTCTGGACAAACCAGGCTCACGACGACGAGTGGCGATGAGTTTGACCCTGCCTACAATTCCGACGGGACAAAGATTATCTTTAGCTCCAACCGCGACGGTAACTTCGAAATCTACGTGATGAACGCCAACGGAACAGGTCAAAAACGCCTAATGAATCGCCCTGGCGCATACGACGGAAGTCCAGAATTTGCCCCATAAAGTGTTGCGTCGGCACATACTGTTCGTGTGCCATCGGAAGTATGGAAAATCCGACTCCTGGGGGGATTTCGAGTGGCTTCGCCGTCGGGCGAAGAGATCGTCATCCCCTCTCGCAAAGCGCGAGCCTTGATGGCTCTGCTCGCGCTAAACGATGGCTTGGCGATAACGCGCGAATCCCTCGGACAGCAACTTTGGCCTGACAAGCCAAAAGTGAATCAGCAACAGAGCCTTCGTCAAGCGATAAAGGACTTAAAGGAGGCTTTCGAGCCAGTTCATGTCGTTGATGCCACCCGCGACGTCTGCCGACTCGCACTTGAACATTTTTCTTGTGATGCTTTAGAGTGCCTCAACTCCCGAAAGGACGCAGGCAACGTCGCCCTTTTGCCAGAGATGCCAGAACCCGCCTTTGAATCCTATCGATCCGAACTTGCCAGCTTCGCTCCACTGGGAGATTTGGGAGAGGCGGCCCGTGGTGCAGCTTCTCTACTGGAGTGGACAATAGTCAAGGATCCGACACGTGTACTGGATATGCTGCACACCTGCCGTGAATTGATCCCCAATATGCCTCTACCGCTGGTAGAAGACGCTTTGCGACTTAGCTTGCACGAAGCGCCAGCCGATCATCCCCTGCTGCCCTGGGGGCGATCCCAGTTTGCAATTGTTCTGATGTGGGCAGGCAGAAGTGAAGAAGGGATGTCAGCCGCCAAAGTAGCGCTTGGCAAACTGCAGCCAGAGAAGGACGCGTCAGACTGGACAGCCGCAGCGCACTCTGCCGCCATATTCTTGATCTTTAGAGGACGCTTCGAGAAAGCCTGCAAGTTGCTTTCTGGAGCAATAGAGATTGCGGAGACACACAAACTAAAAGAAGCTGTTGACCGGTTCCGACACGCCGAGGCGCTTTGCTATGGCTATAGCGGTGACTTCGATAGAGCCCTCAGATTGCTTTCTCAGTTGCCCCCCAGTCCTATCGTGAACGTACACGAGGCGATCTATCTCGGGCTTGCAGAACTGCCCGAGCAAGCACGTGAAAAGCTGGCATCAGCGAAAGCACTAGCCGGTGGAAACTCTGATGCGCGTTTAGCTTCACAGATGAGCATAGCCGAAGTCTACATTTTGATCGCTGAAGGCAAGGAAGAGGAACCAAGAGCGTTGCTGAATGACCTTGTGCAGTTCTGTGAAACATACGGCATTCGCACTGTTCAGGTTCATGCACTCGAGGGCTTAGCTTTGCTTGGGGCGAGATCGGGTGAGGCGTCCAAATGGCTTGAAAAAGCAATGGAGCTAAGAGAGCGATATCGACTTCCTCTTTTGCCGGGCGATCGGAAGCGCCTATCCTCAGTTCTCAGCGAAGGGGCTTAGTGCGATCATGCCGTTAGTAACGGGCAGTTAGTTCATTGTTATCACTACTGTGATTGAACGCAAGCTGGCTGTTGACAATGATGGACCCGTGGGCCATCTGAACCGCGATCCCATTCTTGGAGTCGAAGGATTTGAGGAGGTTGATCCTAAAGATTGACCAAGGAGAACGCACATGCGAAAACCATTTTTCGTTTCAGCAACATTGGCAGGAGTCCTTTTCGGGTTGACAGCACAAGCTCACTCCGACACGGTTCTTGAGAAGATACTGACCGGCGTTCTAGCAGACCGCTATGGATTCAGCACAACCGAGATAAGCAAGGTTCGCACGGACTCGAAGTATTCAGTCTTTGATCTTGCGAGCATTATCTCAGGCTCGCGACGCATGAATACGACACCAGACAGGGTTTGGCGGCTGCGACAGCAAGGTCTCGGCTGGGGGCAGATCGCCCACGAACTGCGCATCCATCCAGGCGACTTTAACAAGATGCGAAATGCAGGCTATTTTGACTCAGACAGAGTGTGGCGCGATGTGTTTCGCCAGCGATTCGGCACCAAGCATGACGACTATGATCGCATGCGAAAATCGGGTGCCCAGATAGAAGACATTTGTGGCGCTATCGTCATCGGTAAGGCGAAAAACAAAAGCCCGCGCAGCATATACGAAGAGTACAAGCATTCCCACAACTGGGATACCGTTAGCAAGAAGCACGGCGTGAAGTTCACGGACTGGAAGAAACACTCGAACAAACCGGTAAGAGCGAGCAGCGCGAAGAGTTCGACCCAAACAAAGCCGAACTTCGGTCAAGGCAAGAGTCAGGGGAAAGCTACTGGCGGCAGTAACTCGAAGGGCGGTAAAGGTCAAGGCAAAGGCGGCGGAAATGGAAAGGGTGGCGGCCACGGTAGCGGTCATTAACCCACGCTGACCTAAATCTCGAATAGAGATTCTTGCAAAGGCTCTTCGTGTACAGCCCGCATTCCCTCAGCAGGGAAGGTGTGCAGTGCATCAAGGGCCTTTTCCGTGTCCTCTCCAAGCCATAGCGCCGAATCTTGGTCGGTCAACACGCACGGCATCCGGTCACCTACGCGCTCGTAAAGTTCATTGGAAGTCGTCGTAAGGATGACAAACTCGGGTTTTCCATCCTGCATTCGCCACAGACATGCGAGTTGAAATTCTTCGGCGTTTGTGGGTGTGAACTCCCAAAGCAGCTTCTCCTTGTGAGAATAGCGCTCCCAATCGCCAAACTTGGAGACTCGCACAACCGCCCGACCAAAACCGATGTACGGACGAAACATCTCCTTCTCAGTGATCGTCTCCGACCGTGCATTGATCACGAGTTTCGGCTTGTCGTCAAAGCTCTCCTTGAAGCCCCAAGAAGCGTCGATGACTTGCTGCTTGGGCAAAATCAGCTCTGCAGATTCCGATGGCCGCTTGCGCCGTTGCTCTGCATTCGACTTTTGGAGTGTCCAAATCACGGAGCACATAGGAGCATTATGATGGGCTTTGCCGAAGCGATCTGTAGGACACGACCATATTGCTTGTGTAGTTCAGAGGAGCTTCAAAATCGATACTCTTATTGGGGCATACACAGGCTTGACATGCGTTTTCGGAGGGTTAGGCACTGGATCGTGGTATCCCAAGTATTCGGGGATATCCAGCCCAAAGACCAGGATGTGTGTGCCCATTGAAGTCGCGGGATTTAGCTGTACCTGACGCCGTAGAACCTTTGATTCCCCAGGCTGAAGAATAACGATGTTGCCGGTCTGCGGCATAGGGTAGTCCACCGCAGAACTGAAGAACTCGTTGGATGAGCTGTAGATAGGCTCGGCAAATCCTGCATACAGGACGTGATGGACCTGACCCAGTCAACAACACCTAACATCGTCCCCTTCCCCCTTGACGGGGGAAGGTCGGGATGGGGGTGGCAGTTGCTCTTGCTGCAGGTGTTGGCTTGTGCTGGGCAAGAGTTGCCGAGAAGTTCTATGCCGGACTTTGGCGTTCGATACACGCCACCCCCACCTCTTTCCTCCCCCGTCAAGGAGGAGGATGACGTCTCTATTGGATTGAGGTTGTAGCCTCATACCTGGAGGTTGCGCCAAACCAAGGATAGAAGCTTTTGGCCCCTGAGGCACTGAAGAGATCCTGATTGAAGTACAAGCTCGACTATGCGGGATAGTGTATGAGCCCAAAGTTCAACTCACAAGCATGCGCAAATCTTCGTCCCCGATCTCATCCTTCTCATCCGCAGCGGCGATGAACTTGCCATAGATGTCCTCAAACCGTTCATCGGTGAAGTTAAACCCAAGCTCGGCAAGCCTGTGCTTTAGCCCATGCCTACCTGAACGCGCCGTCAAAATGATCTCCGACTTTTCGGCTCCCACCAAGTGAGGATCGATAATCTCATAGGTGCTGCGCTCTTTGAGAACGCCATCCTGGTGGATGCCCGAGCTGTGTGCGTAGGCATTGGCTCCGACAACTGCTTTGTTGCGTTGAACCACCATTCCGGTGAGGCGAGAGACCATCCGCGAAATCGGGAGTAGCTTGCTCGTCTCGACAGCAGTCTCACACTTAAAATAGTCCTTGCGGATATAGAGCGCCATCACAACCTCTTCGAGTGAAGTGTTGCCCGCTCGCTCACCGATGCCGTTCACGGTCACCTCGACTTGGCGTGCTCCGCCCATCACTCCAGCAAGCGTATTCGCTGTTGCCATGCCAAGGTCGTTGTGGCAGTGACAGCTAAAGATGGCCTTGTCTGCATTGGGGACGTTCTCGCGGATCCCCTTGATGAGGTGGTAATACTCGTTGGGGTAGGTGTATCCGGTTGTGTCCGGAACATTAATCGTGGTTGCACCCGCCGCGATGACCGCCTCCACGACTTGGTAAACGTAAGCCGGGTCGGCGCGACCGGAATCCTCCATGAAGTACTCAATGTTGTCGGTGTATCTTCGTGCGTGCTTGACGGCATTGACCCCAACCTCCAGCGCCTGTTCACGCGTCATTCTCAACTTGTGCTCAAGATGGTTGTCGCTGACACCAAGTCCTGTGTGAATCCGGGGATTCTCGGCGGGTTTAATGGCTTCTCCTGCAACGTCAATATCGTTCGCACGAGCACGAGTGAGGCCACAAATCTGGACCCCGCGAAGTTCGCGAGCAAGGGTTTGGCAGGCTTCGAAGTCGCCAGGTGAACTGACAGGGAATCCTGCTTCGATAATGTCCACACCAAGGTCAACGAGAGCGTGCCCAATCTCCAGCTTCTCGGACATATTCAGGTGAACTCCTGGGCTCTGCTCGCCATCACGCAATGTAGTGTCAAAAACAAGTACTCGGTCAGCCATAGTTGTCCCTTCGGGAATGAGTTGAGTTACTCAGATTATACGGCGAAACGGGGAAGTTGTGTTCGACTCAGGCCCACGTGCACCACGCACTGTGATGCGGCCAGTGTGCAGATTGAAAAAAGAACGCCCCAAGACTCTCTTGGCAAGAGTCTCAGGGCGCAGGCGTTAGTTGATCGGAATCAGAAACTTGAGTTTTGGAATCAGAACACCCAGCAGGCGGTCTTTGTTCCACCACCCGACGAGAGCGTCACTCTTGTCGAACCGTCAGGATTGATGCGTCGAACCTCGCTCGTACTATCATAGTAGAAAATTCGCGATCCGTCTATGCTGTAGGAAGCATGCACCTCGTCCTCTGCGGTAGTTGTAATGCGAGTCGGTGACGTACCGTTCGCATTAGCGCGATAGATTTCAAAGTTGCCATCGCGATCGGTACAGAATAGAATTTCGGTACCGTCCTCTGACCATGCTGGGGTGATGTCATCCGCCGCATTGTTCGTCAGCCTCGTCAGACCGGTTCCGTTGACGTTGATCGAGTAAACCTCCTCGTTTCCGTCGCGATCTGAATTGAAAATGATCTTGGTTCCGTCAGCGCTGATGCTAGGAAAATAATCAGAACCTGCGTCGTTGGTCAGTCGCGTTTGGTTTGTGCCATCGATGTTCATCACATAGATTTCGTTGTTGCCATCGCGAGAAGATATGAACGCTATCTTCGTACCGTTAGGATCAACCGAAGGTCGGAGATTTCCCCCTGTTGAGTTCGTCAGTTGAACCTCTGCCGAACCGTCAGCATTGCAGATGATTATCTGGCTAACGCCACTGATCGTACGACTCGTGACAATTTTTCGATTAAACGTCATTGACCCAAGGAAAACATTCGTTGGGCCGGGGCGCACATTGCTGCCGTTCTGCAGCATTGTGAAGAGGTTGCCTGAGTTGTAGAACATCAAGCCTCCAAAGGAAAACGGGCTGAAGCCACTCGTTGCTCCTCCACAGCCAGAGGACATGATAACAGCGGTCGTTAGACCGGTCAACAATCCGATTTTCAACTTTCGATTCATTAAATCACCTTGCGGGGACTTTCCCCTGCAGGTAAGTTTGACAGGCAGCCCGTTCCATCTGTTCTAGTTCACGGTAAAATGAACTGAATAGTTGGCAGTCTTTCACACTTGCCGACATGCAGAAGGCGCTTATATCATGGAGAGAGTCGAAATCAGCATCACCGCAGGGAAGGAAGCGGTCGGCAAGCCTTGGATTTGGCAGCTTAGCCGAGACTTCAATGTTAAAGTCACGATCAAGAAGGCAAATGTCGATACCGATTTCGGTTGGCTTTTGATTGAATGTGAGGGCCCGGTTGAGGAGATTCAACGCGCGACGGCTTGGCTCATGACCACAGGGATGCACATCGAAGCCCAGCAACGCGCCGTCGGCGCGCAATGAGCGACTACGCGCCCTACAAGCCCTATCTCCCAGAGGACATCGAATCATTCTGGTTGGAGGCGGCTAGTGAAGCTAAAGCAGCACGCCTAGATTACAGGCGGTCCATGGCCAACGATTTCGACCTGCCTGGATTCCGCGTCGAACGAATCGACTTTTTGGGCATGCACGAGGCACAGCTTCACGGGTGGATCGCGATACCGGAGGGTGTTCGAAAGGCTCCTGGCTTTGTCTGGATACCGCCCTATGGCCGCGAATCTTTGCTCCCGAATGAGTTTGGCACCCGCGATGGGTTTGTCAGCATGAGCTTCAATTTCTTTGGCCACGACGCTTTTCATCAGGAGACTTACCGGATGGAGAGGGGCTACTTTTCCGAGGGGATTGAAGACCCGCAAACATTCATCTTCCGCACCATGTTTCAGAACGCCTACATTGCGACACGCGTTTTTCAGGCGCAGTTTGAAGTCGACGAGGACCGAATTGCTGCTATGGGCATGAGCCAAGGGGCGGGGTTTGCGGTTTGGCTAGGCGCTTGGTGCTCAATCGTCAAGGCCGTGTGCGCAGACATGCCGTTTTTCGGGGCGATGAACGACACACTCGGCAAGCAGGTTTATCGCTATCCGCTCAAAGAAATCACAGACTACGCTGATACGATTCCACTCGGTTTAGAGCGAGTGCTGCATACCGTTTCTTACTTCGATACGCTTAACCAAGCTGTGTTTTGTGGTGTCCCAACACATGTCTCGCTCGGAGAAAAAGATCCGTCTTGTCGACCTCCGGTCGTCGAGTCGATCTATGAATCCTTGGCAGGCGAGAAGGTTTTGCGTCGATATGAGGTTGGTCATGACTGGTTCCCAGACATGATCCACAACAACCGTGATTGGCTCTTAGCCAAGCTCTGAGGCAAACGTGAAGATCCTACAGGTCGGGAGTTCTTTATTCGACTGGGGCGGGATCGAGCGCTACGTGGTCTACCTTGCAGAAGGGCTTGTCGAGCGGGGGCATGAGGTTCACGTCACATGCCCAAAAGGAAGCCCACTCAATCAAAAAGCAGTGGGTACGCATCACAACGTCGCCCTCAAACGGCAGTTTCAGCTCTCGCTGTTACCTAAGTACCTCAGGTTGCTGAGAAAAGAGAACTTCGATGTTTTTCACGTTCATTTCTCACCTGACTTCGTTGTGCCTGCCATAGCCGCAAGAATTGCAAAGCAACAGCGAGTGCTTATGACCCGGCATGTGGTTCTGCCTTGGTCTGCAACAAAGGTGAAGCGATACTTGGGGCTGTTCGAGCATATCGTTCCAGTCTCAGATGCTGTTCAGCGTATCCTTACTGAATCTGGCATCCCTGCAGAACGGATGACTGTGGCAAAGGCTGGGGTGCCTGGGCTTGTACCAACTCAAAAGCGAGAGGCTGCGAGATCGTCGTTGGGGCTGAACGATAAGTTCGCGATCGGGTTCTTTGGCAGGCTCGTGCCCGAGAAGGGAGTCGACACGCTCATCAACAGCGCCGAGTTTCTGCCTGAAGAGGTCTCCATTCAGATTTTTGGGTCCGGCCCGCAAGAGCCCGAACTTAAGAGGTTGGCCGAAACTCATCCATCGAAGGTTCAGTTCCGGGGTTTTGTTGATAACGTGGCGAACGCGATGTCGGCGATGGACGCTGTCGCCATTCCCAGCGTTTGGGAAGAGGCGTTTCCTTACTCTGCCCTGGAAGCTCTCTCCGTGGGAGTGCCGATTCTGGGTTCGATTAGCGGAGGTTTGCCCGAGCTTGTGGATGAAGGGATAACGGGCTATTTGTCTGAAAAAGGCGATGCTCAAGAACTTGCTAAAGCGGCTTTCAGACTAAAGTCGAAGAGCAAAGACGAATGGAACGAGATGTCCGCCGCGGCACGTAAACGGCATCAGGACGAATTTACCATTGCCCATTTTGCCGAGCGTATGGAGCAGGTCTACACGTCCTTATAAGGGAACCTTGTACCGCTCGCAGGGTTTAATGTTTGCGTCCGTTATGAACCGATTTAAAATCCTCTCCATCCTGCTTCTGACCCTCATCGCCTCCTTTGGAGTAAGTCAGACGCCCCCTTCGCCTTTCGCGACTTGGTCGATCAAGCTCGACCGTGACTTCGTTCGTGCTGGCGAATCGGCGCAGATCATCCTTACAATCGATTTGCAGGAGGGTTGGCACGCCTATCAGATCGGACAAGAGGGTGGACCGCAAGGTACAGACTTCAAGATTGACCCGGAGAGTCCGGTCGAGATGAACGGACCGATCGTTGCCCCCAAGCCAGGAATAAAGTTCGATAAGAACTTTAACATCGATGTCGGCTTCTATGAGGAGCAAGCGATCTTCGCTATTCCCATCAAGGTGAAAGAGGGGACTCGTGGCGCCCACACGATCAAAGTCTATGTGACATCTCAAGTTTGTGACGCGAGCTCTTGCGACCGACCGCGTCGAGATTTAGAACTGACGACGGATTTGGATATCGAAGCGGGAGACACCCGTGCCGACCATACTGCCGCTATCACAACTCTGCCCGATCAAGAGCCACAAGAAGGAACTGAGAAGGGAAGTCTTGCCGATGTTTCGGTTGTCGGCGAGACGGGTTTGGATTCAACACCGGGCGGAGGAGGTGGCTCTGCTGGGACTGAGGAGCCGCCGAAAACGCTACTTGGCATTTTTGCGTTAGGGTTGGCAACGGGTTTTCTCGCCCTGCTTACGCCTTGCGTTTTTCCCATGATCCCTGTGACGATCAGCTATTTTTCAAAGAATGCAGAGGGGTCTTTCTCGGCTACTGTTAAGACAGCGCTCATTTACTGCTTAGGAATCATCGCCTCCTTTACGGTTCTTGGACTAGCAGTCACGATTGCTTTGGGACCGGCGGGTACACAAGAGTTGGCCAGGAATCCGTGGGTAAACGCCGGTTTGGCTCTCCTATTCATAGTCCTTGCTATAAGCCTTTTTGGCGTTTTCGAGTTGGTGCTTCCCAGCGGCCTCGTTACAAGGGTCAGCAATATGAACTCGAAAGGCGGTGCAATCCTTGGACCGTTCCTTATGGGCCTCACCTTTGCCATCACAAGTTTCACTTGTACAGTCCCGGTTGTGGGCGCTCTCCTGGCGGGGGCTGCTTCAGGTGATCGGCTGTATCCAGCGGTAGGGATGATCGGCTTTAGCCTTGCTCTTTCGATTCCTTTCTTTATGCTAGCCGTGTTTCCGCAATTTTTAAAGAAGTTGCCAAAGTCCGGTTCATGGATGGTCACCGTGAAGGCTTTCATGGGCTTTCTGGAACTCGCTGCAGCACTCAAGTTCATCTCAAACATCGACTTGGTTTACCAATGGCAAATCCTCACCCGTCCAGTCTTCCTTTCGATCTGGGCAGCTCTCTTCCTGATTGCAGGGCTCTATCTTTGGGGATGGTTGCTACTACCGAAGGACACTTCATCGAAGATTGGCTCTGTCCGACGTATCTTTGGAGTAGCCACGGTTGGCTTAGGTATTTGGTGTATCGCGGCATTAAATGGGGCAAGTCTAGGCGTTGTCACTGGACTCCTCCCCCCGTCGGACTACGGCCGCTACAGCGCCAAGCATGAGGGGCCGGAGTGGATTACAAATGACTTTGCCAAGGCAGTTGCCGATTCCAAGGCGAGCGGCAAGCCAATACTAATCGACTTCACTGGATGGACGTGTACAAACTGCCGAGATATGGAAGATCGCGTCTTCCCGCTCGCCGATGTGGAGAAAGAGTTCGAGAAGTACACACTCGTCCGCATCTATGTGGATCAGAAAGGAAGAGAAGAGGAGCTTGGCGGCCTTCAGGATAGGCTAGCTGGAGAGCCGACTCTGCCCAACTACCTCATCCTCAAGCCGGGAACCGAGGAGAAGGTCGCCCAGATGGGCTATCCGAGCGGCGCCGACAAGAAGACTCCGTTCTTGGAATTCCTGCAAGAGAACCACGCGAAAGCGGTCGGATCTGCCGTCGCCCAAAAGTGAGGGGCGACGGTTCTTAGTCGATTGACCACAGACCGCTGATCTGTCCGTTCGCGCCTGTCCGATTCAATTGGGCCATCGGCGGATTGATGTAGATCAGCGTTCCGCTTACGGTAAGTGCGTTGATCCCTTTCGAGTGCCGTTGTCCGGCATTGTCGAGGAAGTTGCCCGACTTCGTATTGGGGAAGGCGAGCCGTGTGACAAATCTCGCGTCAAGAGAAGGCTGCTCTACGAGGTCTGGTCCGATGGGGATCTTCTCGCTGCTATCCCAGCCGATCACATGACCATCAAAGATACTCGGCTTTCCATTGGACGCAATAAGCGGGACGGGGTTATAGACACCGTTTGCACCAAGATTCGAAGTCTCAGTGATCAAGACGGTGTTGCCAGGGTTATTGACACGATTCATATCCGCTCCCGAATAAGGCAGATACATGCCATATGCCGATACGAAGTGACCGCCTGTAGCGTTGTTTGTGACAAGTTCGGCGTCAGAGGCAGTCGGGCATAGAAAGCTTGCTCTGGGGGCAAGGTTGTCCTTAATCGCCGACATCCACGTGTAGATCGAGTTGTCAACCTCGATCTGTGGATGTCCCTCATAGTCCATCGCCGAGATGATGGGAAAACGGTCATTGTTGTCGATCGCGTAGATGTTGATCGCCTTCATGATTTGCCCAAGGTTGTTCTGGCAGATATGACGCTGGGCATCGCCAACCATCAGGTTATAGATTGGATACAGAAGGAGAAGGAATGCGACAAGGACGAGTCCAATGATCTTGACCTCCTTACGGCCCATGTAGCCAGACCGAGGACTATCCTCTGAAGCTGTGTCGGCGGTCTCGTTAATGCTCAAAGTGGGGTGTTCCCCTCAAGTTCGGGTGTGAGGTTGCCTGAAACCGTTGTCGTCTTTGGGATCATATAGTTCTCTTCAAGAACCAGACGAAGCTTAGAGAGATCGAGATTCAGGTTCGTGCCACTGCCATCGGTGACGGGGACAGCGCCCATCTTAATGTTTTCGTTTGGAAGCCCTTTTAGGAAGAGACCGAGCGCGTTCAGTTCGCGAGTCGTCAGGTCTCCGTCCAACACCTCCGCGCCCTTGTCGATGATCTTGGGCAACTGGCTCATGTGCGACTGGATAGCCGTTTTGAAAGCGATCATGAATTCTTTCTGGC
Source organism: Fimbriimonadaceae bacterium (assembly GCA_019638775.1). Taxonomy (NCBI): domain Bacteria; kingdom Bacillati; phylum Armatimonadota; class Fimbriimonadia; order Fimbriimonadales; family Fimbriimonadaceae; species Fimbriimonadaceae bacterium. The sequence goes on along the minus strand of JAHBTD010000002.1, from coordinate 657,299 downwards.
GCTGCATGCGCATGAAGTCGCTGTCCGAGTGGCGGAACCTTACGTAGCCCATCGCTTTGTAGCCGTCGAGCTTTTGGCGTCCGGGCTCCAGATCGATAAAAAGACCACCGGCCTTATCGGAATACTTCATTCGCTTTGCCACGAAGAGTTCAACTCCACCGACCATGTCGACCATCTCTTTGAACGCTTCGTAGTCGATGGTTACAACCCGGTCGATAGGAACATCCAGAACGAAACCTGCAGCCTGCTTGGCTAGCTCCGGTCCTCCAATGGCATGGTAGGCGTTGATTTTTTGTGAACGATAGCCAGAAACAGCGACTTCCAAGTCGCGAGGGATGGAGACGCCACCAACGCGGTTGTTCTTGAAGTCGAACTTGACGACGAGCATCATGTCGCTTCGAGCCTTCTCACGCAGGACCTTCTTGCCGCCTTTGGAGAGATCAACGTCGCAGCCCAGAACGAGAACAGTAAGATGGTCGCGGGAGAAGACGTCCTCAGGTTGTCGGTTGGTGATCATGCCGACGACGAGATCCTGAAATGTCTGGCTTTGACCCACGAATCCAGCGCCCGTTCCGACGGCAAGAGCGATCGCACAAAAGAGTCCATAGGCGATTCCACCAAGGATTTTCTTGGCGCGGGTAGGAATCTTTTTCGCTTGCTTCTCCGGCATGGCTACAAAAACTAACGCGCAGACAATAGCCGCGCGTTCCTCATTATGGCACTCAAGGATAAGCACTGGGGATTACTGGCTAGGCACGGGCCTATCTTTCCCGGAGCCGTCTGTAGTGTGGGGAACCTCTATGGACCAGGATCGTGGGGAAGAGAGATAATGAAGGATGTGCCTCTGCCGGGTTCACTGTCGATCTCTACTTTGGCGTTGTGTGTTGCCGCGAGCTCAAGCACGATCTTCGTTCCCCAACCGGAGCCGCTGCCCTTAGCCCATTGGCTTCTGGCAGTGCCCCGAAGGATGGTTTCGGCTACGTCCTTTGCCATCCCGGGGCCAGTATCTCGAACTTCGATACGATGCATGTTATCGATGAATCGATACGAAACGATAACTTCGCCGAAAAGCGTGTCCTCATCTTCACCGACCTGGTTTGCCCAATCGTCAGGGACGGTTTCTTTCACCGCTTTGACCGCATTCCCGACAAGGTTTTGGACGATGCGGAAGATGTAAAGCTCATCGTGCTTGGTTGCGGGGGCATTTTCTTGAATGTCGTAGATAATGCCAACGTGGTTTTTCCGGCCTTCGCTCTCCAGGTAGGCCGCTGACGTCTGGATCGTCTGCGCAAGCGTTGCGAGATGCTTGTTCGGACGAAGCTGTCGACCCACCGACAAATCACTGATCAGTCGGGAGTAGCCCACAATTCGGTCAACGGAATCCTTGAGCTCTTGCAACATCGACTGAAGCGATTCGGCGTACATAATCGCCATTTCAGCTTCGGTTTGGTGGGCGAGGTGCTCACGGAGGCCCTCCATCGCAAGGTCGGAGAAAGAGATGTTGGCGTACAAGCTAGCCGCAAGGTTGCCAATGTCGTGGCTAACCTTGCCCATTCCTAAGAGAGTGGAAGCTCGCGTGGCTTCGTCGGTAAGGCGATGGTTCAAAACAGCCATCGATGAAACGGCTGAGATTGTTTCCAGAACCGAAGCATCAACATCGTCGAACGAGCCTTCGCGCTTGTTGATAAGCTGAACCACACCGAGGGGTTCTTCGTCAGCCATCGTCAAAGGAACGGTGATAAGCGACTCGATCTTGACTCCGGTAGCCTCCTCAAAGGAGGACAGCTGCGAGCTTGGGCGCTGATCGAGAATTGTGATTGCAGTTTTGCGTGATTGGAAGACCTTGCCAGCGGCACCATAGTTGTCAGGGATGTCGGCTGTTGGCAGCTTGTGCAAAATCTCGGCGGGAAGCACGTGTTGGAATTTGAGCCGTTTGTTGCTCGGGTCATGAATGTAGATGGTGCCTCCTACCGCGCCTACCGCCTCGACACATATGGCCAAGACGTCCTGCAGCAGGGCGTCAATATTGCCGCTGCTGGAGAGTTTCTTTGTGGCGAGGTGAACCGCGTTGAGCAGGCTCGGAGTTGCTTCCATTCGATTGCTGATTCTACTTGAGTCGAAGCGTTAGACTCAACTCAATTCGTTATATCCTTAGCTAACGTCGCCTTCTTTTTCCACCACTCCGGGACGATCAGAGGGATAATAATTGCCCCAACAATCATATGGACAGCGATTACGGGTAGGAACACGGTATTCGTCGGCTCCGTCGTCAACGCATGGCCAATCGGTGCCGCAGTGAACATGGAGATAACTCCAAACAGGAAAGAGCCAACCGAAGCGATCAGAGTCTTTTTTTGAAATGCAACCCAGATTCCAAGGACAATCCCAAAGAGCGCACCGGGCATCACCGAGTTGAGCATGAGTTGGAAAAGTTGAATGTCGTTGAATCGCTCTTGTGGAGACCAGTAAATGCTATAGAATCCGGCAGCAATCAGGATGCCAGCAACACAGCCAACTTGGGATCCGCCCAGAACCCGAACGCCGATTGTCATCTTCATCGTTACTCTAAGATCGCCTTGTTGTTGACCGTTCCGTCAGTCTCAAGATCGTAAACGAGCGGGACTCCCGTGCCCAATTCGACCTTCATGACTTCTTCGCCGGTCAGATTGTCCAGCTTCATCACAATCGAGCGGTTTGAATTGCCGTGCGCGACTACAAGTACATTCTTGCCCTGTCGGATGTCACCCATGATGCAGCGATCGAAGAAGGGAAGGGTGCGTTCTGCGGTGTTCTTCAACGCTTCGCCGTTGGGTGGGGGCGTGTCGTAGCTACGACGCCAGACGTGAACCTGTTCGTCGCCATAGCGGGCGCGGGTGTCGTCCTTGTTTAGCCCTTGCAAGTCTCCATAGTGCCGCTCGTTGAGGGCTTGGTCGCGTATGACGGGTGTACTCCAGCCATGGGCTTCAAGAATCAGCCTAAGCGTATCTTGGGCTCTTCGCAATGCACTGGTGTAAGCGACGTCAAAGCGCAGATCGCCCAATCGCTCGGCGGCTTTACGGGCTTCCTCCTCTCCACCAGCCGTGAGTGGTACGTCAACCCAGCCGGTAAAGCGGTTTTCGAGGTTCCAGAGAGACTGTCCATGGCGGATGAGAACGAGCTTGGGCATACCGGATATAGGATACCGGGCAGAGGTGGATGGTCATGGGCGTGAAGCGCTTGGGCATCCACTTTCGCTTTTCGACGAATACTCGTTACAAACCTAATTTGTCGCCGGATGTCTCACTAGTCAAACTCACGGAACCAACGAATCAAATCTGTTTCAGGGAAGTCTTCTATGCCCTCAGCCATCGCTAGTCCACGAAGGTGGCCGCGGTGGTAGGTGCCGTGATTGATGACATGCCGCATGATTTGGGCGATAGAGTTCGTAAACGTGACCCCTTCCATGTTTTGATAAGTGATGTGGGTGCTCAGCTCGTGCTCTTTGAGGACCGTTGTCCAGACATCGTTGACTAGCTCAAATAGCTTTTCGAGTGTAAGGTCTTCACCCGTCTGCTCGGTGTGGTAGCCAATCCTGCTCAACCAAACTCGCTGGGCGCCCAGGATGTGCTCGATCACCGCTTGCGGTCGGTCGAGGTTCTTGAAATTCCCGAGCGCTTGAAGCCAAAGTCGATTCGCCCAGAGGTCATATTGAAATCCTTGAACGATAGACTCCTTGAGGTCGATATCCTTTTCGGGCAGGTAAGGGGTTTCCATGGCAGTAGGCGTATGTTACTTGTTGCTGAATCGTGAAGTCTGGCAGGTATTGCTTGAGGCTGGATGGTTATCAGATGCGGTGATGTCAATTCTCCTACTTCCAGTCAAACTCAACCATCTTCCCAAGGGGTGATCCTTGAATCTCCATCTCAACGACCGACAAGTTGCCATTCACAACCACATGGATCGGCCAACCCGTGAGCAGCTCCCCTTCATAAGGGCTCCAGCCGCATTTACTTTGCAGCCAATTCTTGCTTGGCGACCAGGTTTTGTTCAGATCGGCGATGACAATGTCCGCATCGTATCCAGGCTTCAAGAAGCCCTTGCTCTTGATCCCGTAGAGCTTTGTGGGGTTCTCGCAAGATAGCTTGATGAATTGGTGGATGTCGAGAATTTGCGTTTGTTTGGCGAGCGTCATCATCACAGGGAGAATCGTTTGAACGCCAGGCATCCCGCTCGGACTCTTGGGATAGGACTGCTGCTTTTCCTGGATTGTGTGAGGGGCGTGATCGCTGCCGATTACGTCAAAGAATCCGTCCTTCATAGCCTGCCTGAGGGCATCTCTGTGATGTGATTCGCGAAGCGGGGGATTCATCTGGGCAAACGTACCGAGCCGGTCGTAGATCTCAGGAGCAGCAAAATACAGATGCTGCGGAGTAGCTTCTACCGTGTTGTTCAGCCCTCTTTTCTTGGCTTCCTGGATAAGTGGAATTTCGTCAGCCGTGGAAAGGTGCAGGACGTGGACGGGGCGGCCCGTCTCCTCCGATAGCCGCAAAATCCGTTCGGTTGCAAGGCGCGCACACTCCGGGTCGCGCAGGAACGGATGCTCGCGGGGATGGGGATTATCGCTCATCAAAGACTTACGCTCTTCGAGCCGATAACTGTCCTCAGCGTGGATAGGGCAACGACCCTTGCCGCTTTTCAAGACACGCCGCAAAGTGTCGTCATCGCCGACGAGCAGGGTGCCGGTCGAACTTCCCATAAAGATTTTGACCCCGGGAGTGCCGGGGAGCCTTTCTAGTTCTGTGAGCTCATCAGCATTTTCCGACGACGCCCCAACAAAAAAGCCAAAATTGCAGAACATCCGTCCTGATGCTCGGCTGAGTTTGTCCTCTAATGCTGACCTGGTCGTAGTAGTCGGACTGGTGTTGGGCATCTCAAAGACAGTCGTAACTCCACCTGCAATGGCGGCGCGTGAACCTGTGTGCAGATCCTCTTTATGCTCCATACCGGGCTCGCGAAAGTGAACCTGTGTGTCGATTATTCCAGGCAGAACGGCAAGACCCGTCGCATCAAGAACTGTCTCGGCATCCGACTGTTTCAGGTCGCCAAGTTCTACAATTTTTCCGTCAATGACTCCGATGTCTGCCTTTTGAGACAACTCAGAAGAATAAACGGTCCCGCCGCGAATGAGAAGATCGTAACGCACCGTATGATTCTATCCCTCAACGTGCCGACAATTCTAGGGAGCCATGTTTGTCCCAATCCTTGCTGTAACACTCCTGACGGCTTTTCCAGAAGCTCCGATTCCGCACGAACTCGTACGCGGCGTATCGGTGTTCAAGGCGGGTAAAGGGCTTGATCGCGTATTGATGGATGATCGCAAGGCCTTTGGGCAGTGGTTCGATGGGAAGATTCGGCGCGATGTTGACGAAGTTCTTCGGTTATCACCCGCGCTCATGAGCCGTTGGCTGGGCTACCTGGCTGCAGAAGAGAAGTGGACTCCATCGAAGGTCGCGGCAAGATGGGATAAGATTAAGGCTGAGTTAGAGGGGAACCATTGGTTCGTTGTCAGGCTCAGCGCGTTTCCGAAGCTCGACCTCCTCGATGGTAGCCCCTCCGATTCAGCCAACGCCTCGACCCTGGACAACGTTCGTTTCCAGATCACCCTCAACGGCCGCAAGCTCCCCATGTCACAGACGCTTGATCCGATATTCGGTTACGTCCCAACACATGGTCGAATGCCTGAAAATTATGAGAAGGTTCGTTACGTCACTACTCATATTAAGAATGGACCACGAGTTCAAACGCGGCACTGGAAAGACATCGGTGGTTTTTCATGGGTGGAGCCGACTGCTTTGGCGGACATTCTGCTTCCTGAGTTCTACGAGCCAAAACTCGTTGGCGGTCTGCCCCTTGGTGAATACTTTGCAACCTGGTATCTAGTGTCAACTCCTGTATTACAAGAGAAAGAGTCGTCTGTCGAAAGCATTGAACTCTGGGTTTTTCAACCTAAAAAGCAAAGTATGGTGAGCTGGGATTACGAGGCGAAATAGCGGGTTTTCACGTTATTCTGACCCCCGTTGAACTCTTTTTCATATGTGACCCATTTTGCGCATTTTGTGTGCGTTTGGAAGGAAATGGGACACCTCCATCGAAGTAACGTATACAAACGAATGGAGGGCGATTGTTAAAGCGGTGCGGTTCACTATGGGAGAGCAGATGGGGATCTTTCAAAGGGCTTCGAATCTCTGATGCCGCGAAGATCGCCATTGCTATAGGATTGTTCCTGCTATCTCCACTTTATGCTTCAGCCCAGGAGATGGTTAGAGGTCAGTTGCGGATAGACAAACACTTTCAGTTTGCAGGTGTTACACCCGCTAGTGCTGACCTTAGAGCGCTCGCGTACGATCCTCAAAAGCTTGACATAGCGAGGCGCGAGCGACAACTTCAGCTTTTGCTGATAGTTCTTGTGGGTGCAGTTCTTATCGCCTGTATCGTTGCTCAGCGAATCCAATCCCTACGACGACGCGAGCGTGAGCGTTCCTTAAAAGAACTTCAGGAGAAGGAGCGCAGGCTGCGCCAAATACTTGACGGGATGTTCACCTATGTGGGTGTCGTGTCGAAGGATGGTGTGTTGCTGGATTGTAATAGACGCCCCTTAGAAGCCCTGGGATTGTCACGCGAGGATGTGATAGGAAAAGTTTTTGCCGATAGTCCATGGTTTTCCGACTCCGTGAGGCTCGTAGTCAAGGACATGATTGAGCGGGCAGTGCGTGGTGAAGTTGTACGTGGAGATATTCAGGGCATTCTTCCGGGTGGAGATTTGCTTGAGCTTGACAGCATTTACAGCCCTTTGCTCGACGAGGACGGCAACGTAGAGCAAGTTCTCATCTCTGCAGTCGATATTACGGCACGTAAGCGTGCAGAAGAAGAGGTTCGGGCGCGTGAAGAGCGGCTCCGTGCAATTGTTCAGACTGAGCCAGAGTGTGTGAAAGTCGTCGGTCCAGATGGCGTTCTCATAGAAATGAACCCGGCAGGCTTAGCAATGCTTGAGGTTGAATCGCTGGTCGAGGCTAGGTCATGTCCTTTAACCGAGTACATCCTGCCCGAATATCATGCTTCGTTCGGCGATCTTCACAAACGAGTTCTGGCTGGTGAAAGCGGAACGCTTGAATTTCAAGTGGTGGGGCGACAAGGCACACAGCGGTGGCTTGAAACTCATGCGACGCCGCTTCGAGATGCTGACGGAAATGTCACAGCCCTGCTGGGCGTCACACGCGACATCACAGCTCGAAAACTCGCTGAGGCGGAGATAATGAGGCTTACACAGGAGCTTGAAGATCGGGTTGTAGATCGCACGCGCAAGCTAAATGAAGCGAATCATGAACTGGAGTCGTTCAACTACTCTGTTTCTCATGACTTACGAACTCCCCTCAGAGCGATTGATGGTTTCGCCAGCGCCTTGGAATACGACTATGCCTCCAAGCTCGATGACCAAGGGTTGGAACATCTGCGCCGGATTAGGGCGGCCGCCCAAAGAATGGGCAAACTCATTGAAGCGCTGCTTGACTTATCTCGACTTTCAAGATCGCAAATTGAACCAAAGCGCGTCAACCTGACTGAGTTGGTGCAAGAGATTGCTTCCGATCTCAAAGACTCAGAGCCTCATCGAAAGGCTGTCTTCAACATCCAGAAGGACGTCTGCATTGAAGCGGACCCTCAGATGACTCGCATCGTTGTTGAGAATCTTTTAGGCAACGCTTGGAAGTACACGCGTGATGAACCCGAAGCCAGGATTGATTTCGGCACAGAGATGCTTGATGGGAATCTCACCTACTACATTCAGGACAACGGCGTCGGATTCGACATGCAATACGTAGACAAACTCTTCGGGGCTTTCCAGCGGCTCCACAGCGCTGACGAATTTGAGGGGACCGGTGTTGGACTAGCCACCGTGCGACGAATCTTAGTAAGGCACGGAGGCCGGGTTGGGGCTGAGGGGTCGGTTGGTAAGGGCGCAAAGTTCTATTTTTCGCTTTAGCTCCGCCCAGGTTACAAAAAATGCCGACGCCAATCTCCGATCCATCGTAGAATGAGACATGGCAACCGAAACCCAAGATCAATACGCGTTGGCTCAAGGCAGAACGTTCGTTTGGCATGAAGTGTACAGTCCGAACGGCAGCGCGACTATCGACTTCTATACCAAGGCTCTGGGCTTTGGGACGAAATCAATGGATATGGGCCCGATGGGCACTTATCATATGCTAACCAAAAATGATGTGCCGGTTTGTGGCGTGATGGACACGCTGCAAACCCCGGGGATGGAGAACGTTCCGCCGCACTGGGCAACGTACACAGCTGTCGATGATCTCGACGCAAGCTTGGCGACGTGTGAACAGCATGGAGCAAAAGTCGTTGTCCCCCCGATTGACGTGCCAACCGTTGGGCGCATGGCGATGATCATGGACCCGCAAGGCGCTCATATCTGGCTGTTCAAGGACGCGAGCGAAGGCTGATCTGATTCTTCAGATAAGGACGGCTTCTGAGCAGAGATGCTGAGAAGCCGTTTTTGTATTTGAACTGGTACAAATCTGCTTCGCTGCTCCTTCACGATGCTGCCTGTCGTCCCTATATTGGATAGGGACGACTATCCCTATCAGGAGGAGAACGATGCAGTTTCTTTCCGAACTTTGGATGCCGATTCTGGTGTCGTCTGTAATTGTTTTCATCACGAGCGCGATCACTCATATGGTGATTCCCCTGCATAAGAAAGACTTTGAACGTCTACCCGATGAGGACAAGATCATGGGTGCAGTTGAAGGCATTCCTGCAACCACATACATGTTTCCTTACTGCGACCACGCAACGATGAAGGACCCGGAAGTTGTTGAGAAGATGAATAAGGGCCCGATTGGAATCCTAACTGTCTTCCCGGGGCCGGTCAATATGGGCAGGAATCTTGGCCTTACTTTTCTCTTTTATGTTGTTGTCGGGATATTGATCGCATTCTTGGGTTGGAACGGGTTGCCTGCGGGAACAGCACATACCTTTATGGATGTCTTTCGATTCTGCGGCGTCGCTGCGTTTCTTGCTCACGGACTCGGTTGGATGCCGATGATCATCTGGTACGGCGGCAATAAGATGTTTATGCCTTACCTTGTGGATGGGATTATTTACGCAGCTGTTACCGGTGGGGTCTTTGGTTGGCTTTGGCCTAAAGCCGCTGAGACCGTTTCGATGCTGAACTGAATTTGACTGACAGCGATACAACAGTTCCAGTTAGCCATTCGGACATCACGTCCGAGTGGCTTTCCTGCGCCCTAGGTCTAGAGAATGTTGAGCTTAATAGCACACAACAAATAGGTGAAGAATACGGCCTTGCGAGCATAGTTTTTCGCTGCAATCTTGTCGGAACGGGTTCGCCTGAGTCAGTGATTGTCAAACTGTGGTCGACCGATGGGCAAGGCGGAGATCGAGAAGTTGAATTCTATCGGAAGTTTGGCGCTGACCCTGGCTTACGAGTGCCAGCCTGTTACTTCGCCAAATTAGACAGAGAGTTAGGGCGAGGAGTTGTGGTCTTGGAGGACTTTGTGGAGGCGGAGCAAGGCAACTGCCTGCACTGCCTCAAATTGCAGGACTCCCTCAATTTAGTCGATGCCATCTCAGCCTTTCATGCCAAGTGGTGGCAAGCATCGACCCTAGACAGCGCTGACTGGCTTCCTTCCATACCGATTCTCAATCGACAGCCGGACTGGTATGAAGCTCGAAATGAGCGATTCCAAGAGAAGTACGGATTAATGATTGGCGACCAGGTGAAAGCGCTGATATGCGATCCAATGCGGTTACAGGACAAAGTCCGGGAGAGGTTAGCCAGCGGAGGGCAAACCTTGCTACATGGAGATTTGCACCTGGACAACGTTCTCTTTGAAAGTGTTAGCCGACAGCCAGTGATTTTAGACTGGGCGCGTGTATCAAAGGGACCTGCCGTCTTAGATTTTACAGAGATAGTGTTTAGCATCTGCGAGCCTGAAGATCGTGACCAAGTCTTCCAAAGTTATCTAACCAACCTGCAATCACATGGTGTAGAAATTGAAAGAGAGGAACTCATCAGCCAGCTTGGCGGGGCGCTCATTCATCGCTTGATTAGGTTCACGTTTGGGATTGCCAACTGGGAGCCGCAGCGAGATCGTGAAAGGGAAATTATCAAGACAGAGCTTTCGCGCCTGGATCAAAGTCTTCTGTCTTGGAAAGAACGAGACTCACTGCTGTTCAACTGCTAAGAAGACTCTAGTTGATTCAAAGCAAAGGACGCTCTGCAAGCGGAGCGTCCTCAAGCACCGAACACCAAGGTTCAGAATCTACTTCTTGCTTCTTCGCCGACGTAGCATAGCCAGTGCACCAACGCCAAGCACCGCAAGACTTGCCGGCTCCGGTACAGGACCAATGATGTCCTGCTTTTGTCCATCGGTTGCGCGATAGATGATCGCTTCATTCGAGAATGTAGGGTTTGCAGAGAGATCATTGAGGATCGCCTGCGCATAGCCCTTGACTGTCGAGTTAAGCGAAATCTGCTTGAAGGCTCCAGCATCAAGATTGTATGTCGCATCGTATCGCACTTCCCAAAGAGCAACCTGTACTGCGATCTGATGATCGAGATCGATTGCTGGTGTGTGATACGTGTTGTAGATATAGCCAAGCTTGCCGCCCATCGCGCCGTATGTACCGATTGCAGAAAGAGCGTTAGCTGGATACGTCTGATTTGTCGCTGCCTGATGGTCGAGATCGACACAGTAACCAACGATAGGGCTGCCATCGATCTTGACGTTATACGGCGTCGCCGTAACTGTTTTCGGAACACTGTTGTAAGCAATCAGAAAAAGACTGTTTGCGTTCGTGCCGGTGTGGTCGAACATTTGAACAGTAACAGCATTTGCAGCAGCAGTAATTGCCAATGCGGCAATCGTTGAAGTCGAAAGAATCAAATTTCTCATAGTAATGTCCTCACAGCAGATAGCCTGCAAAGGCCCGAAGGCCGGTGGTTGTTACCACCAGCCTCCGCCGTATCCGCCGCCGCAGCCGTTACCGCCGCCGCTACCGTGGCCCCAGCCACCGCTACCGCCGCAGCCTTTCCAGCCTCTGCCGCCGCAGTTGTTGCTTCGACCACCGCATCCGCCGTAGCAAGAAGAGAAGTCGTTGATCGACTCAAGGGTCCTGTTCAGATCCTTGATGCTGACCCCTGCTGGGAGGACGCCAGAATTGCCTCCGAGCACTTGATTTGCGATCGCGAGAACTTCGCGAACGGTATAGCCTTGGAACTTGCCCATCGGCATAACGCGGTCGCCATATCCTTCAATCGTCAATCCTGCGTCAGAAGCAGCAACGTTAAGAGCAAGAGCAAGAACGTTCCCCGCTAAGTCGTTCTCATACCGGTCGTTGGGGTCAACCTTAGAGCTCGGAAGAGCCTTCGGCGTGCCTGTGGAGGGTAGGAACTTCAGCACAGCTCGATAGCTGGTGAAAGTTAGAGTCTTGTCACCACCAATCGTAAGACCGTTCGGGAAGAGTTCGTCGAATGAGCCTCGAACGAGGTCAATCGGAGAGAATCCGCAGCGATCATAGCCCCATTCGCACTGGTTAAACCCTACCGTGCAGCACTTCAAAAGGAAGTCGTTGGGGTAGTAGGTTTCGCCCGAATTAACAACGATCACCGAGATCGTTCTTTTATCCACGCCGACCGAGGCGGGCGAAGGATAGGCCTTCACGGCTTCGGAGCCGTAGGGGACAACGACTCGTACAAAGTACTTCTGTCCCGGAGTAAGGTTCGGAAAAATGTACGTGCCACCGTAAATCTCGGGAGTCGTTGTTGCCAGCAACTGTCCGCTGCTGTTGTAAAGTTGAACTTTGACCTTCATAAGAAGGTCGTCTTCGTCGACGTCGATCTTCTTGTTGCAGTTCGCGTCGCAGAACACGCGTCCAGCGATGGCAGTGTTAAAATCCGAAGCCACCGCATCTGATGAAAAGATTGCTCCTATTGTTAAACAGGTCAGGAGCAAAGCCTGACGTATAAGTTTCATATTAAGCATAAGCCGCACCATATCGAGTTGCTACCACGCAACCTGGGGAGAGTTTAATACACGCTTAGTGCCAAAACGATGATGTTAAGGACACGTAATGTTAAACCTGGCAAATATGCGGGAATTCTTAAACTCCAGACGCTTGCAGGTAACAGGCCATACCAGACAACAAGGGCATTATGAGTCTTCCAGGAATAGACGCTAAACTAGGATAGATCAAGTCGTTGGAGGTCGTGTTACTACGAGCTGAGGCTCGTAAAAAACCTCCGCCCTTCTCCATGCTGACGTGAGCCATCATGGTAGGTCGAAAGCGGGTAAAACAAGCTCATGACAAGCAAGGCCGCGACCGTTGAGCAGTATCTCGCCGAACTTCCAGCAGATCGCCTGGAAGCGATTTCAACTGTCCGAGAGATGATAAGGAAGCACCTGCCTGAGGGCTACGAAGAGGGAATGCAGTACGGCATGATCGGCTATTTTGTCCCTCATAGCATCTACCCAAAAGGCTATCACTGCGACCCGGAACAACCACTGCCCTTTGCCTCTATAGCCTCCCAAAAGAACCACATGGCGGTCTATCTGTTTTGCATCTACTGCGACGAAGAGTCAACCAGCAGGTTTGTCAAGGAGTACAAAGCCACCGGAAAGAAGCTTGACATGGGTAAGAGCTGTGTGAGATTCAAGAAGTTGGACGACCTTGCTCTTGATGTTGTAGGTAGAGCTATCTCCCGGATGCCAGTTGCAGACTTTATAGCCCAATATGAAAAGCAATATGTGAAGAAGTAGACACGGTCTTCATTTGAATAGAACCAGATTTGCATTTGTGTGCAATATGGTGCCGATTCGGGGAAGCCCACTTGGCGTTTAGATTCGAAAGTGTCAAACTTCAAGGATGGAAGCTACCATCTACAATCTGGACGATGTGCGCCACGAGCAACCTGTTCCCAAAATCCATCTTCGACGTGTTCGAGGAGAAAGGATTCTCTTTGCCCATGTGACACTGGAGGCGGGTTGCCATATTGCCACCCACCACCATGAGAGCGAGCAGATCGCTTATGTCGTCTCTGGGCGAGTCCTGTGGCGCTTGGGCGATCCCGACCAACCCGGCTATCGCGAAGTGGAAGTTACAGGCGGAAACGTGGTCGTTCTTCCTTCGAATTTTCCGCACGGTGTTGATGCCATCGAGGAAACGCATATCATTGACTTGCTCAGCCCTCCGGGACAGATGGGTGTGGACAGGCAGGCTCATTGACCACAAGCGCTATAAGAAGGAAAACAGGGCCAAGCACGGCTTTGAGCGCAGCGAAGCGCTTGAGCACATGTGATTTCTTTACTAGGTACCGAATAGGCATCTACTACGGTGTACAGTGAAAGAATGATGCTGCGTCTCTTGGCTTTAGGATTACTTGCGTTTGGCTATGTCAACACGCTGGCTTGTACGATCTTCCTTGTCGCTCGCAATGGTCAGGTGCTGATGGGTGCCAACGAAGATATGTCGAACGAGGTGCCTTATGACAAGCACTGGGTCCGGTTTCAACCAAAGAATGAGAAGGTCAAGTACGGTTTCGTCACGTTTGGCTACAACAGCTTCCCGCTAACAGCCCAGGCAGGAATGAACGAGGCTGGCATTTTCTACGACTATAACGCCCTGCCTCAGAAGGACGAGGGACCTGCTGGGAAGACCAAAGCAGGCATCGGATTAGCTGAGCAGTTTATTGGTTCCTGCGCAACGGTGGCAGAGGTGATCAGCATGATCCAGCTTTACGACTGGGTTGGACTTTCGGCTGGCCAGATGGTGATCGGCGACGCAACTGGCGCGTCGGCAATCGTCGAACGCAATGCCATCACCTATCGGGGCACGGCCGATTTTCAGGTAGGCACTAACTTCCGGACAAGCGAGACGCCCAAAGATAAGATTTCTTGCTGGCGATACAACAAGTGCCAATCCGTCCTTGGTCTGCAGAGTAGTGTGACCACGGATTCGGTGCGTTCCCTTCTTGAGGACACGATGCCCTTTAACTCCACGAAAGGGAAGTCGATCAGCTGGTACAGCCAAGTATGCGACCTCAAGGCTAAGAAGATGCTGCTCTTTCGGAAAGGCGACTTCTCGAAAGTCGTGATTCTGGATATCCCAAAAGAGACGGCAAAGGAAGCTCGTCGGATCGACATGGATGAGCTCATGGCTCGGCAGGGTGTGGTCTACAAACCCTAGACCTTGCTTCCGCCGATTAATGGAGTGTACATCGTTGACCACCTGGTAATTTCACGGTTGGCAAGCTCAGGAAAATCCTATACACTGAGCTGGAACATGTTGCGAAAGGCAACTTTCAGGCTCGGGGAGCGCCTGGATTCATGGTGGTCTACTATGAAATTAACGAAATATTTGGCTTGTGGTGCCCTTGCTGGGTTGGCGACGCTCTCACCTGCAATCGATGTTTACCTCGATTGGACTGATGCGGCGCCGAACATTGTGGCAGCGTGGGAAGCAGCGGGATACACAGCTCCTGAAGATGCTCTCACCGCCTCCGACTTTCTCTACTTTAAGCACACAGTCAAGGCGGCGATGGAGGCTCACTATATGGGCTATACCGTCGTTTTTAAGGAAACTACACCCTCAAGTCCGTTCGAGTGGATCAAGTTCGGAGCGTCAACTGCGTCCACGTCCACCTACGGGATGGCAACACGATTGGACTGGAGAAACGCACATAAAGACGATATATCGTATATGTATCTCAAGAACTTCGACGACATGATCTTCAAGAGCATGTTTACGCGGGCAGAGAACATAGAAAGACTCGCTGTCGCGATCGCTGGTACGGCAACGCATGAACTCGGTCACAACCTGGGCTTGCAGCACTTCGATTGTTATGGGGACCCTACCATTGCCGCCCCGGGTTACCTTGGAGTCACGGGTCAGCAGAATGACCATATGATGGCGACCGGTGCGACCGGATTAACCAGTCTTCGCCGAGGCTCCCCTCGCTCCTTCGGTTTGCTTGAGAAAATGAAGCTGGAGTTTGCAGACGGTGTGGCTCCAACATTGGGCACGACGGTAGCTGAGGCGCTGGGCCCGAAAGACACGCTTGCGACGGCACAATCAGTTTTCGGCTCCACATTGCCGCTAACTGGCATCTCTGCTGTGAACATCACGGGCAAGACGAGCACCCCGGGTCAACTTGATCTCTATAAGTTCGAGACGACCATCGGGACGTCCATCATTGCGAATACCTTCTCCCACCTAACGCACGGATCGCCAACGAACACAACCATCACGCTGATTGATGCAGGTGGTTCGGTGTTGTTCAGCAATACCGACATTAAGTTCAGCGGCGACATGTTCATGACGAGTGGAAGCACTTACAGCACGGACTCTCTCATCTGGAACTACAGCGCTCCATACACTGGAACTTTCTATCTCGGCGTGAGTGGTATGGCCCCTGGTGACTATGACCTGTTGCTGGGTGGTGCGTCGCCCGTTCCTGAGCCAGCAACGATGGCTGTGCTTGGTTTGGGCTTGGTAGCTTTGGCCCGCCGCCGCCGTAAGAAGTCTGCTTAGGGCAACTCATTGAATAATCCGAACGGGGTCACTTGAAAAAGTGGCCCCGTTGTCGAAGCATTCACATTGAAGGTGTTCTGGCAACAGTATTTCTCTGTTTGGAAAGCACCAAAAACCACAGCACAACGCTACGTGATCTCTATTTCTTTGGAGTGTAGCTGCCGTGCAGGAGATCCTTCTGCTCAACAGCTGCACCTAATGCGGGTCTTGATGCCGTCTCGACAGTTGTCTCTGCTCCTGTGACGTTCGTTCCACTCACGTTCCAGCCAGCGCTTCGTCCGGCAAGAGTTGTCTGGTTGCGGTTGCCAAGTAAGGATTCTTTGATAAAAGCTTCAACCGATTTTAGGTCGGCGTTCTTTGCTTTATCCGATGGCCTTGCAGCAGCATCGGCAAGGAACCCTTTTAGTAAGGACTCCTGACTGGCCTTGAGAAGGGAAGAGCTGCCAAACAGGTCGAAGCTCTGAATCTCTCCGTTGGCAATGTACACGATCCCGACAGCATCCTTCTGACCGTCCAGAGCTTTAAGAAAGGCGCTGATGTCAGCGTCAACGCGCTCCTGAACCTGTTTGGCAAATTGGCCACCACGAACGCTGCTTGTATCTGCCGATCCGCCAACCGCCTGGTTGTATCCGTGCACGCTGCGCCACACTTCACTTTGCTCGCCTTTCATGACGTCGTCACGAACCGAATTGGGAACCATTGAGCTCGAATACTCAAAATTCTTTCCCCCTTGCCAGCGACCTTCCTCGACGCAAAAGACGGGGACTTTCATCTGCTCGCCCGGAGGGACAACGGTGTCTTTTGCGACGACACGATCTTGCTGACCTCCTAGCATGAGCTCTCCAGCGAGGAGAAGCAGCGGTTTCTTGCCCATGTTGTGAACCATGAGGTGGCTCACTTGACCGCCTCCACCAAGCTCACTTATCTCAACGAGCCCAAGCTTCTTGGCTTCAGCAAGTGACATGTAATCTTCCTGATGCTCCTGCTCGTTGTTTGACACAAGCAAAACAGGGACGACCGTGACGTTGCCTTCGGTGATCGGAGCTCCCAGCGCATAGCGCTGAAGGCCGTCAATCGGCTTGTTCATGCTGGTGCCTTCAGTGCCGACCTTAACGTCTGGACCACCAGCCTTGCCGCCACCACTGTCAGGGGCAGGTTCTGTCGAATTGCCGCAACCGATAAGGGCGGCGAAGATCAGGGCGAACAAAAGATATCTCATTTTTCTCTCCAAGGGTTGGATGCACTATCAGAATGTGAGTGTGCAAACTTAGAAGATTTGTTCAGAAGGTTGCCGCACATCTCAAATGTTTTTACAACCAGCGTGATTCCGGTATCGTTGGCCTGATAAGGTAGTGGTTTGGATACGGTGAAAGATGGGTGAAAGGCGTTACAGCGAAAGTGAGGTTGCGGCAATTTTGTCCCGTCTTGCTGAATCTGAGGGTAGGGACGGAAAGCCGACCGAAAGCGAAGGTGTAACGCTGCACGAGCTTCAAAAGATAGCCGCCGAACTTGGGATTGACGAGTCGGCCGTTACTCGGGCCGCTCTAAATTACGACAAGCAGACGCCGCTTCTCGTCGCTCCGAACAAGGGTGCTTTTGTGCTTTTGGATGAGACCATCGATGGTGACATGGATGAGGAACTTTGGACTGACGTCATCACCGCCCTAACTTCGTTTAATCAGTTTGAGGGCTTCACCCGGATCGAAGGCAAAACGCGGGAATGGAATAACTGGATTATTCGAGAGTTGACCCTTCGAACCCGTGAGCAGAATGGACGTACACGATTTAGGTTAGAGGCGCAGCACTCGCCAAACATCGGTTGTCTGACGACCGCCTTAATTGGCTCATTACTGGTAGGTGCCGGTGTCGTATGCTCTTTACTTCTTAGTCTTGGAACGGCGATTTCAATCGTAGCGCTAACGACATCTCTTCTTGTTGGTGGAAGCGTTGCGATAGGTTATGGTTTCCATCAAATGTTTTCCCGCAAGAGACGCAAAAAGCTTGAGGGGATCGTTGGAGAACTGGCGATTATGCTCAGGCAGCATTCGTCAGTGGCGTCACGCTCTCCCGCGCCTCTTGAACATTTGGATCAAGAGGCGCAGAATGAATCGAACGCCTGAGCGTTGGTCGCTGGCATCCTTCTGGAATCGTTGATCAATCAAAGATGGAGCCGCTTACTTGACCCGGGTGTACTCAAACTTCGCCGTACCAGCAGCTTTTCCCTTGTCGTAGCTGGTCCAGTTGCATTCCATCTTGTCGTCTGAGATCATCTTAATGGTCAGGCTGTGCATATGCATGTCTGACGCTTTCATGTTTGATCCACGCAGGAATTCAAAGTCGATAGTCTTTGTATCTTTGCCTGGCTTGTACTTCATCGTGGGTTGGTTGCCTGCTGCGCAGTAATGCGTCATGAGCAGGTCGTTGTTGTCCAGGTGATAAACGCTGACCATTTCGTACTCAGTGCCGGGTGCAAGAGTTTCGACGAGAGCCGAACCACCACCCGTCAGCTTGTAGATGACCTTAGCTTCCATTCCACCATCCATCTTTCCTGCCCAAGACCCCTCAAGCTTCTTCAAAGCTTCAAAGGCCGTCTTTGCATCGGGGGCTGGACCGGCATAAGCGCAAGTGGCGATAGCCACACAAAAGAGTGCAATCAATTTTTTCATCTTGTCCTCCAAGAATGATGTCAGTCTAACTCAAGCGCAGAGATTCGTAAAGAACTATCTGCCTCCACCACCGCCACCGCGTTTGCCGCCGCCGATGTTGTCGAATCCGCCCGGATAGAACGTGATGTATGTAAGCTCACCGCTGGGCTTGAAATTCTCTTTGCGAACGAAAGCTCCCTTGGTGCCGATCTGCCATCCCCAATCCTTCGGAAACGCCTCTGGCAAGTGGAAGACCGTCGGTCCGCCATACCGGTAAGAGATGCTCAACAATCCGATCATATTCGAAGTGTCAAAGGCATAGCCCGTCATCTTCTGCTTCTGTTCATATCCACAACGCCCAAACGGAAGCGTATAGCTGATCTTCAGCGAGCTTGTCTGCCCGGCTTTGAAGGTCACGTTTTTGGTGAGATCGTTCTTATAGAAATATTCTTCTGGACCAATCTTCTCTCCGCTCAGCGCCATTGCAGGCATAGCAAGCGTCATCGGGAGATTGTCCCACTTTGCATCAACGGTGAAGGTCGGATTCCCCGACTTGTCGTCGCCGACCCTGCGGCGCGGGATGGTCAGGGTGACAGTCACAGGAGCTGTGCTCTCATTCTTGAAGACGGTGGTGCTCGTTACGGTCGATGTCTTGTCCTTCGACATATCGATCTGAACCCCGTGGGACTTGAGAGCCACTCCCGGAAGGCTGGGCACTCCAGAGTAGTCAAAGCTGGGATTACTGGGAAGATCCATCCCGACTGTAAATAGGCATATCGCGGCGGTAAGCATACAGTAATGATGACGTATCACTTGTGGAGGCGATTGCACCGATGGTGAAAATTGATATGTCGTCCTGTTTTCTAACCAGTGGAACGGGCACATTCGGGGTTATGAGGCTGACTCAAGAATGCCGACAATTCATTTCAGGTGTAAGAAATGGGCTCGAAACTTGTTATTATCCTCGTCGGCGCTGTACTTTTCACAGTTGCTGTTCCGTTCTTCGCAGCGAAGCGACTTCAACTCGGTACGTTTGCCAAAAGCCCTCAGGTAGCCACGATGACTCTTGGCTCAACAGTCGTTATCGCTGGCGGACGAGCAAAACTTTGGTATGCAGGAGGGGACACTGGGGGTGATTTCGAGATTCAATGCTCCAAGGGTGCAAAGTACTGCCAGCCCAGCCAAAGGTTTGAAGAATTTGAAAGCAATGGAGTGACTGTCCAGCTAATCGAAATCGACGACCGTGTCTCACCCTTTAAGGCCAAATTCAAGATAACATGGGACGACAAGGCAAAGTAAGTTTTTTTCCTGTGCAGGGCAGTGGTATCAATCGAATCATGTAATGCCGAAAGCAGTCGACCTGTGGGTCGTGCGTCCCAGAGCTACTGCGTGCTTATGCCTGGTGTCGTCAAAGAGTTATGCCAAGTTCTTCAGCAACGCCTTTGGCCTTTATCCTGAATAAGCTGGGTTTTCATACCCGGCCCGAGAAGGATTTTGAGGGGCTTCAAGAGTTGTATCGAGCTTGGTGTCTTCATGTTCCGGCTGACAATATTCTCAAGCTGATTGCACTGCGAACAGGCAATCCAGGGCCCTTACCGGGCAATACAGCCAATGAATTCTTCGAGAACTGGCTTGAACACAACACTGGTGGCACCTGCTGGTCGGCAACAAACGCTTGCTACGAGCTATTCAAAGGCGCAGGTTTTGATGCTCGACGCGCCACAGCATCCGTTTGGGATATGGGCACGGATAACCACGGCACAGTCATCGTGAAGCTCGACGGAGTTCAGTGGCTGCTTGATTCTTCGATGCATACGCTCGTACCACTGCCGCTCAATCGGGGAGAAGAGCACATTCAAAGCGACCCTGTCTATCACAGCGAAGTGGACCCAGACGGCAATAGCTTCTATATCTGGTCTGTTGCGCCGCCGCTGCCCCAGATGATCGTGTTCAAGATGCTTGAATGGGCAGTCCCAGAAGAGGTGTATCACGCAAACTACGAACGCTCCCGCGAGCAGAGTATCTTCAACGATCGCCTATACATTCGCCGCAACGAACCGGATCGGATGATTGTCTTTAGCGGAAACCATAAGTTTGAGCTCACCGCCGGTGGTTTGGAAGAGAGGAAGCTCACCGAATCCGAGTTACTCGCCGAGCTGAAAGGACCGTTGGGTTACAGCACTTCGGTGATTGACAGTTTTGTTTCATGTGGAGCCCTCGAAGCCTCGATGAAGCCCAGAGAAGGCTTGCCAAACATTCCGGAGATTGCCAGAGTGCCGCCCTCTCAGCGCAAGAATTGAAAGATCTCATAAGTGCAGCTGACTTACTTTGTCAGCGCTTTTCAAAATGCTAAGTACAAGTTATGCTTATGCAGTTAAGGAGACCCTCAATGAAAAAAGTAAGAATAGCAATGAGCCTTCTCTTGGCTGTCCTCGCTGTCAGCAGCTTTGGACAGGCAGAAGACGCAGTCCTTCGCAAGGACATGCAGAAGCTTTATGCAAGCTGGGACGGCATGGTCGCGAAAAAGGATGTCAAAGGCCTCATGTCCTATCTGGACAAGGGATTTGTCGGCGTGGACACGGAAGGCAATCGGATGACGTACACCGAGTCCAAAGATCAGCTTGAGATGTTTTTCAGAGTGCTTCGAGACGTCAAAACGAAGACAGCCGTCAAGCACGTGCGCAGGCAGGGCCCAGAGGCTGTGGCATGGGTTGAGATGGAGCTGACCTATAAGACACAGGATAATGGCAAGTGGGTACCTATGAAGGTGACAATGCGGTTTGCCGAGACGATGAAGTGGACCGCAAATGGCTGGAGAATCACGTATTCTCAGGAACTCCCCACTAACGAGCCCTGGGATTTTGGCGGATAGGGATTGACCGCTTCAAAAGCTTAGTAGGCCCCTAAGTTGAGTTCAACTTAGGGGCCTACTGTTTCTGTCCATCAGCAAAGTGGCACTACATCTTGCCAAGCAGTTCTAGCCAGCGCTTCCAACCTGCTTCACGGCCTTTCTTGTTGGCCTCTTGGGCATCCGGTTGCTGCCCTGCTCGCATAAAACCATGTCCTGCGCCTTCGTAGATCACGGGTTGAAATGTCTTGCCGCACTCCTTCATCACCTTTTCGCTGTCGGGAATCGTCGCGTTTACACGATTGTCGTTCCCACCATAGAACCCGTAGACCGGGCATGTGATTTTGTCGATAGAAGCCTTATCGGTCGGGCCCGTACCATAAAAAACGAAAGCTCCCGAGAGGTCACTACGATTGGTCGCAAATCTGAAAGTCTGGCTCCCGCCCCAGCAGAATCCGGCGACGGCGACCTTTCCGTTTGCGCTCGGAATCTTCTTTGCATAATCGCAAGCTGCATTGAGATCGCCCGTCACTTGATCAGGGAAGAGCCCACTTACAGCTTCCCGTGCTTTACCCGCATCGAAGGAATCGCTTCGTCCACCACCAGGGCCCATCCCCGAAAGGAAGTCGGGAGCAACCGCAATGTATCCTGCAGCGGCAAGTTCATCAGCGACCGACATCACCCAGTCGGTCATGCCAAAAATCTCGTGAATGAGAACGACTACCGTGGCCTTGTCCTTCCGCTCTGGGTAGACCACAAACGACTTAACCGTTCGGCTTCCGTACTTCATCTCCACCCATTCTTGGTGTCTCGGTGAAGCGTCTACCTTGCTCTTTGCCCAGTCCTGCGAACCTGCAATGCAGGCGATAGAAACGATGACAAGTAAGAAAATCAGTTTCATTTGGAAATACCTCTGACCGGATTCTACTTCAGAAGCGATCCGCACAAGGATTTCAGTAGCGCCGGTTAGGTTTCAGAGTGGCTGTGTAGTAGGCAAGACCAAGACAGACGATTGTAAGTACCAACCAGCCTTGTGGGTGCCAGCGCCCGTCACGATATTGCAGGGAGGAGATCGCAGCCGTAGCCCCAAGAAAGAGAAAAAATATAATCGCGAAGATCTGCATCACTCTCTGCATGACTTCATTGTACGGCGGATTTCTTAGGACGAGATTGCGGATCGCGGTGCGCCGATTCGACCAGGAGGTACCTTTTCCATATGAGCGACTTTGGCGAAACTTGGCGGCTGGTTCGGGGGCGATTCGACGATACAGTCATTGGCCTCACGCAGGAGCAGCTTAACTGGCGACTTCATGACGATGCGCTCACGATTGGAGAAATGGCCATCCACGTCGCCGGAGTTGAGGTTTCTTTCATGTCCCAGCTGCTTGGACAAACTCCAGAAGGTGAGCTTGCCCGTGTGAAATCCGCCTCTACCGATGGCGTCGTTAACGACAATCCGTTCCCTTTTTCTCCCGACGAGATCACGCCCGACCGCATTTCGTGGGCGCTGGATGAGGGACGAAAGCTGGTCGAGGCGCACATCGAGAACCTTGCTCCAGACATCCGTGCCGTGCAGATCACGAGCGCCCTCGGACCGATTATCGACGGCACCGGCGCCTTTGCCCGTATGGCCTACCATCCCGGCTATCACCAGGGTCAAGCGCATTTGACAAAGACCGCGCCTGGATTCCCAAATTAACTTCCTCCCCCTCGATGGGGGAGGATTGAGGTGGGGGTGGCACTGATCCAGTTAGCACACTTGGCAAACGACTGTATTTCTCCCGCATTTGAGCTGGAGGCAAGTGTGCGCGAAGCGAAGATAAGGTGCAGGGAGGCTCACGGTTGAGGGGTGCCCATCTTATCCGAAAAAGTGAAAGGAAGGGAGTCGACTCTTATTTCCCTTCCAAGAAACCTGCGACATCCTTCTTAAACTTCGCCAGGCACCCTTCGTCGATATACATCATGTGTCCGGCTTCGTAGTACGCCGTGCTGATGTTCTTCCTCAGCGACGGGTCCAGGCCGAGGTGGGCCAGCGTGTACTCGGTCGCATAGTACGGCGTTGCCAGGTCGTAGTAGCCCGACGCCACAAACACCCTCATGTGCGGGTTTTTGGACAGCGCCGACCGCAGGGCCTCGCTCGTGTCTGGGTGTCCGGCAGCCGCGTCGCCGTAGGTCCAGTTCTTCCACAGCTCGCCGGGGTTGAACACGTAGTACGGCACGTCCGATTCCCAGCCCAAATCCCGCCGCAGATAGTCGTTGATCATCGCCGTATACGGAGGCAGGATCATCGACATGGAAGGGTCGTGCTCTGGGTTTTCGGTAGAAGCATTCTCGTCGATCCCCTTGAAGCGACTGTCGAGGCGTCCAACCGTGCGCTTCTGATCGCGCAACAGCTGCTTGCAGAAGCGGTGGATGTTTACGCGCAGGTCGGTGGCTTCGATGTATGCCCGGCTCAACCCGGTCAGCTGAACCAGCTTCTGCACGATCCGCTTCCGTTGTGCCTCGGGGATGGAGTCGCCCTTGGCAAGGGCGATCAGATAATCGTTCTCGACGAAGGCTTCGGCCTCCTTGAGCACGGCTTCGAGCGACCGATTGCCCGAAAGCTTTTTGTGATACCAGGCCGTCGCCGTGTAGGTGGGCAGGAACAGCAGGTAGGGAAGGTCGTTGCCCTTGTTGAAGCGGGCGGTCTGGAAGTTGAGGATGCTGCTCACCAGCACAATGCCGTTGAAGGCGATCCCCTTGTCGATCAGGTGCCCCGAAAGCCCCGCCGCTCGCGTGGTGCCGTAGCTCTCCCCGACCAGGTACAGCGGGGAAGCCCACCGCTTGTAGCGGGTCAGATACAGCCGGATGAATTCGCCGATCGACTCCACATCTCCCTCAAGGCTCCAATACTTCTTGCCGCCGTCCTTCTTTGCCGGGCGGCTGAACCCGGTTCCGACCGGGTCGATGAACACCAGATCGGTGTGCTCCAGCCAGCCTTCGGGGTTGTCTACCAGCTCGAAGGGCGGGGAAGGCATGTCCCCGTCGGGCATCATCTTGACGCGCTTGGGGCCGACCGCGCCGAGGTGGAGCCAGACCGACGACGAGCCCGGGCCACCGTTGAAGCTGAACATCAGCGGTCGTTTGGCGGGGTCCTTCACGCCCTTCTTGGTGTAGGCCATGAAGAAGATGCCGGCTTCCGTCTCGCCGAATTCGTTTTTGAGCGGGAGCATTCCGGCGGTGGCGGTGTACTCCAGGCTTCCTAGCTTGTGTTCGGTGACGACGGGGTCCTTCTCGGTGTCGAGGGGGTAGGTGTCTTCCTTCTTCTCTTCCTTGGCCTCGGCGGGCTTGGTGTCTTCGGGCATGCGTGGAGTTTACTTAGCTCGGCTTCGGATTTGGAACGGCTTGTTCGCTGTGCTTGGTTCTACGTGTTTCCTGTACCATATCTGAGAGTGGAGGATTGGTTGGCAGAACGCTTAGCTTGCTGGACCGTCTGCTAAATGGGAGCCATCATGGGAACTGCCGCAACTGCAACTGCCTGTTTCTTTCTGGCGCTTTCTCAGACGCAGTTCAACGCGGAGGTCGACAATCTCTGTAAGGCGTATCCCAATGACAAGACCGTCGCAAAGTACGGTGCGAAGGCTATCGAGCCGCTTGAAGCAGTACTTCGAGGCACTCGTCCGGGTAAAAAAATTGGCTGCGCCAGAGCTCTCGCCATGATCGGCCCGCCTGAAGCACCCAAGCTTTTTGCCAGTCTTCTATCATCTTCAGACAAGGAAGATCAGCTAGCGGGGATGTGCGGCTTGGGTGTGTTGAAGGACCCACGCGCCGTCCAGATAGCAATTCTCGAACTTGAAGCGGGGCGCAATGAACTGCTGGCGATGGACGTCCTTGCAAATTGCAAAGCAGAGGAGGGCATTCCCTTGCTTATCGAGCGCCTTGCCAGGGACCCTGCTTTCGATACTTATGACAGCCTTCATGCTGTATCTATTTCGCACAGTACAGGCCTTGTCGCAGCTATAGCGCTTGGTCGATACGGCAAAATCGCTGTCCCAGAATTGAGACTTGCTTTGGAAAGCAGGAATAAGACTATTCGCTACCGAGCCGCGCAGGCGTTGCAACATATCCCAGACAGCGGCTTAGCCTCGAAACTGATTGCTCTATATGAGCAAGACCCCGACATACAAGTATCGTCTGCAGCGATCCTGGCAGCAGCAGCTACTGGCGATAAGCGGGTGATCTCTGCAGTGTTAAGGAGAGTGGATAAGCGTAATGTCGGAGCCGACCTCCTTGCCTTAGGAATGGCAGGTGGAGACGAGCAGATTCCGATTTTGGAAGAGTACCTATGGAAGGCTGAGCTTGGTGCGGCAGAAGGACTTGCCGCGATGGGTAGCGACAAGGCGCACAAGACTCTTGAGAAAGCTCTTTTGAACAGTCCAGAAGAGTCAGCGATTGGCAGCCACGTCTCGGACGCACTTGCCCTGTACCCGAACTTCAAACTTGCACCTGCAATGGTACAGGCTTTGCGTCTGGGACGCGGCGATCCTTGGTCCCTCCAAAGGATACTCGCGAATTTTGGGGTCAAAGTCATTCCCCTGCTTCAGCCAATGATCGATTCGTCAGACGAGCAGATTCAATTATTCGCTTGCAATATCGTATGTATGATCGATGACGTTCGTGCTTTCTCAGCAGTTTGGAAGTTAGCTCGGGACTCTAAGCGTATTTACTCGACTGACGCAAGGTGGCGGCTTGGCCAGCTCATTTTTGGGAACAAGCCCTTTCCCGAAGACTGGTTCAGTCGCAAACTCTAGCTGGCTCCAGGGTTGTTAGACCCATGCTGACCCTAGAGACTTTTCTTCACTGTTCTGGTACCATCGCAGCGTTACGATTCACAGCCTTGGAATTCGCTTGAAGCCTTCTGCCTAACGGCCGGTTCTCACTACGAACTCAATGCCCACAGAACCGGAACAATAAAATATCAGGAGGCCATACCATGGCAACAAAGACACTTTACGTCGGAAATCTTCCGTACTCCACTTCCGAGTCCGATCTCGTGAATCATTTCAGCGCATACGGCGGCACAAACGCTCGCATCATCGAGGGTCGCGGCTTCGGCTTCGTCGACATCGATGCCGATCAGCTTGAGGCAGCCGTTGCCGACAAGAACAACAGCACCATTGACGGTCGTACAATCACTGTGAACGAGGCACGCCCGCGCGAGCCCCGATCCGGTGGTGGTGGCGGCTACGGTGGCGGCGGACGTTCGGGCGGAGGCGGCGGCTACGGCGGCGGCGGACGTTCGGGCGGCGGCGGCGGTTACGGTGGCGGCGGACGTTCGGGCGGCGGTGGTCGTTCGGGCGGCGGCGGACGCTGGTAAGTTCCGACACATAGAATTGAGAATCGGGCTGTGCTCAGTAAGAGCACAGCCCGTCTTTTTGTTTGGGAGCGGGTTGCACATTAGCTGTCGGCCAGCAGCTATCAGCTATCAGATATAGAAAGTCTGAGATGGAAAGAAGCTTATCTCTTCCTTTTTCGTAGCAACGCCAATGCGCCAAAACCAAGAACTGCCATCGTAGCAGGCTCGGGCACGGCCTCCACCACAAAAGCCGTGTGAACGGAGCTCGGTGCATTGCCTACGTCGTTCCAGGTTGCAAGTCGGTTATTGCCTTGAGCAAAGAACGAGAGCCAGTCTTCCGCTCCTCCCCAGTTGTTCGGCTCTCCGCCTGCCCAGGAAGAAAAGCCCCAAGCCTCGCCGGTCACCCAAGACCAGCCGCCGATTGGCTCGGAAGATCCGGGCACTTGAAAGCCGCCAAGGTACGGACCTTCGTTGTTGCCTGCGCCGTCGATCGCCCAGAATTGCGGCGCATCGGCGAGCGAAAACACAAAGGCGTTTTCTGCGGCTGAGGTAATCGTCGCTAGAGTTCCACTCATGCCGTTTGGCGCGACCATTCCTTGCGCGGCAGCGCTTGCCGCTCCCCAAGATCGATCAGGGCCAGAGATGAGCACCACGTCGTAGAAGTGGCCGTTGCCCGACCATTGCACCCAAGCTGCCTGCGAAGCTGCCGCAGCGACCGTGCCGATTGCTATCAAGATAACTTTTTTCATAACTCCTCCTCGAAATTCACAAGAACAAAATTCGGCGGTCGCCATCGCCAGCCGCAAGGGCATGTTTGACTTCTGCCTCTGCAAAGGAGTCTACGAACCGACCGTGAAACAGCGTGAAAGTTGCGCGAAGGCGGAGCATGGCATCAAAAAAGCCGGATGCCATTAGCATCCGGCTTTCAAGTGAATTGCAGATTGCTTACTTGCTTCGGCGTCGGCGGATCAGCGCGAGCGCGCCTACACCAAGGATCGCCATGGTTGCGGGTTCAGGGACCGCGTTGAATGTTCCTGAGTAAGTATTCTCGTGCACGGCACCCTGGGCCATCAACTGCGTCAGCGTCTTTCCAGGGATGAACTGTGTCGAAAGCGTCACCGTGTGAGTGTTCGAGTTTACAAACTCGATTAAACCGGCGTTTGATCCTGTGTAGCTGATATTCGACAGGTTAGTGTTTCCGTTGACGTTCAAACCGGACTGCGTGCCGAACGTAAAGACGTCCTGCCAGTTCAGGTCTGCCGTGAGCGTGTCCAAACCATCGAAGATGCTGAAAGATCCCGTTCCGCTGACTGGAGCAGTTTGTACGCTTCCATTGATCGTGATCGCACCAACCGTAAACGTGCCGCCGATATTGCCCTTCAGACCGTTGAGCGCTCCGTTGCTGGAGTTGCCAACGACAAAGTCAAAGCCGTTGCCCGCAGCAGGGAAAGTGATCGTGCGAGCGTTGTCGCCATCAAATCGAATCAGTGCGCTCGGGTTACCCGGCTCGCTCACAAAACTAAAACTCAATGCGTGAGACATTGCCGGCGCTGCGAACAACACCATCATTGCACCAAAAATAAGATTCCTTTTCATATATCCAACCAACCTTTTTAATTCCCACGTCATCGGGGCAATCTAACAGGGTAAGTCTATCAGATTGATAGATGTTCCCGGGAGATTGAGACGCGAACTTCGTGCCAATTGGTCCTTATCGTCGGGGTTTCTGGTGAAATTGCCAGTTAAGATTTGGAAATTGGGCCAGATGCTGGAAAACGAACACAGATAACCTTATGCCGTTTACAAGCTAGACTCATTGAATCTATGATGGGTGTCGTTGTGCCGCTCGTATAATAGTCCAATGGATGGGGCGGTGAACAGAAAGGGACAAAAGAGGAGACTGATTCTTCTAAATGATTCTGCGCTTCGTGTCAATGAAGCGCTTGAGGCAGAACAATTTGAGCTGGAGCGGCGGCTGCAGCCCGTGTGGGAAGCGATTCTTGACCCCAAGACCAAGACACCCTTTTCCGTCATGTTCAGCGGCGGTTGGGGCACGGGCAAGACTTCTGCGATGGCGTGGATGGATGCCTTCCTCAAAGGGAAAAGCAAAGACGCGGGAGTGAAAGTGGACACCTGCTGGTTTCACCCTTGGAAATACCAAGAGCAGGAAGACGTTTGGAAGGGCCTGATTGCGGAGGTCATCATTGCTTCGGTCAAATTCGGAGACTCTAATACCGAGAAAGCGCTCAAAGCCGCTAGGCGTTTTGGGGCCTTTCTAGGTGGGGCATTTGTGCGAACTCTCGGTAGCCTGCAGCTTGAAGCGAAAGTCAGTGACCCTTCCGATTCATTGGGAGCATCGGCCACCCTCGACATGAAGGAAGCCCTCAGTGGCATCATGGATGAATACAGCAAGCACGTCACTCCGCAGGCCGCTTATTTCAATGCTTTCGAGCACGCCTTGGCAGAGTGGATTAAGCTTTACTATTCCGAGAAAAACTCGCGCATGGTCATCTTCATCGACGATCTTGACCGTTGCCTGCCGAACATCGCGCTGCAGGTACTTGAGGCGATCAAACTGTACTTGAACATCCCCAATGTGGTCTTTATCGTTGGCGTGGACAAGTTGGTGATCGACGCCATCGTCACCAAGCGTTATGAGGACATGGTTGGTGAAGTACGCCTGAAGGACGGGATGGAAGCGAAGGCTAAGCAATATCTGGACAAAATGTTCCAGGTTGAGGTTCACATCCCGCCTAGCGACCATGCCGTCGTCAAGTTTGTGACGGCGCAGCTTGAAGGTATGCCTTTCTGGCTTGAGCTTTCTGAGGAGCATCGCGGAATCGTCAAGGACGTGTTGCAGGGAATGGCAGGGCTCAATCCGCGCGCGGTTGTCCGTGCGATCAACTCGGCGATCGTCGGGACGGGCAGACAGGGGGCACAAGATGTGGAAAGCAGCGACCGCTCGCTCCTGCTGGCGCAGGGGATGCAGGATGCTTTGATCCGACAGGTTTGTTCGGGTCTTGATACGAAGAAGCTGTGCACTGAAGCTGGATGTGAAACCTGCCCTGACCCAACTGAACTGATCCTCCATCGATCAGGCCGCAATTTCCTCCGCGCTTGGAGTCGCGCTGTCGCTGGTGGCGGGAAATCGCTTTACTTAGTCCATAGGTCGAGCGAAGTGGCCCGCACCACTCCAGATGAGATCTCTGAGCCTGTTCGCCATAATCAGGGCACGAAAAAGGCGGGTGATAAAGAGTCGACTGAGGCTGAAAACAGAGAGCGGCATCTAGATGCGGTAGCAAAAGCGCACCGCGAATACAAGCCGTTTCTTTATGTGGAGTTGCTCGGATACCTTGCCCGCATCCAGTTTCCTGAAGAAGAAGGTGAGGAGGCTTCGGTCCCTAGAACTCGCGAACTTACGGATGAGGAGAGGCTGGAAATATTGCGTCCATTTCTTGCGAGGTCCTTACAGGTAGCGCCGAGCGTAATCACAGTTGACGATGCCAAGCGCATCATGGTTCTTAATCTTGAGTTCGACGAGGAAGTGTCTGACTCCATTCTTGAGTCATTTTCCTTCCTTAGCCAGTTGCAGACGCTTCACCTTTCCGGGACTCAGGTCTCGAACCTTTCCGGGCTTTCCTTCCTTAGCCAGTTGCAGACGCTTCACCTTTCCGGGACTCCTGTTTTGGACGTTTCCGTGCTTGCCTCCCTGACACAGCTGCAGACGCTTGACCTTCAAGACACGCCTGTTTCGGACGTTTCCGCGCTTGCCTCCCTGACCCGGATGGAGAACCTCAATCTTTCCTATACGCGGGTTTCTGACGTTTCCGCGCTTGCCTCTCTTACCCGGCTGGAGAACCTCGATCTTTCCTATACGCGGGTTTCTGACGTTTCTGCGCTTTCCACCCTGACCCAATTGCGGAAGCTCGATCTTTCCTATACGCGGGTTTCTGACGTTTCTGCGCTTTCTTCCCTAACCTTGCTTAACGAGCTTTACCTTCACAAAACTCGGTTTGCTGATGTCTTAGCGCTTACCTCTCTGACACGGTTGCAGTGGCTTAATATTTCGGAGACTCAGGTTTCTGATGTCACTGCGCTTTCTTTTCTGACCCAACTTATTGCGCTGTCCCTTTCCGGGACATCGGTTTCTGACGTTTCCGCGCTTTCCGATCTGACCCAACTCAGGACACTTTATCTTTATGGTACGCAGGTTACTGACCTCTCTGCGCTCGCATCCCTGACCGAATTAAAGGAGCTTTACCTTTCCCATACCCAGATCGACAGGCTGTCATTGACCGACGGCTACAAAGCCCTCGTCAAGAAAGGCGTCATTATCCATGATATCCGATAATTTCTCTCCATTGCCTCATGCCTGAGCTGCCTGATATCACCATCTACGTCGAAGCGTTGGGGGAGCGCATCGTCGGGCAGCCGCTGGAGCGGCTCCGCATCTTCAGCCCGTCGCTTCTCAAGACCGTTTCGCCTAGCTCGAAGGACCTTGAAGGCCAGTGGGTGACCGGGGTTGAGCGGCTGGGCAAGAAGATCGTCGTCAGCTTCCACAGCGGGAGCCTGCTGGTTCTTCACCTCATGATCTCGGGGCGGCTGCTGTGGTTCGACACGCCGCCAAAAAGCTTCCGACCGGGAGGGAAGAGCACACTCGCGGTGGTCGAATTCCCCAGCTCGCACCTGCTTCTCACAGAGGTCAGCACCCACCACCGCGCCTCGCTCTGGATTTTGAAGAGCAGGGAAGAGCTGCCCGCGCTCGACCCCGGCGGGATCGAGCCGTTGGAGTGCTCGCTCGATGAGTTTCGACATGCATTGACGAGGGAAAACCGAACCCTGAAAAGAGCCCTCACCAACCCCAAAGCCTTTAGCGGCATTGGCAACGCCTACTCCGACGAAATCCTTCATGCGGCGCGGCTTTCGCCTGTTCGGCTGACGCATGCCCTCAAAGACCCAGAAATCGAAACGCTCTACAAAGCGACGCAGGAGACGCTGGTTCACTGGACCGACGTCCTGCGCAGGCAGTTCAAGGGAAAATTCCCAGGAAAGGGGAAGATCACGGCCTTTCGCCCGGATTTTGCCGCGCACGGGAAGTACGGCAAGCCTTGTCCGGTTTGCGGCAAGCCGATTCAGCGCATTCGGTATGCCGAGAACGAGACAAACTATTGCGCCGTATGTCAAAACGAGGGACGCCTGCTCGCCGACCGATCTCTGTCGCGCCTGCTGAAGGACGATTGGCCGAAGACGGTGGAGGGGTTGGTGGGGGAGGGGTGAGCGATCAGACGTGGGGCGTGAGGCCCAAGGCCCAACGCCTAACGCCTAACGCCTAACGCCCAACAAACTTATGAAAGAATT
The DNA here is from genome assembly GCA_019638775.1 of Fimbriimonadaceae bacterium. Classification (NCBI taxonomy): domain Bacteria; kingdom Bacillati; phylum Armatimonadota; class Fimbriimonadia; order Fimbriimonadales; family Fimbriimonadaceae; species Fimbriimonadaceae bacterium. The sequence goes on along the minus strand of JAHBTD010000002.1, from coordinate 625,513 downwards.
CACCAGCCATTCAGGACCCTGGGTCGGGCAATCGATTCAGGAGGGGTTTCGTCTCACTGAGAAGATCATGATCCTCTTCTCGGGGAACCACTTTGTGGGCGAAGGTACCGATGTCGATGGCGACTTCAACCTTGAGGGTGAATACGACCCTTCGGACCAGATGGTAAATATCGTTCGTCGGTACACACGCGTCACTCGAAACGAAAACCAAGTCGGATATCCGTTCATTTACATTGGAAAGTGGAACGGCTATGAGGTGACGGGACGCTGGATGATGAGCACAAGTCCGGCTCAGGGTGGCCCTTTTGAGATGTGGCCCGAGAGCGAAGAAGAGGCTCAAGAGCGCGCAATTGAACAGCATGTTCTCGAGCAGGAGTTGGTGATTGGCCCAGCGAGATAAGCATGTGCTCGACTTCATCTGTATCCGGCTTGGGCTACGGAGCTAGCCGTTGAATCACCCAGCCGTTTCCGTGCAGCCGATACTCAAAACGGTCGTGCAGCCTTGCTGGGCGGCCTTGCCAGAACTCAAACAGGCTCGGTATGAGCCGATAGCCGCCCCAGTTTTCCGGGCGTGGCACCGAATCTGTGCTTGCCTCACTCAGCTCCTCGACCAACTTTTCAAGCTCTATCCTTGAAGCGATTGGTCTGCTTTGCGGGCTTGCCGCCGAAGCGACCTGGCTTTCGTAGGGTCGGCTCGCAAAGTAGGCGTCCGACTCTGCTGCTGCCACCTTTTCGACACGTCCCTCCACCCGAACCTGCCGCTCCATCTCAGGCCACCAAAAGGTCATGCAGGCTCGCCCGTTGCCGGAAAGCTCCTCCGCCTTGCGGCTTTGGTAGTTGGTGTAGAAGATGAGTCCGTGGTCCAGCCCGCGCAGGAGGAGCATCCGCCCGCTAGGCTGTCCGTCGTGGCTCACCGTGCCCAGGCACATCGCGGAAGGTTCGGGATGTCCGGTCTGACGTGCGGCCTCGATCCATTCGCGGAGCATCAGGATGGGGTCCGGCCCGAGCATAGATTCGTCCAGGCTCAGACTGGCGTATTCCTTCCGCGCGCCGATATAGGCGTCTCCGCTCATGGGGAAAGGGTACCGCTTGTTTGTAAGGGGTGTAAGGAGTAAGGGTGGTAAGGGCGGCGGTTCTGAACGATGAACGATGAGGGATGAGGGATGAGGGGCGAACGATGAACGATGGGTGCGAGCACGAAAGCGATCTGTCGCTGAGCAACCTGCCAACAACTTGCCAACCACCTGTCAGTCTCCCGCCAACTCCCGATAGAAAACCAACTCGCCCGACTCTCCTTCTGCTGAACCCTGGCTCGGCACGAAGTAGGAGACGGCCATACCCGGCTTGCCGTTTGGCAGGGTGAGAGAAGTGACCGACGGATTGGCGAAAGAGGTCGAGCCCTTGTGAGACTTGATGGCAAGCTGCTGCCACTCCCCAGACTCCTTAAGCAGAAGAATTCGCCAGGACGCCCAGTCGTGCTTCCTCAGCTGCCCCTCCAAAATCGTCACTCTCCGACCGCCATAGGCGAACTGGTCGCGGTCCCCGATGTTGCCGCGATAGGTCGATTCCAGCGCCTCATTCCAAACGGCAAACGGCTTGCATTGCCAATCCTTAAACCCAGCCAGCGTGCCCGAAGCCTGACGGTCCACGTCCCGGTTTCGATAGTAGTGGAAGCCGATCTCCAGCAGGGTCTCCTCCCAGGGCAGGTCCCGGCTTTGCGGGCGGATGTTGGGCGTTCCCTCAGCGGCTGGAGAGAGCGTGCGCGGAATGTCGAACGTCTTGGCGGGCTGGGCCGACTGCAGCCGATCCAGGCTGTCGTACCCCGCAACGTGAATCCAGTTGCCTTCCGGACCGTCCTTCTCCCAGGCCAGAATCCACCGCTTGCCGTACCGGTAGATCGTCCCTTGATGCGCGTGGGAGTCGAGAGTGACGACGTGCTTCCAGTTCAGCAGATCGCTCGATTCGACTAGGCGCAGCTCGAACACGCCGTCTTTGAGCGAATGGTGTACGCCGATGTAGCTCTTGGGGCCGACCTGCTCGACTTTGAGACAGTCCAGCCCTGCGCCCTTGTCGTCCTTGGCGGCATAGCGATAGCCGTCGGCCTTGGTCACGTCGCTGAGAATGTCGATGAGGGCTTTCTCGTCCAAGCTTGGCGCGGAGAGCATTAGGGCGAGCAAGGCAAGCATCTTCCTATCTTACTCAGTAGACAAGTGTCCCAGTGCCTTGCTTCGGCGCCGGGTAGTCTCAGCGAACGTATATGAGGGTGATTCTTTGATTCGAAACGGCGGCGGAAGCTCGGGGGGTGAGCAGCCGGCGAAGGTTGACCGCGCGATCATGCGCCGCGTTTTCGGGCTGTTTTTGCCCTATAAGCGCGACGTGATCCTTACCGGCATCGCCGTTCTGATCGGCGTTCTGCTGGGTATCGTTCCGCCCTACTTCGTCCAGATCATCATCGACGACGGCATTCAGTATAAGAACCTGAACGTCATCGCCACCTATTCGCTCATGACCGTTCTGGTCGTCCTCGCGGGCGCGGGCATGACGCTGCTGTACGGCTATTGGAGCGTGGTGATCGGGCAGAAGATCATGTGCGATCTTCGTCTGAAGCTCTTTACCCACCTGCAGAGCATGTCGCTCAAGTTCTTCACGAACACGCGCACGGGCGACATCCAGACCCGCCTCATCAGCGACGTTGCCGGAGTTCAGACCGTCGTCAGCAACACCTTCACCGACCAGCTTTCGAACATCGCGATCGTCATCTCCACGGCAACGGCGATGTTCATCATGGACTGGAGGCTCACCCTGCTGAGCGTGGGAATGGTGCCGTTCTTCGCAGTGATCGGGCAGAAGGTCGGCGACTATGCCAGGAACGTTCGCACGGGTGTGCAGGAACAGACCAGCGAACTGAACTCGATGATGCAGGAGACGCTTTCCGTCAGCGGAATGCTCCTCACCAAAACCTCCGGCGATGCCCGCGTGATGATGGAGCGGTTCGACAAAGAGAACAAGGAGCTTGCGCGCTGGCAGGTGAAGGCGTCCATCGTGATGTACCTTTTCTTCGGGATGATCCGGCTCATCACCCAGCTCGCGCCCGCCTTGGTGTACTGGCTGGCGGGGTTGCTCCTGATCCGCAATGGAGACACGAGCATCACCGTCGGTATGCTGGTCGCGTTTACCGGTCTGCAGGTGCGGCTCTTCTTCCCCCTGACCGCTTTGATGGGCGCGCAGGTCGAGATCATGAGCTCGTTTGCGCTGTTCTCCCGCATCTTCGAGTACATGGACCTCCCGCGCGACGTCAAGGACGTCGAAGGGGCCAGAGACGTGGATATGGATCGCGTGAAGGGCGAGATCGAGTTTCGGAACGTCTCGTTCAAGTACGAGGAGGGGCAGGAGTCGAACACGCTCAGCGATGTCAGCTTCGACGCCAAGCCGGGACAGCTGATCGCGCTGGTCGGGCACAGCGGAGCGGGAAAGACCACGCTCACTTATCTCATCCCCCGACTCTACGACCCGGACCAGGGGCAGGTGCTTTTGGACGGTGTGGACCTGCGCGACTACAAGGTCGATTCGCTGGGCAAGCTTTACGGTGTGGTGACGCAGGAGACCTACCTTTTGCATACCACGATCAAGGAGAATCTGCGCATCGCCAAGCCCGACGCCACCGACGAAGAGCTTGTGGAGGCCTGCAAGGCCGCTGCGATTCATGACCACATCTCTTCGCTCCCCGAAGGCTACGACACGGTTGTAGGCGAGCGCGGCTACAAGCTGAGCGGAGGCGAAAAGCAGCGCATCTCCATCGCCCGCTCGATCCTCAAAAATCCGAAGATTCTTATCCTCGATGAGGCGACATCCGCGCTGGACACGCATTCGGAAAGGCTCATTCAGGGGTCGCTGTCGAAGCTGATGGAGGACCGGACCACCTTTGCGATCGCCCACCGGCTTTCGACCATCGTCGCCGCCGATCAGATTCTCGTTCTGGAGAAGGGACGGGTCGTGGAAAGCGGCACGCATCAGGAGCTGCTGGCGAAGAAAGGGGTCTATGCACGGCTCAGCAAGGATCAGTTCTTCGACGAAGGCGATGAGAAGACGAGCGAGCCTGCGTCGGTGGGTGAGTAGGGGCCATCGACCTCGATGACCGAGAGCCTTTGGACACTGAGGACAGTGTCCCTCCAGCGCAATGGCAAGCAGACGGTCTGCGCCTGCAGATTCCTCTCCCTTGAGGGAGAGGCCGTGAACGAAGAGAACGGGGTGTCGAAGATCCCGCGTGCGGGGAGGGTGCCGAAAGCCTATAACCCCGCCCTCAGTTCGCTTCGCTCACTGGTCCCTCCCCACTGGGGAGGGAAGGATTGGGTCGCTGCATCCTCTGGACTAGGCTGGAGGGTCATCGTCCTCGATGACCGAGAGCCTTTGGACACTGAGGACAGTGTCCCTCCTGCACGTTCAAGATGTCGCGGCAGTCATCCCTTCCCCCTGCGTTTAGGGGGAAGGGACCTGCGAACGAAGTGAACTGAGGGATGGGGGTTGCGCACGATGTGCCGCGAGCTTAGGCCGGAACCCCCACCCCCTGCCCCTTCCCCCTCGCTTCGCAGGGGGAAGGGAAGGATGCCCCCATTCAAAAGACCATAGTCCACGCCTAGAAACTCGGGAAGATAGTATTCTGCAGAGCGACATGCAAAACCCGTTTGCCATCGCCCAAGCGCAGCTAGACCAAGCAGCAGAACTCCTCAATCTTCCCCCAAACGTCCACCAACTCCTGCGCGAGCCAATGATGGAGCTTCATGTGCAGATTCCCGTGCGTATGGACGACGGCTCCACCCGAGTTTTCAAGGGTTTTCGCGTGCAGTACAACGATGCGCGTGGCCCGTGCAAAGGCGGCATCCGCTTCCACCCGGAAGAGACGGTGGATACCGTCCGTGCGCTGTCGGCGTGGATGACCTGGAAGACGGCGGTCGTCGACATTCCCCTCGGCGGGGGCAAGGGCGGCGTGATCTGCAACCCCAAGGAGCTTTCGGAAGGGGAGCTTGAGCGGCTGAGCCGGGGATACATGCGTGCGGTCGGACACAAGATCGGCCCGGTCGTGGACGTGCCTGCGCCCGACGTTTACACAACCCCGCAGATCATGGCGTGGATGATGGACGAGTACGAGAAGATGAACGGACATCATGCGCCTGGAATCATCACTGGCAAGCCTCTTGAGCTCGGCGGTTCTCCAGGTCGAGGAGACGCTACGGCGCGGGGAGGGATGTATACGCTCCGAGAAGCCGCAAAGGCTGTAGGAGTTGATCTATCAACCGCCAAGGTCGCAATCCAAGGATATGGGAACGCGGGTATGCACGCGCACGAATTAGTGACTTCGATGTTCGGTTCTACGGTCGTTGCAGTGAGCGATTCAAGGGGAGGCATTTTCAGCGCGAGTGGTCTTCGACTAAAGGATGTTATGGAACACAAGTCGAAGACGGGCTCTGTCGTTGGGTTCAAGGGGAGCAAAACGATCACGAATGAGGAGTTGTTAGAACTGGATGTCGAAGTCCTCATCCCTGCCGCACTAGAAAACGCGATCACGGCCGACAATGCGGGCGATTTCAAGGCGAAGATCATTGCGGAGCTTGCTAACGGGCCCACAACCCCGGAAGCCGATGACATCCTACACAGTAATGGCGTTTTTGTTATCCCCGACTTTCTCTGCAATGCTGGCGGTGTGACGGTCAGCTACTTTGAACAGGTTCAAAACGCCTCGCTTGATCGCTGGAAGATCAGCTATGTTCACGAAAGGTTGGATGAGATCATGACCGATGCCTTCGGCGCCGTCTACTCCATGCGACAGGCTAAGAATGTCCACACACGTCTTGCCGCCTACCTTGTGGCTGTCGAGCGCGTGGCTGAGGCCTGCAGGATCAGGGGATGGGTCAAGTGATTTTGGATTTTGGATTTTAGATTTTGGAATGTATCCGCATTCGGGCTTTCCGGTGTAGAGTGTTCAGCCAAGCATGACAGACATTCCATACCACTCCCAAACAACCTTTATCCAAAATCCAAAATCTAATAGCCCCCATATTGCCTAGCCCCGCAACCCGTCCCTTATACTGGCCGTAGGCGCAACATCCCAAAGGAGGGAAAGCGATGATCCTGACAAGCTTAATTGCAGCGACAACAATTCTCAGCACAGCTCCCCAAGATACATGGGAGCTCAAATCTCCATTTACAAAAGGTTACGAGGCAACCTACACCTGTAAGGTCAATGTAGATGCCGGCGGGCAACAGCTCGAAGCAAACTTCAATCAGCTCATCAAAGTTGCCGATGGTGGTTCGGGGAAGCCTTGGAAAGGCACGATCACTTGGCTCGACATCATGGTGGATGGCAACGCAGCGGGAGATCCGCCACCTTGGGATGTGAAGTGGTCCGAGGATGGTTCTGTGTTTGCGACTCCAGGAGACATGGGCGATGATATCCGCAGAATGCTCGCGCCATTAACTTTCCTTTACACAGGCAAGCCGGTAGCTAAGGGCAATGCGTGGAAAACCCAAGTCAAGGCGGAAGAGAAATCAGCCCCGGTGGTGGAATACAACTACGAATCCCTCGGGCAAGAGGCTGTCAACGGCAAAGATGCGATGAAGTTTAAGGTGACCATGAAAGAGGTCGCCGACGAGGGCGTTTCCGCCGATGGGACTTGGTGGGTCGCTAAGAACGGCGTCGTCGTTAAGTTCGAGATGAGCATCAAGGATTGGCTGGTACCGATGGCGGGCGATCAGCGTATGGCTGCGAAAGTGGTCGGAACTCTCAAAGGCTGATTTCGATTAGCACAGGCTGGTTCACCGGTAGAATCAGCCCATGCCAGCGCGTGACATCCGGGTCCTCTATGTTGTTCAGTCGGCCCGGATGTACGGCTCTCAGCGCTCCCTGCTGGATATGATCGTCGGCCTGCGCGGGCACGGCGTCGTCCCCTCCGTAGCCATTCCAGAAACGGGACCGCTGACGGACGCGCTCCAAGAGCTTGAAGTCCCCATTCACGTCCTTCCGCTCCGGAACTGGCTGAACAATCGGGGCTATTTCCAAGCCATCCGCAAGCGTATGCTGAACCGGGTTCAGGCAAAAGGTCTTGCCCAGCTTGCACGATCCGAGCGGATCGACCTCATCCACACGAACACGATCATCCTGCCGACCGGAGCGATGGCGGCTCGGGAGCTTGGCATTCCCCACTTATGGCACGCCAGAGAGCAGCTGAGATCACACGGAAAGCCACTCTTCCTCAGGCCTGACGCGCGGGTCCGGGCGTTGGTTGCCGAGACGACCCATGCGGTCATCACCCCATCCCCGACGAACGTCCCATGGCTGAGGCGATACGTTCCGGAGTCGCTAATCCGGGCGATTCCCAACGGGCCGCTCGACGAAGAGGCAAAGCAGCCCTTCGTGCCAAAACCGCCTTTGGAGGGTCGTCCGGCGAAGATCGTGGTGATCGGCAGGCTTGGTCCGCAAAAAGGCACCGAGGATGCGATGCGGGCGGCAGCTCTGCTGAAGGAGCAAGGCATCGCCACCGAGTGGACCTTTGTGGGCTCCGGCGAGCCGAACTACGAAGCCAAACTCGCCGATCTGGTTGGGGAGCTAGAGATCAAGGGCACGGTACGATTTGCCGGATTCCAACGGGATGTAGCTCCTTACTATCGCGAGGCCGACATCGTTGTCATGCCGTCTCACGCCGAGACGTTTGGTCGCGTGACCGCTGAGGCGATGGGGTTCGGCTGTCCGTTGGTGGCGACGCGGATCCCGGCGACTCAGGAGATCGTGGAAGAAGGGCAGACGGGGCTGCTCTATGCCGTGGGTCAGGCGCAGGATTTGGCGAATGCGATCGGGGTGCTGACGGAGAATGCCGAACTGAGAAGTGAGCTTGACGAAGCGGGCTACCGGGAGGCGTGGGGGAGGTTTACACGCCAGCGGCTTGGTCGGGAGATTGCGGGGATGTATGCGGAGGCCCTGGGTTGCAGGCGGTAACCCCTTCCCCTGCCCAGGCTGGAGGGTCATCGTCCTCGATGACCAAGAGCTTTTGGACACTGAGGACAGTGTCCCTCCAGTGTGTTCAGGAAGTCGCGGCAGCAATCCCTTCCCCCTGCATTTAGGGGGAAGGGACCTGCGAACGCAGTGAGCTGAGGGATGGGGGTTGCGCACGGTGTGCCACTAGCTTGGGTTGGAACCCCCACCCCCTGCCCCCTTTCCTTCCTCGTGCTGCTCGGTGGAGCCACCTCGCTTCGCAGGGGGAGGGAAGTCTGTTACCCGCCCCTAAAAGGAATCCCCGCCCCGCGCATCGAATAAACTCTTCCGACCGCCCATGAAACCCTTCCGACTCTTCGTTCCATTGCTCATCGTCTTTCTTGCGACCGTCGCTCCCGCCCAGCGCGTCACCACGGCGTCGCTTCTGCGCGAGATGTCCGACCTCTCCCGACTCTCCACAACACCCAACCCCGCCTACACCTGCGCCCAGGCCAGCAGCTATGATCGGGCCAGCGTTCGGGAAGGGACGCCGGAGTGGTTCGCCAATGCCGACTACGGGCAGTACATCCGAAAGGAGACCAACGCAGGACGGACGGAATGGGTGATGGCGGATTTGCAGGGCCCCGGTGCGGTAGTCCGCATCTGGTCAGCAAACCCCAACGGGGTCGTGCGCTTTTACTACGATGGCGAGGCCGAGCCCCGGCTGACGGCAAAGCTTGACGGCCTGCTGACGGGCAATGTTCCGCCGTGGGGCGAGCCGTTTGCCTACACGGCAGCGCGCGGGTGCAACCTCTACTTCCCGTTCCCCTACAGCAAGAGCCTCAAGATTACCATCGACGAAACGGGACGGAACACCAAGGGGCTCTACTATCACGTCAACTTCCGCACCTACGCCAAGGGCACGGTCGTGGAGACCTTCGATCCCAAGCAGCTCGCGAGCCTGAATCTGCCCAAGTCGCTGACGGCCCCGCCGGACCAGCCAGGAAAATCCAACCCGTTCTCCATCGCGCCTTCGCAGGCGATGGGATGGTCGCAGGGGAACGGCCCAGCCGCGATCCGCCTGCTCCAGCTCAAGATCGACTTTCCCCAGGTTCCCGCTGAGACGGCCTGGACCGACCCGCGCCATAAGCACAATATCCTGCGTTCGTTGGAGCTTCAGATCGACTTTGACGATGAGACCTGCGTCCGCATCCCCATCGCCGACTTCTTCCAGACCGGCACCAAAGCGAACGCTTTCGACACTCTCCCGGTGTCGGTGAGCGGGAGCGAGTTCACCGCGCGCTGGCCCATGCCCTATGCGCGGCAGGCGAACATCCGGCTTGTCAACCACGGAAAGGTCGCCGTGACCGGAAGCCTCAGCCTACGCACTGAGCCTTTGCGCTCCTTTGCCGGACAGATGCACTTTCATGCCCAATGGGGCTACGACTACAAAGGAAGCCGCCCCATGGCGGACATGGACTTCGTGCGCACTCGCGGCGAGGGCCGCTTCGTCGGCGCGGTTTTGACGGTCGCCAACCCGGTCCGGGCATGGTGGGGCGAGGGCGACGAGAAGGTCTTTGTGGATGGGGAGGAGTTTCCGAGCACCTTCGGTACGGGCACAGAGGACTACTTCGGCTATGCGTGGTGCTGCAACCTTCCGTTCGTCAAGCCGTATCACGCACAGCCGCAATGCGACGGCCCCGACAACTTCGGCTATGCCGTCAACTCGCGCTGGCACATCTTCGACGACATCCCGTTCACCAAGAGCCTGCGCTTTGCCATCGAAAAATGGCACTGGGCGAACACATCCTCCGAGTTCTCCTTCGCCGCGTTCTGGTACGCCAAGCCGGGCGGCAAGCCGACCGCCGAGCTCGACCCTGACATGCTGCGCTTCCCCGAGGTGAGCCTCAAGCACGCGCCGAAGGACGCCATCGAAGCCGAGTCGCTGCGATTCTCGGCGAACGGGGGCAAGACGGAGGTTCAGCAGATCGGAGGCCCCTCCGACGAAAAGCAGATATGGTGGATGGATGCTGCGGTGGGGAACCGCCTGACCGTGGCGATACCGAGCCCCGGCGCAGGGAAGTACCGCGTCCGCATGAACGCCTGCATGGCGACCGACTACGGTGCGCACCGGCTCTATATCAACGGCGTTGAGGCGGGGATCATCGACTTCTACAGCCCCGACCTGATGTGGAAGGAGTTCGACCTTGGCGTCTTCGACCTCAAGGCCGGGGAGAACACGCTGACGGTCGACTTCATCGGGAGCAACCCCGCCTCCAAACCGAAGCGAAGCATGTTCGGGCTCGACTGGGTTCATTTGAAGCCCGTGATAGAGGGATGAGAGCGTTCATCGCTGCACGGCTCGACAAGCCTGTGACAGAACGATTGGTCCAAATACAGGGCTTGCTGAAGGCGCCTATGGATGCGGTGGGTTTCAGGCCGACCAAGCCTGAAAAGATGCATCTCACCTTTGCGTTCATGGGCAACCTCGCCGAAAGAGCAGTCGAGCCGCTTCACGCTCGACTTCGAGAGCGATTATCGAGCCTTCAACCTGTGACAGCACCATTTAAGCCTCATGCGGTGGGGCCCTTTGGGTTCGGACACCAGGACCGTGTGATGGTGGCCTGCTTGGAATTTGATGGCGAGTTCCTGACGCTGAGTGCGGAAATCCGGTCTTCCCTCGTTGAGTGCGGAGTTGAGTTTGATCTGAAGCGGTTTTGGCCGCATGTCACGGTTGCCCGTGGCCGTCATACTGTGCGACAAAATAAGTGGTGGGGGCTTGCCGGTGCTATCGATCTGCCGCCGATTCCGGATTTGAAGATTCGAGAGGTCGTGCTGATCCAGAGCGTCATTGGCTCGGCCGGGGCGAACTATTCAGACCTCTTTACGGTGAGTTTGGGTGGAATTCGCGGTCCTGCATGAATCGCGGATTCGACAGATTCCTGTAATCATAGACCGGCAACGATAGAACGTTGCCCTCCCGACGTGGGGCTTCGGCAAGGTACTTTAACTCCCCATGGGCGAAGTAGAACCGGATGTGGTCGTGGTAGGCGCAGGCGCAGCTGGGATTCTTGCCTCACTGCGAGCTGCCGAGCTTGGCGCAAAGGTGCGACTTTACGAGAAGAATAACAGGATCGGCATCAAAATACTTGTCTCGGGGGGAGGGAAATGCAACATCACCCACGATGGAGAGGTTGAGGATGTTCTGCGTGCGTTTCGACCTAAAGAGGCTCGCTTTCTGAGACCCTCGTTCTACCGGTACACCAATCGCGATATCGTGGACCTGCTGGTCAATGCAGGATTGGAAGTTTATACTCGTCCCGATGGTCGAATCTTCCCCACAAAGGGGGATGCAAAGCAGGTTGTGCGTATCTTGGGTGACCGTCTAGTTCAGGCAGGGGTTGACGTGCGGCTAAGTGCGCCAGTAAGCGAAGTCTTATTCGATGAGCTAGGTGTTCAGGGGCTCGTGGCGGGGGGTACTCACATCCTCTGTCCTCGCATTGTGCTTTCAGTCGGCGGTAGCTCCTATCCTGCTTCGGGCACCACGGGTGACGGTTGGCCTTGGGCCAAGGCTATGGGGCATACCATTGAAAAGATTCGTCCTGCACTCGCCCCCATCGTCACTGACCCCGAACCTGCCTTTACTCAAGGATTGTCCCTCCAGGAGGTTTGCCTGAAAGCCCGACAAGCAGGCAAAGTGATTGAGAAATGGACTGGAGACATGGTCTTTACCAGGCATGGAGTCTCGGGTCCATGCGTTCTCGGAGTGAGCCGCGTTGTCGCTGAAAGGATGAGTGAGGGGAAGATCTCACTTGAAGTGGACCTTGCCCAGGCGAATAGCTTTGAGCAGCTACACGCGATACTGGATGCCTTTATCGCTGAGACCCCCAGGAAGACTCTCGGTGAGTTCGTAAGGCGGTTTGCTCCCGAGGCACTTTCGGATAGTGTTCTTGAAAAGGCTGGCTATGTTCAGGGGACTGTCAATGCGAACTTCTCCAAGAAGGTCCGCAATAAGCTAATCGAGTTGATCAAGGCGTGGCCCCTAGGGAATGTCCATCATGTCCCCATTGAAAAGGGGGAGGTCGTAGCAGGGGGAGTTTCTCTTGATGAAGTGGACCCACACACGATGCGTTCGCTCAAGATGAGGGGTCTTTATCTTTGCGGTGAGATACTGGATATTGCCGGCCCGATAGGAGGATACAACCTTCAGGCGGCTTGGTCATCCGGGTATGTTGCAGGCGAAACGGCGGCGAATGATGCTTTGGAAGGATAGTTTGATGCAGAACTCAGGTGAAACGGTTTGACGGAAGACATCAAGCGTCACCAGCTCGACTGGAAAATCCTCATCATTGCGACGTTCTTGTATGCGTTCGGGTTCTCGATCTACGGAGGAGTCTTTACGAACTTCGCCAAAGATATCGTCAATGCGACCCCATTGCAGTACGGCGGTCTGGAATCGATCCGCGAGATTCCAGGATTGTGTGCCGCGCTAATGGCAGGCATCCTGGTGGCACTTGCCGAAGCTCGGGTGGCGGCCTTGGGCTTGGCGATCATGGCCATTGGGATCGGCCTAACGGGTCATTTCACCGATTATTGGCCCCTCGTAGGGATTACCGTTCTTTGGTCGATTGGATTTCATACATGGTCATCGGTCGCACCCGCGATTACCCTGAATCTATCGAAGGGTGCTAACAGCGGGAAGAACCTCGGCAAGATGAACGCCGTGTATGCGTTTGCGAACCTAATAGCGTTGGGATGCGCGCTCATTCTGGCCAAAATCGCTTCGCTGTTTTCGTGGCCTCAGTTCACTCGATACAACGTTTATTATTACATTGCTGGCGCGTCGATCTTAGCTGGGGCCGTTTTGTGCATGACGTTGTCGCACCACTCGTCGGGTCAAAAACGCCAGCCCATTATCGTGCGCCGTGAGTACGGCTTGTTCTATCTTCTGACCTTTCTCGAAGGGTGCCGAAGGCAGATTCTAGGCACTTTCGTGTTCTTTACCCTCGTGAGCGCGTATGGCCTGCCACTGAGGACGATGCTCGTTTTGCAGTTCGTTAGTCTCGTTCTCTCGGTAGCAGTATCGCCAGCGGTAGGCAAACTGATAGACAGGATCGGAGAGCGCAAGCCCTTGACGGTTTATGCTGGGTTGCTCATTCTGGTGTTCGCCGGTTATGCTCTCATCCCCAATGTTTACATCCTCTGCGGGCTCTTTATCGTCGATCGCGTGATCCAAGCGTTTAGCGTGGGTTACAGCACCTATCTGCAAAAAATCGTCCGGCCTGGAGAGCTTACGCCGAGCGTAGCAATGGGCGTCACGATGAACCACATCGCTGCCGTAATCATCCCGGTCACGGGCGCGTGGCTTTGGCAGCACTACAAAGACTATACGATTCCGTTTTGGATTGGAGTTGGCGTGGCTGTGATCGCCTTATTCTCAAATCAGCGACTGCCCGATCACCCCACTAAAAACGACCCCGAGCCGACGCCCGCTTAACCGTTCCGTGATGTCCGCAAGAGCATATCAAGCTGCTTTGCTCGTGGATGATCTGGATCGAGCAGCAACGCTGCGCGCACGAGATCGTGAACAGATTTCATTCTCTCGGCTTTAAAGTCCTTGATCTGCTGTTCGGTGTACTCAGAACCATCATAGTTTTGCTGAACAAGTTGAAGCTTGATGGATGCAAGCTGAGCCATGTACGTTGCCAACGCCCGCCCATAAGCATCGTCGGCTTGATACATTTCCTGGTAAGCCTTCGCAACAGCCTTGTTTCCGTCAAGAAGCGTAACCGCGTAAGTGGCCTCGATTTCGGCTTTATCGTACATTCGCTCCTTTTCAAGAGCGCGCGAACTAATCCAGTGAAGTTCTGCCTCGACAATCTTTAGCCGCTGATCAGGCGCACTAAGTGGGATCGTGCCGATGCCGTCTTGTGCCCATTGGTGGGCCTGCCCGTTCTCGCCCAGAGCCAAGTAGCTCTTGGATAGCCCAACGAACAGCGTGATGGCCTCTGGTCTAAAACCGATAAGACCCTTGGTTAGGGCAGCGCCGCGCTTCAATTGGTCGATATCTTCGGGTGTCAGTTTTTCACCAGAATCAAACTTGGATAGTGGGATTAAGGATAAGTCTTCGGCTTCCTTCACCTTCACTGCGTACTCCGAACCTGACGAAATGACAGGCGCTTGATAGGGGTCGCTCTGACATTGCGAGTTCCAAATAAACCCGACTGCTCCAGCGAACACCAGTATCATCGCAATTGTCTGCCACTTCATACGGACCCTTTATACCGCGCTATCACACAGCGACGATGTTGACCAGCTTGCCTGGGACAACGATGACCTTCTTGATCTCCTTGCCATCGGTGTGAGTCTGGACTTTGGGCGAGGCTTTGGCCTGTTCCTCGAGAACCGCATTGCTTGATCCAGCGGCGACCTCAATGGTGTCTCGAAGTTTTCCATTCACTTGCACGGCGATCTTGAGTGTGTCTTCCACCGCAAGCTCGGCCCGCCATTTTGGCCAGTCGGCGTGATATGTAAAGCCGGACTTCCCGAGCGACTCCCAAAGTTCATCAGCGGAGAAAGGTGCAGCCGGGGAAAGCAGCAGTGTCATTGTCTCGACAGCCTCGCTGAAGCAAAGCTTGGCCTCGTCGCTCGGCGTATCACCCGCCTCCTTGAGAGCTTCGTTGAGCGAATTCAGGCAGGTCATCATCGACGAGACGTAAGTGTTGAACGCGAACTTCTCAATGTCCTGCGTGGCCTTATGGATCGTCTTGTGGACTTCGCGCCGGATCTTTGCACACAACGGATTCGTCGGCGTGTTTGGCATAGACATCCGCCAGTTAGGATCGTACCAAGCCTGAACTTCATGGGCAAAGCGGAACAGCTTGCCAAGGAACCGTACACATCCTTGGGCGTCGTCGCCCGACCACAGCACTTCCTGCTCAAACGGGGCGACGAACAGCAGGTACAGGCGCATAGCATCCGCGCCAAGCACATCGACGGCCTCTTCCGGCGTGATGACGTTCCCCTTCGACTTCGACATCTTCACCCATTTGTAGAAGACCTGATCTTCTGCGAGGGTTTCGGCCTCCGCCTTCGTGATCAAGATTCCGTCTTCCCCGACCTCAAGCTTTTCGTTCTCCTTTGGCTTCCGGTAAGGGGTGTTGGCGAGGAGCATCCCCTGGTTCATCAGCCGCTGGAACGGCTCCTTCACCGTCACGAGCCCGGCGTCGTACAGCACCTTGGTCCAGAACCGCGCGTACAGCAGGTGCATGACCGCGTGCTCGGCCCCGCCGACGTAGCAGTCCACCGGCATCCAATACTTTGCTTTGTTCAGATCCCACGCCTTCTCATCGTTGAACGGGTCGCAGAATCGCAGGAAATACCACGACGAACAGGCAAAGCCGCCCATCGTGTCGGTTTCCCTTCGACCCAGTGTGCCGTCCTTGTCCGTGACGTTCAAAAACTCGGGAATCTGCGACAGCGGGGAAGAACCGTCTCCGGCGGGCTCGTAGTTCTCAACCTCGGGGAGCAGCACAGGAAGCTGATCGTCAGAAGCTGGATGCATCTCGCCGTCCTTTGTGTGGATCATTGGGATCGGGCAGCCCCAGTATCGTTGGCGCGAGATCAGCCAGTCGCGGAGGCGGTAGGTGACCTTGCGTTCGCCGATGCCCAGGCCTTCGATCCATTCGCCGAGTTGATCGGTGCCTTCGGAGAATGTCAGCCCGTCGTACTCGCCCGAGTTGGTCATGCGTCCATCTTTGGACTCGAACGGGAGTTCGGGATCGTCGTCCCCCAACGTGATGACCTTCTTAACTTCCAGCCCGAATTTTTGAGCGAACTCAAAGTCGCGCTCGTCGTGCCCAGGCACTGCCATGATCGCGCCCGTGCCGTAGGTCGCCAGCACATAGTCGGCAATCCAGATCGGTACCTTCTTCCCGTTGGCGGGGTTGATTGCATAGGCTCCAGTGAACACGCCGGTCTTCTCGCGGTTGGTTGCTTGGCGGTCGGTGTCGCTCAGCCGCTTGGCGTTTTCGCGGTACTCCTGCATCGCGGCAACGTGCTCCGGCTCAACCATCTTCATCAGTTGTTCGACCAGCGGATGCTCGGGCGCGAGCACGCAGAAGGTCATGCCAAAGATCGTGTCGATGCGGGTGGTGAAAACGCGGAAGTTGAGCTGGCGTTCCTTGGGGCGAACTTCGAAATCGGCGAGGAAATCGGGCTCAATCTCGGATTTTGGATTTTGGATTTTGGATTCCGCCGGCTGATCGCTGATCGCCGATTGCTGATCGCTCACAGATTCCCCACCCCCTGCCCCCTCCCCATCAACGCTTCGCGTTGACAAGGAGGGGGTGAAAACCTGCATCGCAAACTCAACACCCTCAGATCTTCCGATCCAGTTGCGCTGCATGTTCTTGATGCCGTCGGGCCATTCCACCAGGTCCAGATCGTCGATCAGCCTCTGCGCATATTCGGTGATCTTGAAGAACCACTGCGGGATCAATCGCTTCTCGACGGGGGTGTTGCAGCGCCAGCACAGACCGCCAACGACCTCTTCATCCGCCAAGACGGTCTTGTCTTTCGGGCACCAGTTCACCGCCGCGAGCTTCTGGTAAGCCAGCCCGCGCTCGTACAGCAGCTTGAAAATCCACTGCGTCCACTTGTAGTAGTCCGGGTCGGAGCTGAAGAACGACCGCGACCAGTCGTAGGAGACGCCGATCAGGTCCATCTGGCGATGGTAGGTCTCTCCGTACTCCTGCACCATCGGCGCGGGGTGCGTCTTCTTGGCGATAGCCTCGTTCTCGGCGGGCAGACCGAAGGCGTCGAACCCCATCGGATGCAGAACGTTGTAGCCCTGCATGTACTTCATGCGGGCGAGCACGTCGGTCGGGACGTAGTTGCGGCAGTGCCCCACGCTCAGGCCCGCGCCGCTGGGATAGGGGAAGAAGTCGAGGGCGTAGAATTTCGGATGCCCCGGCTCCTCGCGCGTCTTGAAAAGCTCGGCCTCAGCCCAGCGCTGTCTCCACTTGTCCTCAAACGTCTTCGGCTCGTAGCGTTCTGCCATAGAAGCGAGAGTTTATCTTAGGCTGAAGGCGTTGGGCGATTGGCGTGGGGCGTTAGGAGTGTTTGGGGCGTTGTCAAGTTGCTGTCAATCAGTGCTGTACGCACGTGAATGGCGATCAGCAATGTTTGACAACGAAAGAGCCATGAAGATGAGTATCCGACCACCTGATAACCACTTGATAACAACCTGCTAACCACATGCCAACGCCTTCACTCCGGATGCCACACCACCGCATCCATGACGACCCGACCCTCAACGATCGGCACGCCTTCGCTCTCCAGCAGATTCCGCTGCTCAAACTCCGCATTCGGGTCTTTTTTGTACACGGGCATGGAGCCGTCTTTGGCGACAACGCGCCACCACGGCAGACCAGGGGGACAGCTTGCCATCCACCGTCCAACAATGAAACCACTTACTGGCGTCCTCAAGGCACGCCCAAGGACGGAGTAAGGAACACACCGCCCTTCCGGGATTTGCGCGACGAGCGCGTAAAGCTGGTCGGTAGCTTTTTGCCGAATTTCGCTCAATGAACCCACCTTACCGACCGTGGTGACGCACCTTCAATCAGCTCGGCAGTTGAGTGGCAATCGGCTACGTCCAGTGCGATCAGTGGTCCGTCAAACCCAACCTGCATATCCCACCCTTCGCGCCATAGCGAACGAGCGCCCATCGTCGTTGCCATATTCCAGACTTCTTCATGTGCGAGTCGCTTGTCGCGCAGGCCACCAACTTGCAAGGCAGCCCGCATCTCGGCAAACATATCGATAGCACCGGAACTGGCTGCAGAATCGAGCCCAAGGCCTACGTCGATCCCGTGATCCAGCAGCTCTCGTATGGGAGCCAGCGGGCTCTGAAGGGCTAAGTTAGAGCGTGGGCAGTGCGCGACCGTGACCTGGGCCTTGCTCATCTTTTTGATATCTGGCAACGAAAGGTCGCAGCAGTGAACAAACTGCGCCCCACGTCTGACGAGGCCCAAGAATTCAGCAGTTCCGAAGATTGTCTTACCGAGGTGAAGTACGGGAACGTCAAACTTTCTTGCAAGTTCGGCGAAGGGTCCAGTTCCGTCGTGAGTGAGTTGGCTCTCATAAACCGTTTCACCGATATGGATGCTAAACGGCTCTCCCGACTCTCCGAAACGAACGAGGGTCGATTCTTCATTGGTGTAGATGGCATGCGGCGACATCACAACCTGTCCTTCGAAACTTGCTTTGTTGATATCGGCTTTTGCTGAGACAGCGTTCCATTTCTCATCAGGCGATTCGTGTTCGAGGAACGTGATCACTTCCTGAAAGATGATTCCCCCTATTCCAACCTTCGATAGTGCTTCACCCGAAAACGGACGATCACTGTGCTCGCCGATCAAGCCGACTCCAGTTGCTTTGTTCTCTTCGGCAGCGAGGAGACAAGCTGCACGGACTTCTTCCATTGACTGCGATTGTTTGAGTTCTGTGAGCTTTCTGATCCAGGCAAAGAATTCATTTTCCGCAATCTTGCCCTGCAACCCCCTGTATTCAAGGTGGGAATGAGCGTTGACGAAGGGAACGCTCAGCACATATTCGTCGGGAATTCCTGTGTGCGGTCGTATCTCGACGATGCGACTGCCTTCGCGTACCACTTCAAGACCGATCTCCAAAACACCCGAGACGATGATCCCGTAGGGACGAAGGATTACAGCGGTGTCGCCCATGCTTGTTGAAGTTGGCTCCAGGCAAGCGATTTTACATGGAAATCGGCAAACAACGTTGTGTAGCGATATTGTCTTAGCTTCTTCGTAAAGGTCGCAAAGTCATCACTGGCTCGCAGTACGCCCTCGCTGCCATGCCAATGCCCGGCTGCGTCAAACATCACATTGATATCGACAAGCCTTTCGAGTCCGGTTTGTGAGAGATACCGAAACCCTATCTCTGTCCTGTAGAAGTAACTGGAGCCGTAAGTTGCATACAGACTGGGGGCGCTGGAGAGAACATCTGGGTAGTGGTTGTCGAGCACTTCTGTGCCGTTATCCGCCGGACATTTGAAGAGCTCACGGTTCTTCACGTAGGTTTGCAAAGCCTCATGAAGCATAGGCATGCCTTGGATTCGGGCAAAGTATTCGGGGTTGTGCTGCCAAATGCTTGCGACGTATCGGTCGGAAGCGTCGAGCGCATGGGGGAAGAGATCGTCGTAGTCGCCCATGTACATTGCGATGGATTTTCCGATCTGGCTGAGGTTGCTCACACACGTGGTTTGCTTGGCTGAAGCCTTCGCTCGGGCAAATACAGGAAAGAGAAGCGCGGCAATAATCGCGATGATCGCGATGACAACCAGCATCTCAATGAGCGTGAACGCGCGCCTCATAGCTTTCATTACGTCGAAATAGCCGGGCCATAACGCCCAAACCAACGTAGAATTGTGTCTCTATTATGGGCCATAATTAACGTTCGCGCCGACTCCGGCGCAGGGAAATTGCTTTGGCAAAGACCGTTACCTTCAAGCCAGAAGAATTATTTGCGCGCTCCTATGCGGACCGACTCATTCTGAGTCAGCTCACGCAGATCGAAGCCGCCATCAAGCTCAGCGAGCTTGCCGACCGCTTGTCCAACTCGGGCATGGGGCTGTCGGCTGTTCGTTCGTTGCTTGCATCTAACCCCGACAAGTTCATTTTTCACGAACGTCGATGGGTTCCGACCGCCCGAATCGAGGGACAAGGCAGGCCGTTTAGCGAAGCCGCAAGGCTACTGCTTGAGCGTTTTGGCGGGCCGATGCCCGTCGAAGAGGTCGCCCTTGAGCTTTCGCGAGCTCGCGGCGAATCGTTCGAGAAGCTCGTCGGCATGCTTTTGCCGTACCTGCACAAGGACCCGCAGTTTGTGGTGTCGCCGAAGGGCAACGTGATGCTCGCAGATTGGGGCTTTGTCGCAAACGACGAGTCGATTGAGCGGGCATACCTACTGAACGGTGTCACGGAAGAGGACGTTGAGCCTGCGGAGAAGAAGCTGGCTAAGATCGACTTCCGACAGCCTGGCGCTGTGGCGGAAGCTCTGAAGATTGCCGCTCCGATCTCGCTGAAGGCGCTTGGCGCGGTGGCGTGGAAACAGCTTTCGCCCCAAACTCCCCAGTCGATCCTGCTTTATAACGCAAGCAAGATCGTCGGCGAAGCGATTGACATGGAGAACTATGTCTTTGGCGCGGATGGCATCGTTTACCCGCTTGATGAGGCGAAGAAGTGGGTCAGCATGGCGCTAAAGGTTGCCGATAAGATTGCCCCCACGATTGAGGTTGAGGATATCGCCCCGATCGACGTTAAATCCGACGACGTGACGAAGATGATCAAGAAGATCAACGCGTCGGCAGATTCCGTCACGGCCACCAAACTTCTCGAAGAGTTTTACGAGATCACGCCCAGCAACAAGACCTTCCCCGACGACCTTGCAAACCTCAAGGACGCTCTGACGGCGGACAAGGCGATTTGGTGGGTTGGCGCGGACAGGTTCCGAAAGCCGGATTCTGCGCCGGATTTCATCTACAGCATCCCCGATCCTTTCCAGTACGTTCAAACGGACAATTTGAACGAAGAGGGCGATTTGGTCGATGTGGAGTTGACCGACGACGGTCTCTCCAGCTCTTTGCGCAAATTGCTGCAGCACCCGCTCGCAACCGACGTCTTGGACGAAGACCCCGGCCTTCAGCCCAAGTCGAGCGGAAATGAGACTCGGCTTGTGCTCAAATCGATCCACAGAGAGCTCGGTACTTTCCCGATGTGTCAGTTCCCGCAAGGCTGGATCGACGCGATGCCGAACATTCAGGAGCTCATCTTTATCGACCCGAACGGTCGAGAGCTTCAAGTTTGGGCGAACAACCAGGCAAGGCTGCTTTTCAATTTGATCGACTGGTGGTATGAGCAGGCTATTGAAAGCGGCTCTGTTTTCATCCTCACCAAGACGGCAAAGCCCAACGTTTTTGAGTTCGCATGGGAAGATCAGACCGATCCGCTCCTTTACATCAGTTCGCAGCGGATGGAGCAACTTCGCGAAATCCAGGCGGGCATCGAAGGAAAGAGCACGCTCGATCTTCTCGTTGAAGTAATGGGACATTGGCCAAAGGGCGCTGACTTCCTGACTCTGCTTGCTGAAGTTAACGTCGTGCGTCGAACGACTCGGCGACTGTTGGCATCGCTCCTGAGCAGCTATCAGTGCTTCTACCAGCGAAGCGGCTCGCCGGTGTGGCATTTTGACTCTAAGAAGATCGACCTTGGATTCGATAAGGCGAAGAAGAAGTTTATCAAGAAGGACTAAGTTCAGACCGCATCCTAGCGGTTGAGGTATAAAGCAAACCGGTTCGAACATGGCAAATATTAAATCGAGCAAGAAAGATATCAAGCGCAGCCAAAAGAAGGCTGCACAGAACCAGTCGGTACGCACGGCTCTGAAGACCTACATCAAGAAGGTGAAGACAGCAGCCGACGCCACCACGGCTAGCGATGCCCTCAAGAAGGCAGTGAGCGCGATCGACAAGGCCGCAGAGCACGGCACGATTCACAAGAATCAAGCAGCTCGACGCAAGTCGCGCGTTGCAAAGGCGGCAAACAAGGTCGCAGCCGGAAGCTAAGCACAGGTTCAGATTCTGGATTTGAAAGCAGCCTGCCAAATTGGCAGGCTGTTTTCTTTAGGAGCGTAGTGGATTTGTAGTCTTACTGGCAATAGCGCAGCAATTTTTTCGTTCAGAAGCTTGAATAGGCTGGCGGAAGGGATTTTAATAGTGGATACGTCCAGTTTCGCGTAACATAGGGTTGCATGTGTCGGGCAAAGCCCACGAAAAAGCGAAAAGTAGTCTGCGTTTCGTTTGCAGCGATCCTCATGCTGAGTTGCATTCTGATCTTCACTTCGCAGATTGCGTCCAAGCGCGAACCGACAGGTATGCAACAGGCATTATATGAGCTTTCCAAATCAGATTATCTATCGGCTCCTTTCATTCTCACAAAGGATTTGAATACCAGAGAAATTCGACTGATCAAACCCGATGGCAAACCTGGAGATTCTGGTGAGTTGATCGCACGAATAACTTTCAAAGACTCCGGCTTCAATGAGGTGAATGCAGTATTGCCCGTGAAGCCGATGGATGGTTCAGTCGATCCCAGGCTTGCAGAAAACATCTTTGCGATGTATCAATGGATGTCTGCAGAGATGTCCACGCAACACAAGTATGAAGTGGAGTACTTCGGTTCAGCGATAACGCCCCTCCCAGCCAAGCCCGACGGAAGGTTTTCCCTAAATCTCATTCGTGAAGCGGATGGCACCTACTCTGTGAAATGAGTAAGCACCCTGAGATTGCACCCTCCAGCGTCGTTAGAACCGTTGTATTCTAAGATCAGGGTTACATGAACCGGTTCATTCTGATCGAGAGGTTTGTGATCGGGGTGGTGCTTCTGCTTATCGCATGGGGCGGATTTTGGTTTCTCACTAGGCCAGAGCCGCAGTATGACCCTGAGCTGTACGGTCTGTGGATTCCTGTGCACCCGGAAACGCAAGCGGCGCTGGAAAGAGAGAGACGAATTGCGAAGGGCACGGAAGATCCGGCCGCGTTATTCCGTCCGTTTGAACCCAAATACGCTGTGGACTTGCAAAAGGGAGTAGGTCGCTTTTATGTTTACTGGAAGGAACCGGGTTTGTCTAATCGAAGGGGTGGCCGTCTCATGTGGTACTGCACTGAACCAGGTGTTATGTATATCTCCTCAATAGGCGACCACGGGGAGGTCCAATATCGCAAAGTCCGATACCGCATTGATGGTGACCGTCTGCAGTTTCTAGATGCGCCAGTAGGGATAAGTGTCCTCGACAGCGAGTACGTGAGGGCATCGGCGGCAGAGGTCGCTATTCTCTCATCGGGAACGAAGCCTAAAGTGGGGCCTTGATGTGACCGCAACCTGGAAAGAGTCTTCGAGTTTCGAGACCGATCACCCGCACCCGAAACGGTTACCCAAAGAACTTCGTCAGACCTTCGCTGAGGGCTTTGGCTGTGAAGTTCACCAAGGGGATGCTGCTATCGTAGGGCATTCTCGTCGGTCCGATGATCGCGATCGTGCCTGCCTCGTGCTCTCCAACATAGAACGTCTGTTTCACCACAGATAGCTTTCGTAGCTTTTCACTCCGGTTCTCACGTCCGATAGTGACCGTTCCAGTCTGGTCGCTCGTACCAGAAAGGGCCTCATACAGCGCCTCCGGTTCTGTGAGAGCTGCAAGGAGGTCAGAAAAAGCTTCAGCATCTCGTCGAAACTCCGGCTGACCGAAAAGGAACTCTTCGCCTTCTGTTACCAGCTTGCCGCGAGTGCGTTCTCGGCTGATCGAACGAAGTACTCCCCAGATGATCTGCAGCAGTTTATCGGCTGTCGAATCTTGTGCTCCAATCGGCGCTTTGACGCGCTGTAGTTGTCGCAATAGCTTGCCAGCAACGGATTTGTTCACCAAGGCATTGACACTGCCAA
The DNA here is from genome assembly GCA_019638775.1 of Fimbriimonadaceae bacterium. NCBI lineage: Bacteria > Bacillati > Armatimonadota > Fimbriimonadia > Fimbriimonadales > Fimbriimonadaceae > Fimbriimonadaceae bacterium. The sequence continues at coordinate 602,032 of JAHBTD010000002.1, read as the reverse complement.
GCTCGTCGAGAGTAAGTCCCGGCGGAATCTCAACCACTCGGTTCTCAATATGACCGTTCGAAAGCACCACGACTAACAATGCTTGCACCGGCCCTATAGCGCTCACGATAACGCTGCGAACGGCAAGATCGCGCTCGGAGTAAGTTATCGCCGCGCTTAGTAGCTGCAAGAACCGACTCAGTGAAGCCGTCGTGTGAGCGAGAACTTGTTGCAGCGTCTCCCCTTCGTCTGCGTGACTGCCTACGGCCTCTTTCGACTTTTTGGGCAGGCTCGACTCAATGAGGTGATCGACATAGAAGCGGTAACCTTTGTCGCTGGGAATTCGCCCCGCACTGGTATGCGGCTGTTCAAGATATCCCTGATCTGACATTTCGGCGAGCTCATTTCGGATGGTCGCGCTTTTTACGCCCAGATCGTACTTCTTCGAGAGAAGTTCGCTCGAAATTGGCTCCGCCCCGTGAACATACTCGATGATCACGGCGCGAAGAAGAAGCTGTTTACGGTCGCCAAGTTCTGACATGTATTCGTTCGTTAGAGTCTACTTCCTGTTTGCAGCATGGGCAGGGAAGGGCTTGACGAGCAAGCGTCGCAAGTTGTGTACCGAATAATGTCTTGTGCGGTTGTTGCGTTCCTGAGCCCCAGGCTATCCCATCTACGGGGAATCGAGGCGTGATGGAAGCCACAAATTTGCGTCAGAAAAGTTCATGGAATATGCCTACAATAGGATCAACGATGTGGATGTCCCTCCTGTTGCCTGTGATCGCAGCATCAACTGCAAGCGCCCAGACAAACGAACTGGATCGATTGGGTGTGCCAGAAGGATGGAAGGAACCTGGATACAACAAAGTTGTTTGGGTTGATTCGCCGAACTACAATGCACGACCGTTAGATATGCCCATCGATACAATCGTCCTACACCACACTGCAAACTCAAGCCTCGGGAGTGTGGTCAAGTGGTTCGCAATGCCCGAGAGTCAAGTCAGCGCGCACTTTACGATAGGAAAGGATGGCAGCATCGTCCAGCATGTCTCTACCTTTATGCGTGCGTGGCATGCGGGGGTTAGCCGTGACTTCTTGGGCCGAACGAGCGTGAACAGCTTTAGCATAGGCATAGAGATGGTGAATCTTGGGGACGGAAAGGACCCGTGGACCAAGGAGCAGGTTGAGGTGACCAAGTATCTAATCCTGCACCTGCGTATGCGATTCCCAGAGTTAAAGTACATCACGAGCCACGAGTTTATCGCAGTCCCGCGTGGACGAAAAAGTGACCCTCTTGGGTTCCCCTGGGATCAGATGAAGGACACCGGCTTGGAATTGGTTTACGATATGTCCAAGCGCACGGACCCGCCAGGAAGCGAGCTCATCGGAGTTTGGGACGAAAAAGCTCTCGCGCTGACTTCAGCCATCGCCGATCGTTGATTGCCGATTTTCCCTAAACCGCAACAGTCGCAAGATCAAAGGCCTGCTCCAGGTCTTTGATCATGTCAGCGGGGTCTTCGAGTCCGCAGAACAGCCGGATTACGTAAGTTTCAGCGTTCCAACCGATCGGCTTAATTAGGAGAGGCACGACTAAACTTTCGTGTCCGCCCCAGCTAACGCCAAGCCGAAAGAGTTTGAGCGCGTTGCAGAGTCGTTTTACATACTCGGGATCTTGATTCGTGGGGACGAACGAAAGGAGTCCCCCAGATCCCCGGCAATACTTCTTATATAGCTCGCGCTGCGGATAAGTTTCGTGGCCAACATGCATTAACTTATCGACAGCAGGCTTGCCAGCAAGATAGTCTGCAACTATGTTTCCTGCGAGCTCGTGCTGCTTGAGGCGTACGCGAAGTGTCCGCAGTCCTCGGTGGACCATCCATCCGTTAAACGGGGAACAAACAGAACCAAAGAAGTTGACTTCCCACTTCGCGAGTCGGTCTACGCGCTCTTGAGTCGTACAGACTGCTCCTGAGCAGGTATCCGAGTGTCCAGCCAAATACTTGGTGCAGCTATGAATCACCATATCAACGCCATGATCGGCAGGATTCATATG